>CAZXVO010000027.1:0-12319 GCA_964643835.1 uncultured Phenylobacterium sp. | reverse complement strand
TGAACTTCTTGCGCAGCGCCTCGACCTCGGGCTGCACCTTCTTCATCTTGGTGATCGACTCGTAGCTCTTGTTGGCCAGCGGGAAGAACACGACCTTGACCACAACGGTCAGGGCCAGGATCGCCAGACCACGCCAGTGGCGGCCGGCAAAGCCGAGCACCGCCTCCGTCAAGCTCAGGATCGCCTTCACGCCGCGCCTCCGGTCTCGGTGCGCTGGACCGTGGTGTGGCGGGCCAGCAGGATCCGCTGAATGTCGGTGGCCGTGGCCCCCATCATGTAGGCGCAGACCACCAGGGCCATGATCAGCAGCAGTCCGACGCCCAGGGTCCGCAGCTCCGCCGCCGAAGCCCCGCCCTTCTCGATGGCGCGGATGATCAGCCACTCCAGGGCGGCGGTGATGAACACGACGGTGAAGGCGAAGGCCCTGCGCCAGGTCCACTGGATGTCGGCGAGCTTGGGAGCGTCCATCACGGCCACACCCGGCGCGCGCGGCCCAGCCAGGCGGTGCGGTCATCGAGGCCGGCCAGGGCCGGATTGATGCCGGCGGTGACGGCTCGGATGTCGTCGGCGTCGGCGGCGGCGTTCAGCCCCTTCTCGCGCCAGTAGATGACGGCGGCGGCGGCCGCGGCGGCTGGGTCTGCGAGCACCTGCGGCCGCGACACCAGGTTCATGCCGATGATGTTGCCGATCTGGCGGTAGTTGCCGCGGCCCGTGATCTGCAGGAACCCGCGCCCTCTGTAGCGCCAGCCATCACCGGTGCTCTCGACGCCGTTGCCGTTGCGCCGGGCGTAGACGCGGTTGGCGATCGCCTCAGGTCCCTTGGCGATCAGCTCGATGGCGTCCTGACGGCCGTTGACCGCCGAGAACAGCCGGTCCAACCGCGCGGGGTCGCTGTAGGCCATGCTCTCGACCAGGCGCGCGAAGCCGCCGGTCTCATGGGCGCACTGGGCCATGAAGTGGCGGACCCGGCCAGGCGTGGTCAGGTCTCCAGCTTGGCGCGCGAACTCCAGCGCCGCCGCATAGGTGGTGGCCAGCTTGGCGTCGATGCCGGGGACAAGGCGCGACAGCCGCGCTGGCGTGATGGCGCAGGGATCGACCTGGTCTGCGGTGGTTGAGGCAGTTTGAGGCACGGGCCGAGCTCATGAGAAACCCGGCGAGGCGCCGGGCGTTCAGGAGGTCTCAGGATGACGCGCCTGAGGGGCCGCATAGCCCCTGACAGTTGTCACTCGTCGTCGAAAAGGTCGCCGTTCTGGTCGTCGGCGCGGGGGCGGGCCAGGCGCGCCTTGGCTCGCCAGGCGGTGCGAATGTGGACATCGCAGGCCAGCGCAACCTCGCGCCCCGTCGCTCCCTTGGCAAGTAGCTCTGCAGCGGCCCGTTGGCGACCCCTCTGCCCGCGGGCCGTCGCCATCGGCACGATGACCCGGCCCCGGCCCAGGGCGGAGACGATGGCCTTGGCCTTATCCGCCCCCACCGCGCGCGCCAGGGTCGATCCCTCCGCATCGCTCAAGCTGATCTGCAGGCCGCCGCACTCGCGCGCCAACTCAAGGGCAGCAGCTTCGCCGGCGACTTCGGCGATGTCGGCCAGGATACCCGGCAGCTTGCTCATGGGTGAGCCCCACCCTTGACCCGCGACAGCGCCAGCTCGGCCTTCAGCGCCTCATGGGTGGCTGCGATCAGCCAGGCCTGGCGCGTCAGCACCTGGCCGCGCGGGGCCACGCGGGCCTTGCGCTCCGCTTCGGCGCGAGCCGCCTCAGCCGCCGCCACCTGGGCGGCCGCGTCGGCTTCGTCTCGCCATCCGAAGAGGTCACGCGCGCACATCAGTCGCGAGCCTCCGGCTTCTGAACTCGGTCGGCCGCCCAGATGTCCTTGGCCAGCGCCTTGGCCGTGGCGTCCAGCTCGGCCTCGCTGAGCTTGCCGATCCCCATCATCGAGGGGCGGCCCAGGGTCTCCAGCTGGGCGTTCACCAGCCGGGCCTTCAGGCTCCAGATCCGGCGCTCGGGCTTGATGCCCGCCAGATCCTGCGACCAGCCGGCGCGCTCGGCCATGGCCTTCAAGGCCCGGATCATCGGCTCGGACTGGGCCTGATCGGCCCAGTGCAGGCGGTCGACCTTCAGCTGCCGTCGGCAGAACGCCTCCAGCGCCTTCTCGGACGGATCGCGCACCACGCCGAGCTGGTGGAGCGAGATCCACAGGGCGCGGGCCTTCTTCGCCACCGGGTGGCTGGCCTGGGCGGCGCGGGTGATGTTGCGCGCCATCTGCTGCTGCGGCGTCGCCGGCTTCCAGCCCAGGCGGCGGTACTCGCTCAATACCGCGACCAGGTCGCCGTCGTCGCAGTCCCCGGCCGAGCGGTGCGTGGTCACCCGCTCCAGCAGGTCCCGGCGCGTCGCCTCGTCCAGGCCCAGATCCTTGGCGCCCATGTGGACCTTGGCCAGCAGCGACTTGCGGTTGGCGGGGTTCAGGCTCTTGGCGGCGGCGGTCATTGGATCACCGGGCGGCCGGTGGCCGGGTCGCGCGGCAGGTGTTCAAGGCCGCTCGGGCGCTTGGGCCAGCACCGCAGGCCGTCCTCGTTGAACATGCCCAGATAGCGGCGGCGGGCCTTGAGCCAAGCCTTGTAGGGCCACCCTGATCGCGCGCCGAACGGATAGGCCGCCTGGACCGCCTTGATCCGGTCCAGCTTGGTCATCTGATCCGGCAGCGTCTCGTCCAGCGCCTGCAGGACGTCCTCGGCGTGGTCTTGCCAGCTTCTCATGCCGCTACCCCACCAGGGATCGCCGGCTGGCCGGCTACATAGAACCGCAGGTCCAGCTGCTGGCGAGTGATGCACACCGAGCCGTCGGCGTAGCGCCGGATCCGCGTGGTCAGGACCACTGTGTTCCCGTTCGGCATCCCGAACCGGGCCGAAAAGGTCCAGCCCGTGGTGTGGGTTGTCAGCTCCAGGGTCCGGGGCTTGACCCAGTCCTCGCCGGCCATGGCGAACAGCTCGGCGTGGGCGGGCTTCCACGCGATCTCGCGCACCTGCGCCTTCCTAGCGCGCGCTGCGGACGTCTTGCGGGACATAGCGCCCCTCCTTTTCGTCATGAGACAACACGGCCACCACAGCGCCGTCGCGGTTCAGCAGCGACACGCGCAGGCGCGGGACGTGGATCATCAGGCTGCCCTGGGCGACCCAGTCGCCTCGGTGCTCGCCCAGGATCTCGCGGCGGACGTCGGCGGCGTCGAGGCCGGGGACGTGCTCCAGCCAGCGCACCCCGGCGGGCGCGGTCACCCGGGGGTCACACCGCGGTGGAGAGCCCGTCTCGGCGGGGCTCCTTCCAGGAGGCTGCGGCGGTTGCGCAGGGCGGCGATGATCTGCTCGCAGCGCTGAATGCGACTGTCGATGATCTGCCGCGCGGCGGTCGGCAGCTCCGCGACCCGGAGTTCGGTCAGCTCGAGCTCGCAGAGGATCGCCTGCAGGGCGGCGTATTCCTCGTCCCGGTGGGCCGGGTCCGATAGCCGCGCTTCCACGCGCTGGTTGGCATAGACCAGGGTCGAGTGGTCCCGCTCGCCCAGCCGTTGGGCCAGGAACGGGAAGGACAGGTCGGGGCGCAACCGGCGAGCCAGGTACACGGCGCGTTGCCGGGCGTGCGACACCGACTGTCGCCGCGCCGGTGACGTCAGGGTGCTCACCGGCAGCCCGTTGACCGCCGCCGTCGCCGCGAGGATGGCTACCCAGGTGATGCGCCCAGCCATCACGCCGCGATCCGATAGGCGACCGGCACGACGACGCGGCCGGCCTTCCAGCCGGCGCGCATGGCCTCGACCGCCTGGTCGATGACCGGCCATTCCAGCTCGGTCACCTCCGCCTCGCGGCCATGGCGCATCCAGCGGGTGTTGACCTCGGCGATCTTCTCCAACTCGAAGTCGGACAGCTCGGCGTGGGCGAACTGCATCAGGCCGCCGGCCACGATGATCTTGAGGGCCTGGTCCTTGGAGAGCGCCATCACGCCACCTCGGCCAGCTGGGCGTCGAAGGGCTCGACGATGAACTCTTCGCCCGCCGACTTGATGGTCACGCCGGGCACCTGGCGCGCCTCGTCCTTGGCGGCCAGCATGGCTTCCTTGTCGACCTCGTACTTGGTCCGCAGGAACCGGCTTTCATGCTTGGTTCGCAGGTAGTCGATCACCGCCTCAACGCCGCGCAGCAACACGCCCTCGGGCCGGTTGCGCCACGAGACCTTGCCCGTGGTCAGCTCCACAGTCTTGGTCCGGCCGTCGCGGGTCAGCTCGGCCCGGTTGGCCTCCGCCCACTTCTGGACGGCGTCGTGCAGGTCGATCAGCCGTGTCTTCAGCGGCAGCGCCTTGGCCTCGGCGTCGGCCTTCACCTTGGCGAGCGCGTCGCCCAGGTCGGCCTCTTGGCGGGCCAGCTCGCGGCTGATCTCGCCGATCTCGGCCACCATCCGCTGCGCCTCCTCGCGGCTCTGCGCGGCGGGAGCGGACATGGCCTTCGTCTTGGTCTTCTTCTTGCTCAACGGATGTCTCCGAAGTCGGGGCCGGCGAGCGCGCGCCCGCTGGCCGATTGATCTGAAAGGAAGGCCGCCCGGCTGGCGGCCATCTGGCGCAGCCGGTCCTGGTCGGGCTGGCGCAGGATGGGGGCGGCCGCCCCCTGGCCGCGGATCGCCCGCAGCCAGGTGCGCCACCGCGCGATGGGGCCGCGGGGTTTCATGCCGCGGCCTGCCGGGTCAGAAGGTCCAGCGCCTCGACAGGCGTGCGCCCGACCAAGGTCCAGAGTGCCAGGTCAACGTCGCCCGTAGTCCGCCCAAGGGCTTCGGCCATCGCCACGAGGTCGCAGCCGGCATGGGCCAGCACCGACAGAGCGGCCAGGCCTTCGGCGGTCCAGGGGCGGTTCACGGGCGGCCCCCATCGATGACGGTGAAGACGCCGCGCCCGCCGACCTGGCTGGCTTCCAGGATCGCCGCGCCGGCAGGCGTAAGGTCCGGGATCACCGCGGCGAAGGCCTCCTCGGCGACGCTCAGCAGGCGATCAGCCTCGCGCTCGGTCAGCAGGTTCTCGCGGATCAGGACCCGCAGTTGGCGCAGGGCGTTCTTGCCATTTCGCAGGGTGGAGAGGGTGTTCATGGGCGTCACTCCTCAGCGGCCGCGGGCTTGGCCAGAGAGCTGGTCGAAAGCTCCCTGCAGGTGGTCGAGGGCCAGGGGCTCATCCGCCCCGCGGGCGGCCAGGATCGCGCCGCTCATGGTCATCTCGACGTTGCGCAGGCCGCCCGGTTTGGCGGCGATCTGCTGGCAGAAGGCGATCTCCTGCGGCCCGATGACCTCGCCGTTCACGTCGGCCCAGGCGGTGGCAAGGCGAGCGGCGTCGTCGGGGTTGGGGCGCGCGATGTACTCACGGTGAGCGAAGCGGCTTGCGACCTGGGCGAAGGCCGGCTTCACCCCCGTAGGGCCGACCCGTGAATAGGCTTCCTCGTTGCCCAGAAGGGCGATGCCGACGCCCGCCTTGAGGTCCCGGCTGCGGTCGCTGATCGCCCGAAGGGTCTCCAGCGCCTGTTCCGACAAGTGCTGGGCCTCGTCGATCAGAATGAGACCCGGCGCGGCGATCGCCAGCGCCAGAACCTTGCGCAGCAGCGCCTGGGGCGTGCCCTTCACCTCGCCGGCGCCCATGGCCTGCAGGACTTCCAGGAGCATGGTGGGCGCGCCGCGGGTGGTCGGGTCCATGGCCGCGTACCAGGTGCGCGGGAAGTCTTCGCGGAACTGCTGGCAGGTCGAGGTCTTGCCGGTGCCCGGCGATCCGGTGACCAGCACCATGCGGCCCGTGGCTCGGGCCAGCATCAGGGCCTCGCGGATGTCCTGAGAGCCCTGCAGCGGAAGGTAGCTCGGGGCCTCCGGCAGCCTGCGGCGGTGGGCGCGGGCCTGCTCACGGGCGCGCAGCCAGCGGGTCAGCTTGTTGGCCGTCTCCGCCTTGCCCTTCTCGTTCGGATAGCTGTCGCTCAGGTACTGGCTGAGCGTGGCGCTGGGCACATCGGCCTCACGGCCGATGTGGGCCTGGGTCACGCCAGTGGCGAGGATGGCCCTGATCTCAGCGCGCAGCGAGGCGTGTTCGGCCTCGCTGAACTCAGTCTTGCCGGGGTTGATGTTCATGGGATACGCATCTCCGTGTTGATCGACTATCGAGCCCGTCCGGAGTTGCCGCTCCGGGCGGGCTTTCCTCATCCGCCGCCCAGAGACGCGGCCAGGCCGCGCCGCCAGTTGGCGTTGTGGTTGGTGCGAGCGCCGGCCTTCTGGCCCAGCTGCTCCGGCGTGCGGGGCGCGCCGAACTCGGCGCGGACCACGTTGGGCGCGTCCGCGGGCGGCGACGCGATCGGCGCGGCGTCGGCGGGTTTGGGCAGAGCTTCCAGCTGCAGGCGGACCAGCTCGGCCGAGGCGTCCTTGAGCCGCTTGGTGGCCTTGGCGCGGGCGCGGACAATCCTTTGGGCGTCGGCCACGTTGTCGTAGGAGCCGACCAGGGTCCGCTCGGCCGAGCAGAGGTAGCGGCCCTGCAGGTCGTAGACGTGGACCGTCTGTCCCAAGTCTTGCGGATCGAACCGGACCACCAGGCGCTGGCGGCGCAGGCCGGCCAGCTCGGCCGACCAGTAGCGGTGATCGTCGATGGCGATGGCGCCGGACCGCACGTCGGGTGCGCCGACCTTGGCCGACAGCAGGCATAGGCGCAGCTGCTCCGGCGTGACCCGGCGCGGCGGATGCGCGGTCACGCTCTCCTCGAACACCTGCAGGAAGGACCGGCCGTTCATGCCCCGGCCACGGCGGCCCAGCTGGCGGGCGTAGTGGGCCATCTCACTGCGGACGATCGCCTCGAACTCGGCGATGGGAATGGCCTTCGACTTGTAGTTCTCAGGCTTGGCGGTGGGCTTGTTGCCGACATAGGCGCCGGCGAAGGCCGGGTGCTTGGCGATGTCGCCGGCCCAGTCGCGGAACATGCGCTCGATGGGCTTGGCCTGGCCGTGATAGGGCGTGGCGAACACCGGCTCGATGTTGAGCAGCTTCAGGATGCCCGCCGGCTCTTCCTCAGCCGCCCGCTTGCGGAACCGCGAGGTCTGACCGCTGATCTCCTTGGCCTGGTTCTCCCGGCCGTTGTCCATGATCAGCCGCTTGACCAGGCCGAAGTCGCGGAAGGTGTCAGCGAGCGCCAGGCGCACGATGTGGTGGCTGAGGGTTCGGTCGAACCGGATGGCTAGCGGCAGGCCGCTGTAGATGTCCTGGACCGCGAGGCTCACCGGCCGGTCGACCACCCCGTCTTCGTAGAGGCAGAAGACGTCCCAGGTGTGCCCGTCCAGGTTGGCGACATCGAGGGCGTGCAGGGCCGACTTGTCCCGGTCGGCGTGGGCGACGGTGTGTTTGGCCGCCTTCGGCCCCTGGCGCAGCAGCACCTCGCTGTCGCGGGGCACCTCGGCCAGGATCCGGCGCTCGAAGGTCTTGCGGGAGGGCAGCTCGCTCCAGCCCTGCTCGGCGGCCAGGCGCTCCAGATAGCGGTAGCAGGCCGCATGGGTGGGCTTCTCCTGGCGCAGCCAGAGCGCTTTGTAGGCCTCCCAGGCAACCACTGGGATCTCGGTCCGCGTGGTGCGGCCGACATAATCCGGGGCGAGGTAGGCGGCGCGGTCGTCGGGGCGGACGCCCGCGATCCGGCGGCGCCATTCGTGGATGGTGCTGGCCCCGAAGGGCCGCTTGCCGCCCGCCGCGCGGGCCTCCCGCGTGGCCTCGGCCACCACGGTGTCGATGGCGGCGGTCAGGCGCATGCCGGCGGCCACCATGGCCTCGATCCGGTCAATCACCTCCAGGCGGCGCTGGGCCTCCTGGCGCAGGCGTTCGGGAAGGCGTTCCCAGCGGTTCCAGACGCTCTCGCGGTCCAACCGCTCCTTACCGCCCTTGCGCGCGTCGCGGTCCTGCAGGCGGCTACGGGCGGCCTCAGGCAACTGGCTCACATGGTACTCGACGCCGCCGCCGCGACCGGCGCGCGGGCGGACCTTTGTCCAGGCCTCGCGGGCGATGATCATCTGGACCCCGCGCTTGGTCGAGGCGAGGCCCGGCAGGTTCAGCGCCGCCAGCTCCTGGGCCGAAAACCATTCCTTGGAGGCCGTCATGTACGCACCGTGCGGAAGGAGGGTTCGAGCGGGGCCGAGGCCCGCAGGTGCTTGGCCTTGGCCTTGAGCTGGTCGGCGCGCAGCTCCAGCAGCATGGCCTCAGCCAGCATCGCCTCCTCGCCCTGCAGGACCAGGAGGCCGTCGTCCTTGATCAGGAAGTCCCACAGCCATGTGCAGCCGGTGGCGCGCACGAAGGCCTGGAAGCGGATCACCGAGATGGTGTGCGAGAGCCGGCTCTGCGCCGTGTAGGCGTTCAGCTGGGCCGTGGTGACCACGTCGTTGACCAGCAGCGCCGTCATCTCGGCGGCGATCTGCGGCGCGGTCTTTCCGGAAGTCCGGATCGCCTCGCCCATCATCACCGCCACCTGGCGCTTCAGATCATCGGCGGGCTTCATCGCCACGACCTCCCGCACCGGGAAGGTCTCGGCCGGCGCGAAAAGGTTCAGCTGGGCGGGGTCCGGGGTACGCTTAGCCACGGCGCGGACTCCGGGTAGCGTGGCGCCCGCGGATCGTGGGAGACAATTTGATGGATGCCGACCGACTGGAGAGGATCATCGACGACTTCGAAAAGGAGATCGTCGAGGCCGCCCAAACACCGATCGGCTTCATCGCATCTCTGGCGATTTCGCTGATCAACTCGGGCGCGCTGAAGTTCGAAGACGTCGAGGAGGCGTTGCGCCAGGAGAAGCACCTCATTGAGGGCCTCCGTCGCACTGGGGAAGACCCGCGGCTTCGCGCGCTAGTCTTCGAGCAGCTGAAGTTTTTGCTCGAATATAGGCTCGACGCGGAGCGAAGATTTCGGATGGAAGTTGGTCCATGGAACCTGGACGACCGTCATCCAGACTGGCCGCACTTTCCTGATGACCCTGATGAGGATTGACGCCGCTCACGCCTCATCCCCCCGAACCAGGGTCCAGCCCTTGGGCAGAGACCGCCCGGCCAGGTCTTCCAGGAAGGCCGCGCGAACGCTCGGCGAGGACTTAGCCCACGCCTTCTTCAGCGCGCCCAGATCCTCGTCGGTCTTCGACTTGGTGATCTCGGCCGGCTGGCGGCCCTGGGCGATCAGGAGCGCGTCGGTGACGCTCACCGCCGGGTCGGCGACCAGCTGGTCAACCACCTTCGGCCGCAGGTTGGCGGGCGTCGCCGCGATCTGGCGCAGCAGCCCGCCGTTGCGAGCCATCGGCGTGCCCTGCAGGCGCTCAGCGACGTCCTGCAGGCCCGCCCAGGTCTCGACGGCGCGGTAAATGGACTGCCTGGAAAGCTTGGTGTCGTGGGCCGTCTCTTCGGCGAACCCCATAAGCGCCCGAACGTAGGCGCCGGGGGTTTTTCTCAGCATGAGAAAATTCTTCGGCGGGCGTCCGCGGCCGGCCTTCTCGGGCCTGGTCTCGCTTACCACCAGCTCGGGGTGCCGCTCCGCATAGACCTCCAGGCGATCCGCCACGAACCGGGCGAATTCCAGCGGGGTCAGGTCCGCCCGGACCAGGTTCTCATCCAGCTCCATCTGTCGGGCGTCGAGTTCCGAGATCGCCATCAGGCGGGCGCGGACCGGGCGACCCAGCCGCCGGCAGGCTTCCAGTCGGTGCAGGCCGACAACCAGGCGCAGCCCGACCGTGCCATCGTCGCGGTCGATCATCCGCAGCACGATGGGTTGCACCTGGCCGACCTCGGCGATGGACACCATCAGCTCGGCGACAGTGGCCTCGGACGCGGACCGAAGCCGGTCCACAACCTCGACCTGGTCGACAGGGACGCTGCGCTCCCCATGCCCGGTGCGAGCGCCCATCGGCGCAGTCGCGGGGGTGGCGATATGTCCGGCCTCGCCGGAAGCGTGTGATTTGGCTTGGCTTTGGGCGGTCATGTCTAAGCCGCCTCGCCGATTTGACGGTGCGACATCCCGCTTTCGGGCTTACAATTCACTTTCGTGAAGCGGCGGCCCCCGCGCTCGTCGTAGCGCTCGGGCCAGATCTTATGGAGCGGCAGGTTGAGACGGGCAGCGATCAGGGCCTCGGCGCGCGGTGAAGGGACTGCCAGCGCCTTGCGGCATGCGCTCTCGCTCAGGCCGCCCTCCAGAGAAAGGGCCTTCAACGTGGTGCCGGCCTTCTCAATGGCCGCTTTGATATCAGCCTTATGCAATTCGCCATATCCCCTGTCGCTTCGCGTTGGTGAAGCCACTTCACTACAGTGAAATAGGAACCGCTTTCGTGAACCTGTCAAGCTCGGATAGCGAAGAGGATGACCTTGCTGCGCGCGGCTTTGCCGAGCGGCTTGAGCAGGCCTTGGGGAGTAACGAAAAGGGCGTCATCGCCAGGCGCGCACGCATCGCGCCGAGCACCTTCACGAAGTATCTGGCAGGGGCCTCGGAGCCCGGCGCCTTCAAGGCGGCGAGGCTGGCCGAATCGCTGGGGGTCAACCTGACCTGGCTACTGACCGGGAAGGGCCTGCCGAACGCCGCCGCGGCCGGATATGTCGGCGTCCCGATCTATGACGTTCGCCTCGCGGCGGGCTGCGCCAGCTTCGCCGAGGGGGTCCGAATAATCGGGGAAGCGCCCTTTGACTTTCAGCTATTGCGCGAACTCGGTCGCACAAGCGCGGATGGGTTGGGTATCCTGACGGCGGAAGGGGACTCCATGGAGCCGACGATCCCGGACGGGGCGCGCGTTCTGCTGGACCTCAGGGACACCCGCCTTCGGGAGGGAGTGTTCGGCTTCCGCTACGACGACGAGCTGCGGGTGAAGCGCCTGCGCCGTCTGGCCGAGGGAGTGGAGATCATGTCCGACAACCCGCGTTACAGATCCGAGCGCATCGAAGGACCCGACCTGGACCGTTTCGCGGTGATCGGGCGCGTCTGGTGGGTGGGGGCGATCCTGTGAGATGGCTGGCCGGTCTTGTTGTCGCCGCGGCCTTGGCGCCAGTAGCGGCGGCGGCCAATGAAGCCGAGGCCGCCAAGATCCCTCCGGCTTGGAAGCCGGAGCTAGCGGCCTACCTCGGTTCCTGGGCGGCGAGCCCGGATGCTGACCTCGTGGTTCGAGGGCCTCGTCAGACTACTGTGCGGGCCGGCCTTCTCAACGTCTGGACCGGCTGGGCCATTTGCTATGCTGGCGATGCCGCTGGGCTCGATGGGCGTGGGGCTGCGCGCCAGAAGCTGATGCTGATCTACGATGAGTGGACCGGGATTGTCGGATCGGCCTCAACAACGTCCGGGAAGTCCAAGGATGTGGCGCTCATTGAGCGGGAATGCGGCTACTCATCCGACGATGCTAGCTTGGTGTTCGCGGCTCAGGCCGCCGCATCGGTGCCGCCGTCGGAGCAGGCTTGGAAGCCGACAATCGAGCGGTACTTCGAAGAAAGCCTGAAGGACCCATACAGTGCGGTGAAGAAGGTCTCGCGCGGCCCTCGGCGATCCAAGATCAGCCCCGACGTTTACACCACCTACAAGGGCTGGGCTGTCTGCTACTCGGTGAACGCCAAGAATAGCTATGGCGCCTATGTTGGAACCCGCCCGTACCTCTTCGTGCTTGATGGACAGGGTAGCATCCTTGGCGTCGTGAAGGATGCGGAGGATCACCTAGTCTACCAGTGGATCATAGATCGGGAATGCGCCCTTCCGGCCGATAAGGCAAAGCCCAAGCCGTCGGCGGACAACCCGGAAATCCCCCTGTAGCGCCTTCCCAGTTCGAAGGGACGACATTGGAGGCCTGAGGCGCGCGAGAACGCCTCAGGCCTTTGTTTTTTAGCCATTTTCATGAACTGGGAACTGAAGCGCGAACTGGGAACAGCGCTTCCCAGTTTCCTTCCCAGTTTTAGGCGGGTTTTGGGTCGCTTTTGCACGGGGACAGGCCCGGCCTCGAACGCGCCCTTCAAGAGCGCAACCCTTTGCAGGCCTTGGCCTTGCGAAGGCCCTTCGACGGGCTCTAAAACTCCCCTCGAACGTGTCTTGAGTGTCTATCCCGCACTCTAGGATCGACTGTCTAATTCGCCCGCCGGGCCGTTTTTCGCGGGACATCACCACGCCGCCGCCGCGCGATGGCTTGGAGACCTCAATCCCTTGCAGGACAAGGCCCCGTGCCACCTCATCCCGCGTCGTTTCGCCCAGTTCCGGTCACTCCAGTATCAAGTGTCCCCTCACAGGGAGGGCCGTACGCCGTGGTTGCGGCACGCCCCCTCCACCGCTTCGCGGTCCCCCTCCCCCAGT
>CAZXVO010000026.1:20508-28085 GCA_964643835.1 uncultured Phenylobacterium sp. | reverse complement strand
TCAACCGCACGCAGCAGGAAGTCCCGTTCGGTGCGGGTGGCGTCCTCGGCGGACCATTCCACGTCGCCGCACAGGTTGCGGGCCAGGGACACCGACTTGGTGACCATCTCCAGCACCGTTTCCGGCTCCATCTGCAGCTTCCACTTCATGTGGACCGGGCTGGTGGAGATGAAGGTGTGGATGCGGCCGCGCTTGGCCGGGCGGATCGCCTCGGCGCAGCGCTCGATGTCGGCGACGCCGGCCCGGGCTAGGCCGCAGACGGTGCTTTCCGAGACCAGCTCGGCGACGGCGCGGACCGCCTCGAAGTCGCCGTTGGAGGCGATCGGGAAGCCGGCCTCGATCACGTCGACCCGCATTTCCTCGAGGATCTTCGCCAGTTCCAGCTTCTCTTCCAGCGACATGGACGCGCCGGGCGACTGCTCGCCGTCACGCATGGTGGTGTCAAAGATGATGACGCGGTCGCGTTCGTCGCGAGCCGGGGCGGGATCGTTGGCGGATACGGTCATGGTGTAGTCTCTCTTCGCGGGGTTCTCTTAAGGCGCTTGGGCGGAAGGGTCATCCCCTGAAGCGCCCGGCCGCGAAGACGCGCAGCCTAGTAAGGCGCCCAGGGGCGGCTAAGCCCCAGCGAGAGAAGAAGCAGGCTGTTCGACTGCGTACGCATAGGTCACGTCATACTGAATCAGGGCTCATTCCGCAACAGCCTTGCGTCAGGCGGCGCTCAGGGCCTCGACTTCGGCAAGAACCTTGCGCACGGCGGGGCGCTCGCCCATCCGCGCAAAATGCTCCATCACCTTCGGATAGGGCGCGGAATCCACCCCGTCGCGGGCGAGCCAGCTCGTCAGCACATAGAGATAAGGGTCGGCCAGGCTGTAGTCCGGCCCCATCACCCACGGCCCCTTGAACATGTGAGCCTCGATCAGGTCGAAGCATTCGGCGACGTTCAGGGGCGCCTTGCGCCGCATGTCCTCAATGGCCTCCGGCGCGTCGGCCCAGCGATAGCCGCGATGCCGGTGCGCCGCGGCCGGGTGCACCGTGCCGCACAGATAGATGTTGAAGGCCAGCATCTCGGCGAAGGCGAACGGATCCTCCGGGACCAACTTCGCGGCCGGATGGGTCTGAGCGATATAGGTCATGATCGCCGGGGCCTCGGTCAGGATCCCGTGCGGGGTCTCCAGGGCCGGCACCCGCGACTTCGGATTGATCGCCAGGTAGCCCGGCGCGCGCTGGGCGTTGGTCATGAAGTCAACCTTCACCAGCTCATAGTCCGCGCCGGCCTCCGCCAGGGCGATATGGCAGGCCAGGCCGATGGTCTTGGGAAAGGTATAGAGCTTCAGCATGGGCCTTAAGCCTCCGTTTGGGTCGCGTCCTCGGCTTCGCGGGACTTCAGCCAGCGGCGGGCGAACCAGCCGAAGGCGATCCAGATCGCGGCGATGGCGACCAGCCCGCCGACATGCTTGATCCCGCCGCCGCTCATGGCCGCGACGATGGAATTGCCGGCGAAGGCCGTCAGGGCGATCTTCGGGATGATGCCGATGGCGGTGCCCGCGGCGAAGTGGATGACGCGCATCGGCGTCACGCCGGCCGCCATGTTGACGACGATGAAGGGCGCCGAGGGCACCAGCCGCACGATCAGGCTGGCCAGGAAGCCGTTGCGGCCCACCATGTCCATGAACCTGCGCACGCTCTCGCCGGAGAAGGTCTCGAGCGTCTTGGCCCCCGCCATCCGCCCCAGATAGAAACCGACCAGGGACGAGACCATGGTCCCGATCCAGCTGTAGGCGAACCCGGTCCAGGCCCCGAAGGCCACCACAGCGGCGGCGATCAGCACGAACTGCGGCACGCCAATAAAAGCCAAAAGGGCGAAGGCGCTGACGGCGATGGGCAGCGACCAGGGGCCGCTCGCCGCGCCCAGCCAGTTCTGCACCGTGGCCTCGCCGTTGAAGCCCAGCACCTGGGCCCCGAACAGGAAGACCAGGCCGACGCCGCCGAACAGCACGAAGGACACCAGCAGGGTCCGCCAGGCCTTGGCGTCCATTTCGGTCAGGAAGCGCAGGATGCGACGCATGCCCGCTCCGTCGCCCTTTCGGCCCTTTGCGTCAAGCTTAGCCGGCAATCGCGGCTTTGCCTCTTCGCCCCCTTCAGCTAAACCCGCGCCCGTTCCTTCAAACCTCGACCGGGAGTCACCCCGCCATGTCGCTCGAATCCGCCGCGCTGTCTCGCGTTAAGCCCTCCGCCACCCTGGCGGCGGACGCGAAAGCCCGCGAACTGAAAGCGCAGGGCCGAAACGTGATCTCCCTCGCCGCGGGCGAACCGGACTTCGACACTCCGGAAAACGTCAAGGAAGCCGCCATCAAGGCGATCCGCGACGGCAAGACCAAGTACACCAACGTCGACGGCATTCCGGAGCTCAAGGAAGCCATCGTCGCCAAGTTCCAGCGTGAGAACGGCCTGACCTACAAGACCAGCCAGGTGAACGTCTCGCCCGGCGGCAAGCCGGTGATCTGGAACGCCATGATCGCCACCCTGTCGCCCGGCGACGAGGTGATCATCCCGACGCCCTACTGGGTCAGCTACTGGGATATCGTGCTGCTGGCCGGCGGCGCGCCGGTCGCTGTGCCGACCACGGCCGACACCGGCTTCAAGCTGCAGGCCGCCGACCTGGAAGCCGCGATCACGCCCAAGACCAAGTGGGTGTTCCTGAACTCGCCGTCCAACCCGTCCGGCGCCGCCTATACCCGCGCCGAACTGAAGGCGATCGCCGACGTCCTGCTGCGCCATCCCCAGGTCTGGATCCTGACCGACGACATGTACGAGCACCTTGTGTTCGGCGACTTCGAGTGCACCACCATCGCCCAGGTCGCGCCCGACCTTTACGACCGCACCCTGACCATGAACGGCGTGTCCAAGGCCTACGCCATGACCGGCTGGCGGATCGGCTATGCGGCCGGCCCTGAGCCGCTGATCAAGCTGATGGCCAAGGTCATGAGCCAGACCACCTCCAACCCCTGCTCCATCTCGCAGTGGGCGGCGGTCGAGGCGCTGAACGGCACCCAGGAATTCATCAAGCCGAACGCCAAGCTGTTCGAAGGCCGCCGCGATCTGGTGGTCTCGATGCTGAACCAAGCCCAGGGAATCCACTGCCCGACGCCGGAAGGCGCTTTCTACGTCTATCCGTCGGTGGAAAAGCTGATCGGCAAGACCAGCCCCTCGGGCAAGGTCATCCAGAACGACCAGGACTTCGCGGTCGAACTGCTGGAGCAGGAAGGCGTCTCGGTGGTGTTCGGCGCGGCCTTCGGCCTCTCGCCCTTCTTCCGCATCAGCTACGCGACCTCGAACGCGGTGCTGGAAGACGCCTGCGGCCGCATCCAGCGCTTCTGCGCGAACCTGAAGTAAGCCAACGCCCTCCCTCTCCCCGCGAGCGGGGAGAGGGCTGGGGTGAGGGGCACGCCCTCCCCTAGTGCTTCTCGCGCCAGGCCGCCTTTGCGGCGTCCTTGGTCATGTTCAGGCAGACCTTGTCGTCCTCGACGTGATCGACCCAGGTCAGCGGGATCAGGTGGTGCTTGAAGCCCGAGCCCAGGTCCAGCATGGCCAGCTCGATCTCGGTCCCGGCCACCTTGTCGACCCGGCCCACGTGACCACCGTCCGACCCGACCACTTCCATGTGCTCGCGGATGTTTTCACCCATCACCATAGCGGTATCTCCTTGTCTGGGGGTTCGGGGTGGAAACGCCCTTCCTGTCCAAGAGTTCATGGCGCAGCTCGCCCCGCCCGCGCTAATCTGGCCCGAGCACCGGAGCCGCCCATGCGCCACAGCCGCCCCCTCCTCGCCCTCTCCTGCGCGCTCGCCTTCGCCCTGCCGGCCCAGGCGGCGGTGGACGCGAAACTCAGCCCCGACCAGGTGACGATCACCGACGACGGCAAGCCCGTCCTGGTCTACCGCGCCCGCACGACCGACCCGGCCCAGCCCGGTCGGCTCAACTATATTCACCCGCTCTATGCCCCGGACGGAACCGCCCTGACCGAGGATGGCCCCGCCGACCACCTCCACCAGCGCGGCGTCTTCTGGGCCTGGCATCAGGTCAAGTTGAACGGCCAGCCGGCAGCCGACGGCTGGTTCATGACCGGCCTGACCTATTTCGTGAAAGGCCAGAAGTTCCAGGGCCAGGCCGACGGCTCGGGCGTGCTCACCGTTGACCTCGACTGGATGGTCTCCAAGGATGGAGAGCTGGTCTATGTCGCCAGCGAGACGACGAAGATCACCATCCATCCCCTCGACAAGGGCGGCCGCACCCTCGACTTCGACACCGCCATCACGCCCAAGGTTGACGGCCTGTCCCTGGGCGGCAGCGATGACGCCAAGGGATATGGCGGGTTCTCCATCCGCCTGATCCGCCCCGACCAGCTGACCTTCGCCTCCCAGGGCAAGACGGTTCAGCCCCAGGTGGGCCAAGTCTCGGCCGGATCGTCCATGGGCTTCACCTGGCCGGCCAGCGCCGGCTATCCCGCCTGGGCCGTGGGCCTGGCCTGCAAGGCGAACGGCCAGCCGATCACCCAGTGGATCCTGCGCCGCGAGCTTTCCATGCAGAACTGCGCCTTCCCCGGCCGCGTCCCGGTTCAGCTGACCAAGGGCCAGCCCCTGCGCCTGCAGGCCGCCATCGTCATCCAGCCCCGCAAGGCGCCATGACCGAGATCGTCAACTTCAACAAGGCCCGCAAGGCGGCGCAGAAGAGCCAGGCCAAGGCCGAGGCCGCCGCCAACCGCGCCAGGTTCGGCCGCACCAAGGGTGAGAAGCAGGCGCAATCGCTTGAGCGCGACAAGGTCGTGAAGCTGCTCGACGGCGCCAAGCGCGAGGATCGCTGAAAATGAAAAGGCGGGGGAGGCTCGACTCTCCCCCGCCCCTCTAGTCCGCCGCCAAGGGAACTGGCTTCGGCGGGTTCAGGCCGCCTTCCGCATGGACGGGTGCACGAGGTCGCGCAGCTCGGACGGAATGGCGTTGTAGTGGGTCGCTGGCGTGATCTTCAGCCGGCGGCGCGCCGCGTCCAGCGGCTCGTTCAGAATGACGTCGTAGTCCTCGGCCGGCAGCCAGGCAGCCGCGCGGCCGCGCTGATAGCCCTGCCAGATCGCCCGCACATAGGGCTGTTTCGGCGCGCGCTTGGTCTTGGAGCGCAGGGCCGCGACCACGGCGATGAAGGCCCAGCCCAGGCCGCCCGTCTGGGCGTATGAGAAGGCCACCAGGCACGCTTCGCCCAGGGCGTCGCGGTGATAGCCGCTCAGGATGTGCCAGAGGTCGTGGGTGTCGCGGATGCGGCGGCCGAACCAGGCGTGCGGATGGCTGACATCGATCGCCTCGCCGCCGTCCCGGCTGACCTGCACAAGGCCGTCGGCCGACAGGTTCTCGGCCCGGATGAAGTCGCGATAGGCCGCGCCGACCGTGCCGGGCGCGAAGCTGTCCAGCCAGGCGTCGTCCATCAGTCGCTTGGCCAGTTCCTGGCGCTCATAGGCGATGCGGCCGCCCTGCAGGGTGGTCAGCATGCGGGCGTAGCCGTCGGCCACCGACTTGCCGTTCAAGGCCTTCATGATCTCGAAGACCTGAAGGGTGTCTTCCTTGTTCTTCAACAACTTGCGCACGGCGCGGAACGCAGCCGGCCAGTCCAGGCGGGGCTTAGGCAGCGGGCGTTGGGCCGGCGACAGGTCGATCACGGTGGCGGTCATGGGCAAACTCCATAACTGAACAGTGCTCGGATACAAAATGACGGATGTGTCATCTTTATTTCAACCGCGTGAGCGCTTGCCAAGCCCCGTTTTGAGGGAGACTAGAAATCTCATGCCCCGCTTAAAGAAGCGCTCGATCCTGCTGGCCGGCCACGCCACCTCCCTGGCCCTGGAGCCGGAGTTCTGGGCTGTGCTGGACGAGATGGCGGCGGCCGAGGGCTTGAGCCTGGCCGGCCTCATCGCCCGCCTCGACCAGACCCGCGCCGAAGCCCCCCTCGCCTCCGCCTGCCGCGTGGCGGCGCTGAGGTTCGTGCAGGGGCGCTAGATCCCCTACCGCGGCGCAGGGATCGGCGGATCCGGCAGCTTCGGCCCGTCCGGCAAGGGCGCCTTGGGCAGTTCAAGGGACACCTTCACCGGGCTCTCCACCCGCCGCGCCGAACACGCGAAATAGGCCCCCGCCGCCAGGGCCAGGGCCACGATGGCCAGCAGCAAGGCCAGGATCGATCCACGTCCGGATGGGCGCGCCACGGCGGCCTCCTTCGTTCGATGCGTCCCCTTCCGCGAAGCCTAACATGGAAATGCGCGGGAGCGTTCCGTTGGAGCCGCGCGCATGAGCCGCCGGTTCAATCGAATATGAAACGCATTGCTGTGGGGTGTGATGCTGCAACTAGGCCAGGTTGAATCACGCCCAGCGGATTGGAACAGTCAGACGGGTCTGAGCCGCCGCCTTCGCCTGCATGATCGTGGGGTAGCCCGACGAGTCCACACCCTGGAAGCTTGCGTAGTATAGCAGTCCCTCAGGACCTAGAGACTGGCGCTCTTCGTCCGCCTCCACACGACCATCGGCCTCCGCGAGTGCGAACCAATAATCGTAGTTGAGCGCTATTACGCGCACCTGAAGCGATACGTCGGCGTCGTACGTCCACTCTCCGACAGCGACCGTCAGGGCTTCATCCGCAGTGCTCATATTTGGATACTAACAAGTGGGTGCCTGTTAGCCAGACATTCAGTCGCCGCCATCAAGCGAACACAGGGCGAACACCCGCTGCCCACACCCCGCGCAACATGCTATTTGGCCTCCGATGTCCGCGCCTGAATCATACGACGACCACCTGCCCCAGCCCCGCGTCAGCGACCTCGCGCGCATGCGGGGGCCTGACTATCTCGACGGTCTGAACACCGAGCAGCGCCAGGCGGTGGAGGCCACCGACGGCCCCGTGCGGGTGCTGGCCGGGGCCGGCACCGGCAAGACCCGCGTGCTGACCACGCGCCTGGCTCACATCCTCGCCACCGGCCGCGCCAAGCCGTGGGAGCTGCTGGCGGTCACCTTCACCAACAAGGCCGCCCGCGAGATGCGCGAGCGGATCACCCACATCATCGGTCCCCAGGCCGAGGGCTTGCGCTGGCTGGGCACCTTCCACGCCATCGCCGCCCAGATTCTGCGCCGCCACGCCGAGCTGGTGGGTCTGAAGTCCAACTACACGATCCTCGACACCGACGATCAGGAACGCCTGATCAAGCAGTTGCTCGAGGCCGAGAACATTGACGCCAAGCGCTGGACGCCCAAGACCCTGGCCGGCCTGATCGATCACTGGAAGAACCGCGGCTGGACGCCGGAGAAGCTGCCCCCGGCCGAAGGCGCGCACTTCGCCAACAACAAGGGCCAGCGGCTCTACAGCCTCTACCAGGAGCGCCTGCGGGTGCTGAACGCCTGCGACTTCGGCGACCTTTTGCTGCACAACCTGACCATCTTCCTCGGCCACCCGGACGTGCTCGCCGACTATCACGAGCGCTTCAAGTACGTGCTGGTGGACGAGTACCAGGACCCCAACGTCGCCCAGAACCTGTCGCAGCGCCAGCAGGCC
>CAZXVO010000026.1:19646-20492 GCA_964643835.1 uncultured Phenylobacterium sp. | reverse complement strand
TGCTGGCGCAGGGAAAACCAGCGTCTGAGGCGAACCTTTGCGTGGTGGGCGACGACGACCAGTCGATCTATGGCTGGCGCGGCGCCGAGGTGGACAACATCCTGCGCTTCGAGCGCGACTTCCCGGGCGCCACCGTCATCCGGCTGGAGCGCAACTACCGTTCCACCAGCCACATCCTGGCCGCCGCCTCCGGCCTGATCGCCGCCAACAAGGGCCGGCTGGGCAAGACCCTGTGGACCGACCAGAACGGCGGCGAGAAGGTCATCGTCCGTGGCGTCTGGGACGGCGAGGCCGAGAGCCGCCTGATCGCCGACGAGATCGAGCGCGCCCACCGTGGCTCCACCGAGCGCGACCCGCGCAAGTACCGCGACATGGCCATCCTGGTTCGCGCCTCCTTCCAGATGCGCGCCTTCGAAGAGCGGTTCGTCCTGCTGTCGATCCCCTACACGGTGGTCGGCGGCCCGCGGTTGTTAGAGCGGGCCGAAATCCGCGACGCCCACGCCCAACTGGCCGCCCGTGAGCAGCAAGTGTATCATTTGGAAGAAAATTTCAGGAACCAAAAAGCGGAAGTAGAGCAGTTGCAAGTCAAGTTCAAAACGGAATTTGAAAACATTGCGAACCGATTGCTGGAAGAAAAATCAGTGCGGTTCACCGCCCAAAACGCGCAGCAATTACAAACCGTGCTCAGCCCACTCCGTGAAAAAATCAAGGAGTTTGAGGAAAATGTGGACCGCAAGTTTTTGGAAGAAACCCGCGAAAAGTCCAGCCTCAAGAAAGAACTTGAGCAACTTACCCAACTAAACCAACAACTCAGCCAAGATGCGCACAATCTGACCTCCGCACTCA
>CAZXVO010000026.1:0-19636 GCA_964643835.1 uncultured Phenylobacterium sp. | reverse complement strand
GAGCGGGCCGAAATCCGCGACGCCCACGCCTATCTGCGGCTGATCCAGTCCCAGGACGACGACCTGGCCTTCGAGCGCATCGTCAACCAGCCCAAGCGCGGCATCGGCGACACCACGGTCCAGAAGCTGCTGCAGATCGCCCGGCTGAACGGCGTCACCGCCTTCTCGGCCGCCAGCCAGCTGGTGCTGACCGACGAACTGCCCGCCCGCACCCGCACGGCGCTCGCCAACTTCCTGCGCGACATCCTGCGCTGGCGCGGCCTGGTCGAGACCCTGCCCCTGCCCCGCCTGCTCGAACAGGTGCTTGAGGAGGCCGGCTATACGGACATGCTGCGCCTGGACAAGACGCCCACGGCCCAGACCCGGCTGGAGAACCTGAAGGAACTGGTCCAGTCCGTCGCCAATTTCGAGAACCTCCAGGCCTATCTGGAGCACGTCTCCCTGGTCATGGACCTCGACCGTGGGCCCCAGGCCGACGCCGTCCAGATCATGACCCTCCACTCGGCCAAGGGCCTGGAGTTTCCCCTGGTCTTCCTGCCCGGCTGGGAGGAAGGCGTCTTCCCCTCCCAGCGCAGCATCGACGAGAAGGGCGAAAAGGGCCTCGAGGAGGAGCGGCGGCTGGCCTATGTCGGCATCACCCGCGCCCGCGAGGAAGCCCGCATTTCCTTCGTCGCCAACCGACAGGTCTATGGCCGCTGGACCAGCCAGCTCCCCTCGCGCTTCGTCGACGAACTGCCGCTCGCCAATGTCGAGGCCAGCTCCGAGACCGGCTATTACGGCGGCGGCCCCGGCATGCAGCAGCACGGCAGCCGCTGGGACGAAACCCCGTCCTTCGGCGCGGGCTATTCCTCGCCCGGTTGGAAGCGCGCCCAGGAGCGCAACTACAAGGGCGGCCACCCGGGACGCCAGCAGGTGATCGAGGGCGAAGGCCGCCTGGTCGCCGTCTCCGAGCCGTCCGCCTCCGGCAAGTTCCAGCGCGGCGACCGGGTCTTCCACCAGAAGTTCGGCTACGGCCAGGTGAAGTCCATCGAGGGCAACAAACTCACCGTGGCCTTCGACAAGGCCGGCGAGAAGAAGGTCATCGACAGCTTCGTGGAGAAGGGCTGAGGCGGGACCCCGGACAGGGGCCCCGCGAGCATCACCAGAGGCCCAGGTGATGGCCCATTGACTTAGTCAGGCGAATTGCTTGATCGAGAAACCTCAGGATCACCAAGATAGCTCGCAGCCTCTTCACCTGAGACGAATGGCTGTGCGCCATATCAGTCTCCATAAAGAGAATTGAGTGAAACGCCCAAGCGGGCGGATGAGCTATCTTCTGGCGGAAGCTATCTTCTATATGGACGCTACTACCTGTCAAAGCGGCCCCGCCGGTACCGCTTCAAGCGCCATTTGCTATCTTCAAACGATATAGTTCAGTCAGCCGACGCATTCAATACGAGCGAATACTTTCTATGACCAACGACGACTGACTAATTGTCGCAGTCCGCTCGCCGTGCTGAGATGCTCCCTCGCAAACAAGGACGCCCCATGCCCCAGATCGCCGCCAACGGCCTGACCTTCGAATATGACGCCCACGGCCCCGAAGACGGCGAGCCCCTGGTCCTGATCATGGGCCTCGGCGCCCAGATGATCGCCTGGCCTATGGAGCTGGTGGAGGCCCTGGTCGCCCGCGGCCACCGCGTGGTGCGCTATGACAACCGCGACGTCGGCCTGTCGCAGAAGCTGGACCATGCCGGCCTGCCCGACATGCCCAAGGTCTACCAGGCCTTGATGACCGGCCAGAAGCCGGACGTCCCCTACATCCTGTCCGACATGGCCGCCGACGCCGCCGGGGTGATGGACGCCCTGGGCATCGACCGCGCCCATATCGTCGGCGCCTCCATGGGCGGGATGATCGCCCAGATGGTCGCCGCCGAGCATCCGCACCGGGTGCTGTCCCTGACCTCCATCATGTCGACGACCGGCAACCCCGCCCTGCCCCCGGCCAAGCCGGAGGCTATGGAAAAGCTGACCAACCGCGGCCCGGACCCGGCCGTGGACCTGGAAGCCTTCCTGGACCACGGCATCGAAAGCGCCAAGGTGATGGCCGGCCCGTCCTTTGATGAGCCCCTCGAAGAGGTCCGCGCCCGCCTGCGGACCACCTATGAGCGGTCCTTCTATCCGGCCGGCTTCGCCCGCCAGATGGCGGCCATCGTGGCCAGCGGCGACCGCCGCGCAGCCCTTGCCGGCATCACCGCCCCCACCGTGGTCATCCACGGCGAGGACGATCCCCTGGTCCAGCCCACCGGCGGCCACGACACCGCCGCCGTCATTCCGGGCGCCGAACTGCATCTGGTGCCGGCCATGGGCCATAATCTGCCCAAGCGGGTGATCCCCACCATCGCCGACCTGATCGGCCGGGCGACGGCCCGGGCCTCGGCGACAGCCTGACCGCCCATCGGCGCGGCGCCTGGGCCACAGGCGCCGCGATTTCCGCAACCGGTCTGAACCCTTGGCGGCGACGCACGCTATAGGACGCGTCATGGATCCCGAACGGCTCAAAGTCCTGTTCGCCGGCGTCGCCGCGTCGGCCGCGCTTGGCCTCCTGCTGGGGGACCTGATGACCCCGGACTTCATCAATCTTGCGCAGCAGCAGGCGGCCGAGCCCCTGCCGCAAATCCCGGTTCCCCGTCGGGCCCAGGCGATGGCCGGCGAGATCGCCGCCGAGTGGACCAGCCTGACCGGCGACATCCCCGACTATGTGATCGGCACCGACTGGACGCAGCCCGGCGCCCTGGCCCTGGCGGTGGAGTCCCCGGACGCCCCGCCCCCTGAAGCGCCCGCCGAACCAGCCCCAGCGCCGGAGCCCGCAGCGACGCCCTCGCCCGCCACCGCCCAGGCCCTGGCGCGCGATCAGGCGGACCTGCATGCACAGCCGGCCTACCCCTCGCAGGGCGGCGGCATCCTCGCCGGGATCGAGCCGCGGCCCGCCTCCCCGCCCTCCGTGAACTGACGCCCCCTCGCCTTTCGCGCCTTCAGGCTCTACAGGGGGGCGCATGACCGACGACGCCGTCCAGATCATCGCCCGCGGCCCCCGTGCGGAGGCTGAAGCCGCCGCCGCCGCCATCGATTCCGACATCGCCCTGGAAGGCGCGACCTACTCCATCTTGGAGGAGGACGAGGATCACGATGTCTGGCGGATCGACGCCTTCCCGACCACAGCCGAGGAAATCGAGGCCCTAAAGGCGCGGCTCGCCCGCTTCAACCTCAATGTCACGGTGGAAAAGCTCGCCGACGCCGACTGGCTCGCCATGTCATTGTCGGGCCTGCCGCCGGTGCGCGCCGGGCGCTTCTTCATCTACGGCGCCCACGACCGGGGCCGCGCGCCCACCAACACCGTGAACCTGCGCATCGAGGCCGGCGCGGCCTTTGGCACGGGCCACCACGGCACCACCGTCGGCTGTCTGCTGGGCTATGACGAGCTGCTCAAGGCTCGCCGCTTCGACAAGGTGCTGGACGTGGGCGCCGGGACCGGCGTCCTCGCCATCGCCGCGGCCCGCACCGGCTCCCGGCTGGCGCTTGGCACCGATATCGACGCCCCGTCCGTGCGCATCGCCGCCGAGAACGCAGAGCTGAACCAGGCCAAGGCGCGCTTCGTCCACGCCTCTGGCCTCGGCCACACCAAGGTGCGCAGCCACGCGCCCTACGATCTGGTCTTCGCCAATATCCTCGCCCCGCCGCTCGTGGCCCTGGCTCAGGACATCAAGATGGCGCTGAAGCCGGGCGGCTACGCGATCCTCTCGGGCCTGCTGCGCACCCAGGAGCGCCGCGTCAGCGCCGCCTACATGTCCCGCGGCTTCCGGATCGTCCGTCGAATCCATCGCGACGCATGGTCGGCGCTGGTGTTGCAGCGCTCTTAGGCGCAAAGAGCAGAGACAAGGTCGGCCGGGAAGATGCGCCGGCCTCCGGCAGCGGCCCGGACGGCGGCGCTGGAGCGCGTTTATGTCCAAGCCCCCCATTCCCTCGCCGGTCGCACAGACCATCAGCGGCGCGTTCATGGTCGAAGATCGCGGTTCGTGGCTGAAGCGCCGGCGCGGGGTTATCGCCATCGCTCTTGGCGGTGCGATCGGGGCGCTCGCCCTGGTCCTCGTTCTCAATACTCGCGCCGAGCGGGCGGCGGAGGTCGAGTCCTACAGACCGCCGCAGCTGAGCGCCGCCGAAGCAAAGTCGGCGGATATGCAACGGACCTCAAAGGCCACCTCCGACGCTCGCGCCGCGGATCAGGCCCGACGAGATTCAGCAAGCGCCGAAGCCGCACCTGAGGCCTATCGCCAACAGGAAGGCGTCAGAGAAGCCCCGGGCGACATGGGCGATCGACGATGAGGCGCCAGGAACCGACATCCGACACGCTGCGTTGATCCGGCCATCGGCGGACTTTCCGCCTTTGGAGAGGATCACGCTCATGCGCCCGGAAGACGACCGCATCACCATTGCCCCCGCCACCGGGGCCCCGATGTCCACCAGCACCGTCCGCGAAATCCATCATCGCAGCGGGAACAGCGGCTGGTGGATCGCCGCCCTGGTCGCCATCGTGGCGATCCTCGGCATCGTGTTCATGACCAACGGCCGCAACACCCAGGCCGAACTTCAGGCCGCCCAGGAGCAGGGCCGCGCCTCGGCCATGATCGACAACGCCACCCAGGAGGCCCGCGAGGCGGCGGCAAGCGCCAGCGCCGCCTCGTCGCAGGCCGTAGACAGCATGGCCGCCGCCGGCCAATCGGCCGCCGATAGCGCCAAGGCCGCCGCTGACCGCACCGCGCAGGCCGCCCAGTCGGCCACCGACCAGGCTGGCGACGCCGCGGCCACGGTCACCGATCCGGACGCGCCCCACTAAGGCGCCGACGGGACGGTGCTCAGACGATCTGGGTGACCGTCCCGTCCAGCCCCATGAGGCCCAGTTCCACCTCCATGTGGGGGTGGCGGGTCACGATCTGGGAGCGCAGGGCGTAGAGTTGCTTAACGTGCGTCTTCAGCTCGGTGTCGGCGTCCTTTACCGACGCCTCCCCCAGCACCAGCTTGTAGGCGCCGCAATCCTTATGATCGATCACGATCACCCGGTGGACCTCGTGCAGTTGCACCGCCAGGTCGATGTGGGTCCAGAACACCTCGTTCCAGGTGGGAAACTTGTCGTTCAGCGCCCCAAGCGACGCGCCGGCCAGGATCACGTGATCGTATTTGTTGGTCAGCCCGCGCGCGTCCATGTAGCGCGCGACGTCGTCAGTCAGACGGTAGTCCATGCAGGTCAGCAGCAGGGCCTCAGCGTGACCGGCGGCTCGCGCGACGCCCGGCAAGAAGCTGGACAAAAGGCTCGCCCCGCCGCCGAGGGCGATGGCGCTCAAGGCCGTCCGGCGCGACAGGCGCGGCGTGCTGTGTCCAAGACAATTCATGCGCAAGCTCCCCCAAAGAGGGAGCCGTTCTCGCCTCAAGCGCGAGTTCTGTCTATGGCGCCGGTTGTCACACCGCCCCGATCAGGGGTTTCGCGCTCAGTGTCTCGATCCAATGCGCCACGCGCCGCTTGAGCAGATCGGTGCGCCCCATTGGCGTCAGGTCCGGCTCATCGATCTCTTCCAGAACCTCATAGGCGAAGGCCGCCGCTCCATGCGCGGCGATGGCGGCCTCCAGCCCCTTATTGGGATGCTTGGCCATCTTCAGGGTGAAGCGGATCTGGTTCTCCTGCGCCGCCAGGTTGGGACTGGCGCCGATCCAGGTGTCGGCCCCGCAGCGCAGGGCGAAGACGCCAAAGGCCGGCTTGGCCTCCTTGTAGGCGCGAACGAGGGCTTTGCGGTTGGCGTTCGACATGCCGCCTGCTTAGGCCTCGCTCGCGCCCTCGTCAATTATATCCGGGTAAATTCTGCGGCGAGGATGGCGTAGACGTGGTTGTCGCGCCAGTCGCCACGCACCTGTCTGTTTTTGCGCAGGGTGGCTTCCCGCCGCATGCCCAACTTCTCCATGATCCGCCAGGAGCCGACATTATCGGTGTCCGCCATGGCGAACACGCGGTGCAGACCGAGCGGACCAAACGCCGCCCGCAAGACCGTGCGCGCCGCCTCCGTTCCATAGCCCCTCCGCCAGACGTCGCTGTGCAAGGTGTAGCCCATGTCCGCCGTATGGTTCGCCGCGTCCTGCACCGTCAGCCGGATGGAGCCCACCACGCGCTCTGTGGCCTTCTCCTCAATCACCAGGTTCACGCCCAACCGCGGCCAGACTGTCTGCTCATCCAGCCAGGCGTCCAGCACCGCCCGCGTCTCCTCGGGCGTGTTCGGCCCCCAGATCATGAAGCGGACCACCTCGTCGCGCACGGCGTAGGCGTGGATGTCGTCAAAGTCCTCGGGCCGCGCCTCACGGAGCATCAGCCGTTCGGTCTCCAGCGGAAACCAGGGGGTCAGGTCATCAAGGGGAAAGGTCATGGACGCGCGCCGGAATCCGGCCGGGCCGGCGCCATCCACGGCCCCCACCCGCGCCGGCGGGGGGCGAGGTAAACCCGCCGCGCCTATGGCGCGCGAAGCCGCACGACCCCGCAAGGGGCGCACGAATTCGAATTCAGGCGGGCGGCGAAGTTCACCATGGGTGAAAACTAGTCCGTCTGAGGGCGGACGCGCAAGTCTGGCCCTTTGCCCGGGCCTCGCGAAGCGCTTACATGCCCCCCATGTTCCAGACCTTCAACGAGACCACTGACCGCTCCTTCGGTCCCCGCCACCTCCCCCTGATCCGCAAGGCCATGGCCGAGCAAGGCCTGGACGGCCTCCTGGTGCCGCACGAGGACGAACATCAGAACGAATACCTGCCCGCCGCCAATGACCGCCTGGCCTGGGCCACCGGCTTCACCGGCTCGGCCGGCGCCGCTGTGATCCTGCAGGACAAGGCCGCCGTCTTCGTCGATGGGCGCTACACCCTCCAGGTCCGCGACCAGGTCGATGCCGCGATGTTCGAGATCCGCGACCTCGTGGACGGCGGCGTGCCCGCCTATCTCGAGACCGCGGCGGCCAAGGGCCAGGTCCTGGGCTACGACCCGCGCCTGCACAGCCCCGACGCCCTGGAGCGCCTGCGCGCCGCCGCGGCCAAGGCCGGCGCCGAACTGCGCCCCGTCGATCCGAACCCCCTCGATCTCGCCTGGGGCGCTGAGCGCCCAGCCCAGCCCAAGGCCCCGGTCGTACCCCAGCCCCTGGCCCAGTCCGGCGAGGACTCGGCCGACAAGCGCGCGCGGGTGGGCAAGTCCGTCCAGGCCAAGGGGGCGGACGCCGCGGTGCTCACCGCGCCCTCCTCCATCGCCTGGCTGTTCAATGTCCGCGGCGGCGACGTCATCCGCTCGCCCCTGCCGCTAGGCCAGGCCATCCTGAACAGCGATGGCACCGCCCGCCTGTTCCTGGACCCCGACAAGGTCACCGAGGAGTTGCCCGCCTGGCTGGGCAACCAGGTCCGCCTGGAGACTCCGGAAGACCTGCCCCAGGCCCTGGCCGACCTGAAGGGCAAGAAGGTGCTGGTCGATCCCGGCCAGTCCTCAGCCTGGTACTTCGAGGCGCTCAAGTCCGCCGGCGCCGAGGTGGTGCGCGGCGATGATCCCTGCGCCCTGCCCCGCGCCTGCAAGAACAAGGTCGAGCTGGCCGGCACGACCAACGCCCACATCCGCGACGGCGCGGCCATCAGCCGGTTCCTCTACTGGCTGGCCACCGATGCTCAGGACAATCCGCCCGACGAAATTGAGGTGGTGACCCGGCTGGAGGGCTTCCGCGCCGCCACCGGCGCGCTCAAGGACCTGTCCTTCGACACCATCGCCGGCGCGGCCTCCAATGGCGCCATTGTCCACTACCGGCCCACCGAACGCCTCAACAAGCGGGCCGAAAAGGGCTCCCTGCTGCTGGTGGATTCCGGCGCCCAGTACCTGGACGGCACCACCGACATCACCCGCACCGTCGCCATCGGCGAGCCGAGCGCCGAGATGGCCGAGCGCTTCACCCTGGTGCTGAAGGGCCACCTGGCCCTGGCCGCCATCCGCTTCCCGCCCGGCACCACCGGCTCGGCCCTCGACGTCCTGGCCCGCGCGCCGCTCTGGGCCCAAGGGCTGGACTACGACCATGGCACCGGCCACGGGGTCGGCGTCTATCTGGGGGTCCATGAGGGGCCGCAGCGGATCTCGAAGCTGCCGAACTTCGTCGCCCTGCAGCCCGGCATGATCGTCTCCAACGAGCCCGGCTACTACAAGGAAGGCGCCTACGGCATCCGGATTGAGAACCTGCAATACGTGACCGAGGCGACCGCCATCCCCGGCGGCGAACGGCCCATGCACGGCTTTGAGACCCTGACGCTCGCCCCCATCGACCGCCGCCTGATCGTGGTGGACCTCCTCACCCCGGCCGAGCGCGCCCAGATGGACGCCTATCACGCCAAGGTGCTGGAGAAGATCGGGCCGCTGGTCGAGCCCCACATCCGGGCCTGGCTCGAAGACGTCTGCGCGCCGCTCTGAGGACGACATGACCGACACTCCCAACGCCGCCCAGATCGCCTACTGGAACGAAGGCGCCGGCCCGACCTGGGCTGCGCTTCAGGTCCAGCTCGACCGCCAGCTCGGCCCGCTTGGCCGCGCCACAGAAGCGGCCCTCAAGCCCCAGGTCGGCGAACGCCTGCTCGACGTCGGCTGCGGCTGCGGCGAGACCAGCCTGGAGCTCGCCCGCGCGGTCGGCCCGACCGGCGCCGTCACCGGCCTCGACATCTCCCGGCCCATGCTGGAGATCGCCCGCGGCCGCGCCGTGGAGGCTGGCCTGTCCAACGCCCAGTTCCTGGAGGCCGACGCCCAGACCTATCCGCTGGAGGCCGGCGCCTATGACGGCCTGTTCTCCCGCTTCGGCGTTATGTTCTTCGCCGATCCGACAGCGGCCTTCACCAACCTGCGCCGGGCGCTCAAGCCTGGCGGCCGGCTGGCCTTCCTGTGCTGGCGCAGCCCGGACCAGAACCCGATCATGACCCTGCCCATGGCCTCGGTCGCCCACCTGTTCCCGCCCGCGACGCCGCCCGAACCTGGCGCGCCCGGCCCCTTCGCCTTCGCCGATCCCAAGCGGGTGGAAGCGATCCTCTCGGGCGCGGGCTTCAGCGACATCGCCATCACCCCGCACGACGAGAAGATCGGCGCGGGCAGCCTGGACGACACCCTCAGCCTGACCCTGCGCGTCGGCCCCCTAGGCGGCATGCTGCGCGAGCACCCGGACCTGCGCGACACCGCCGTCGGCATCTTGCGCGAGACTCTCGCCGCTCACGCCGGTCCGGAGGGCGTCAAGCTCGGCTCCGCCACCTGGATCGTGACGGCGAGGGCCTAGGGTTTCGAGACCCTCCTCATGGCCTCGGCGAGCACGGGATCGTCCTGCCCCTCGAACACCGGCGTGGTGATCGGCAGGTCTGGGGTGACGCCCTTGGCGGCCACGCTCGCGTTTGGCCGCACGATGTAGGCCTTTGGATAACCTACCAGAATACCCGTCCGCGGCAGGCTGAACTGCTCCATGGCGCCGAAGGTTGTGGCGAGGTCGGAGGTGGGCTCGCCCATGATCTTGCCGAACCCGTAGTCCTGGACCAGGGCCGCCACCGCCACCGAGTTCGAATAGGTCCGCCGGTTCACCAGCACATAGACGGCGCCCGTGAAGCGCCCTCCTGCGCGGGGTTGGGCCTCTGCGCTCGGCAGGTCGACGAGGTCTCCCGGCGACCTGGCCTTGGCGTAGGCCTGCTGAAGCAGCAGCGAAGCCTCCCGCCCCGGCTCCCCAGCCGACAGCCGCTCGGCGTTCGCCTGCACCGCCGCAACGCTCGCCTTGATTCGGAACTGGGAGAAGAAGTGGAACGGCCGTGTCGCGAACCAAGCGATCATGGGATCGCTGAAGGCGTTGTGGCCGCCTGGATTGTCCCGCAGATCGATGATCAACCGGGTCGCCCCCGCCCGCTGGTAAGTCTCGAACGCGCCGTCGATGAACCGCCGGAAGCTCGCGGTGTCATAGGGGTCCGCGCCGGGATCAAGGTTGATGAAGACGCCAGGTCGCAAATAGGCGACCCCGCCGGGATAGACCTTGGCGACCCGCTCGGTGACGTCGATGTCCAGCGCCTTCGCCGGAAACTCTGCCGCGATCTGGTCGCGGGTCATGGACTGCACGGTGACGGGCTTGGCTTGCCCCTTGAGCCTCACCTCGAAACTCTTCTGCGGCCCGAGCTCCAGCCAGAGCCAGGGCGCGAAGTCCAGCTCGATCAGGGAATCAGACATGTAGTCATCATCCGCCGAAACATTGGCCCGGATGCGCCGCATAAGATTGCGCATCGGCACGCCGGATATGGCGGTGATCTCGGCCCCCTGCCCCAGCTCCGGGATGGTCCGGGGGGCCTGGCTGATCAGCACATGGCCGCCCATCACCCGCACCGGGATCGGGAACTGGGTCCCGCCCTGCTTCCGCCAAGCGCGGAAGGCGGGCAGGATGTAGTCGATCCGCGCATGCGCCACTCGACCGGCGGCGATAAAGGTCTGGAAGCGTCGCTCCACCTCCAGGCGCGGGGCTGGTTGCTCCAGGCCGGCCAGGGTCCGGCGGTAGAGCCGGTCATAGGCCTTGCGGTCGAGACGGGCGTAGAGGTCGTAGTGATTGGCGCGCAGCCCTGCATAGAGGGCGGCGAAATCGGCACGCTGGTCTTCCACCGACACAAGCGGTTCAGCGGCCGCAGGCGATTCCGCGGCGCGGGCAAGGCCCGCCAACAGGATCGAAGCGCCGACCAATAGGCCGGCCAATACACGACGCATGACTCCTCCCTGGCGCACGACAGCCAAGGCGACGGTCGCGGACTTCTGCAAAAGGCTAGACGAGCCGCCCAGGGCGGGAAATGACTGAAGCCTCCTGCTTTCCTGACCTTTTCCTGACCATGCCCGCCACCCCGCCCCCACCGTCCGCCAAGCCTCCCTACACCGTCGGCGCCTGGACCGTCGCCCATGCCGCCGGGCGCCTGTCCCGTCCAGGCGAGATCCGCGCCGTCGAGCCCAAGGTGATGGACCTACTGAGCCTACTCGCCGAACACCCGGGCGAGGTGCTCGGCCGCGACGATCTGTTGGCGGCCCTGTGGCCAAACATGACCGTCGGCGAGGACACCTTGGCGCGCACGGTCTTCAAACTGCGCCGGGCGCTAGACGACGATCCGCGCGCGCCGGCCTATGTCGAGACCATCCCCAAGCGCGGATACCGGCTGATCGCGCCCGTCGATGCGAAGCCCCGAAGAGCGCCCCGTCGGCGCTGGGCCGCCTTGTCGGCGGGGCTCGCCCTGGCGGTGGCTCCTCTGGCCTTTCTGGCTATCCCCCGCGCCAGCGCGTCTGAAGCGATGATCGACCGGGCCAAGGACTACTATTTCCAGTACACGCGCGAGGACAATGAGGCGGCGCTGGCCCTCTACGACCGGGTGCTGGCGAGCAATCCGAGCGACGCCCAGGCCCTCGCTGGCGCGGCCACAGCCCAGGTGCAGCGAGTGGTGCGCTGGCCGAACCCGCCCGGTGGCGCCCGTTTCGACCACACAACCCTGACTCAGGCGCTTGCCGACGGCCGCACCCGAACGCCCGTCGCGGCCAAGCGCCTGGCGGCCGCCCGGCGCCAAGCTGAGCGTGCTGTCGCCTTGTCGCCAAACGATCCCTGGACGCATCAGGCCCTCGGCCTGACCTTGGCTGTCCAGGGCGACGTCGCCGGCGCCCGGCGCGCCTACGCGCGGGCCAACGCTCTCGACCCGCGAGCCTGGGGCGCCCTTATCAATCTGGGAGAGCTCCAGGATCTGGACGGTCGGCGCGACCTCGCCCTGCCCTATTATGAGCGCGCCTACGCGGTCATGCAGGCCGCCTATCCCGACCAGGCCCAAAGGGTGCGAACTTGGCAGCCGAAGTTGGGCGTGCTGGTGGCTGAGCGGCACGCCCAGCAGGGCGACATGGCTGGAGCCGAAACCTGGTACGATCGCGTGCTGGACCAGGCGCCCTATGATCCCGTAGCGGTTTCGGGCTTGGCCCAGGTCTACGTCCAGACAGGCCGAGGCGCGAAAGCCCGTATCCTCTGCGCCGATCTCGCCGCCCGGCTTGATGCGCCGCCAACCTGCCGCCGACTGTTGTCTCGCGCCTAGAGCACCTTTTTGTCCGATAGCCGTTTCACACCTATCGGAAGATGCTCTAGCCCTTCACCAGATCCAGCCATTCATCCTCGGTCAGGACCTGAATGCCCAGGTCCGTGGCGGTCTTCAGCTTGGAGCCGGCGCCGGGGCCGGCCACCACCAGATCGGTCTTCTTGGACACCGAGCCGGAGACCTTGGCGCCCAGGGCCTCGGCCTGGGCCTTGGCCTCGTCCCGGGTCATCTTCTCCAGCGATCCGGTGAAGACCACGGTCTTGCCGGCGATGGCCGTGTCGGTCTTCGGGCGTTCGGCCGGGATGACGCTGAGCTCGGCCAGCAAGGCGTCCACGCGGGCGCGGTTGTGATCCTCGCCGAAGAACTCCGCCACCATGCGGGCCGCCACGGGCCCCACAGCGTCTACGGCCGACAGCTCCAGGAAATCCTCCCCGGCCCGGCCATCCACCGCCGCGCGTGCGGCGGCCTCAAAGCTCAACCAGTCCCCGAACCGCTCGGCGATGGCGCGTCGGGCCGTGGCGTTCAGCTTGGGGATCGTCAGGCGCAGGCGCTCCTCCAGGCTGGCGCCGTCCGGGATCAACAGGGCCTGGTTCGGCTGTCCCGCCCAGGCCAGCACCGCCTCCAGCGCGGTCGGCCCAACCCCGTCCAGGGTGGCCAGGTCCTGATAGGACGCCTTCGGGCGTTGGGCCTCGGCCGCCAGCCCAGCGGCCACGAACCGCTCCACCGTCTCATAGTGACGGGCGAGCGCCATCGAGGTCGTCTCGCCCACGTGCCGCACGCCCAGGCCGAAGATGAAGCGGTCCAGCGGAATCGCCCGCCGCGCCTCGATCCCGGCCACCAGGTTCTTCACACTGGTCTCGCCATAGCCCTCGGTCTGGCGCAGCTCGGTGAGCTTTTCCTCGTCTCGAGCTAGCCGGAAGATGTCGGCCGGCTCACGGATCCAGCCGCGCTCGAAGAAGGCGGTCAGCTGCTTCTCGCCCAGGCCCTCGATGTCGTAGGCCCGGCGCGACACGAAGTGGCGCAGGTGCTCGATCCGCTGGAACGGGCAGGCCAGTTCCCCGGTGCAGCGCCGCACCACTGTCTCGGCGCCCGAAACCGTGGTCTCACGCGCCAGGGGGGTCTTCAGGTCACAAGGGCAGACATGCGGGAACTCGAAGGGGACCGCCTCGGCGGGCCGCTCCTCCGGAACGACGCCGACGATCTGCGGGATCACGTCGCCGGCCCGCTGGAGGATGACGGTGTCACCCACCCGGATGTCCTTGCGGGCGATCTCGTCGGCATTGTGCAGGGTGGCGTTCTCGACCACGACACCGCCAACCGTCACCGGGCGCAGCCGCGCCACCGGCGTCACCGCCCCCGTGCGCCCCACCTGCAGGTCGATAGCCTCCAGGATGGTGCGCGCCCTCTGGGCCGGGAATTTGCGCGCGATCGCCCAGCGCGGCGTGCGGGTGATGAAGCCCAACCGCGTCTGCCAGTCGAGACGGTCGACCTTGTAGACCACCCCATCGATGTCGAAGCCCAGCTTCGGCCGCTCGGCCTCCATGTCGGCATAAGCCGCCAGCAGCCCCGCCGCCCCCTCCACCCGCTGTGACTGCGGCGTGGTGGAAAAGCCCCAGGCCTTCAGCAGTTGCAGGGCCTCCCACTGGGTCTCGGCGAAGGGCTGGCTGAACAGGCCCCAGGCATAGGCGAAGAACTTTAGCGGCCGCTGGGCGGTGATCTTCGGATCAATCTGGCGAAGCGACCCGGCCGCCGCATTGCGCGGATTGGCGTAGGTCTTTTGCCCGGCCTCCGTCGCCGCCGCGTTCAGGGCCGCGAACTCGGCATGGCCCAGATAGACCTCGCCGCGGATCTCGATCACATCCGGCCAGCCCTGGCCGGACAGGCGCTTGGGGATGTCGCTGACCGTGCGCAGGTTCTCGGTGACGTCCTCGCCGACCCGGCCATCGCCCCGCGTTGCGCCCTGCACCAGCAAGCCCTTCTCATAGCGGATCGAGGCCGACAGCCCGTCGATCTTGGGTTCCGCCGTATAGGCGACCGTCTCGCCCTCCAGCCGCAGGAAGCGGCGGACCCGGGCGTCGAACTCGGCGGCCTCCTCATTGGAGAAGGCGTTGTCCAGGCTGAGCATGGGGACGCCATGCTCGACGGGCGAGAACTGCTCGGCCCGCGCCGCCCCGACCCTGAAGGAGGGCGAATTCTCGCGGATCAGGTGCGGAAAGGCCGCCTCGATGGCAGCGTTGCGCTGCTTCAGGGCGTCATAGTCCGCGTCCGAAACGCTCGGCTGGTCTTCCTGGTAGTAGCGGATGTCATGGGCGGCGATCGCATCGGCGAGCTGGGTCAGCTCGTGCGCGGCCTCGGCTTCGGTCAGGTCGGAGACGGACTTGAGCGTTTCAGTCATGAATCTCCAACCTCTTTTCCACCAACGTCATCCTCCGGCCGCGCCGCGGTCCGGGGGACCCAAACCGACTTGCCACGACCGCCACACGCCGCATGGGTCCCCCGGTCGGGCCGATGGCCCGCCGGAGGATGACGGTGGAGGGATGCGCCCCTTGGGACGCTAGGCATGCATCAGGGCCCGGGCCGCGGCGCGGGCGGCGTCGGTGATCTCCGCGCCGGCCAGCATGCGGGCGATCTCCTCCTCGCGGTCGGCGGGGCTCAAGGGCTCCACCGCCGTGCGCAGCCGCTCGCCGTCGCCAGCCTTGGCGATCCGCCAGTGGGCGTCGCCGCGCGCGGCAACCTGGGGCGAATGGGTCACCACCAGCACCTGGGCGCTTGAGGCCAGCTTCCGCAGACGCAGGCCCACGGCGTCGGCCACCGCCCCGCCCCCCCCCAGCTCCACTTCGTCGAAGATCATCAAGGGCTGGGCCCCCTGGGCGCGGCCGGCCAGGGAGGCCTTCAGGGCCAAGGCCAGGCGCGCAAGCTCGCCGCCAGACGCGATGGCCCCCAGCTCGCCGAACGGCGCGCCAGGATTGGTGGCGACCTCAAAGGCGATGCGATCCTGGCCGGTGGGGCCGGCCTTGTCCTCCGGCAAGGCGTCCACCGCCACGCGGAAGCGGGCCTTATCGAGTTTCAGCGGCGCCAGTTCAGTCTCCACCGCCTGGGCCAGGCGGTCGCCGGCCGCGCGCCGGGCCAGGGACAGCTGGGCGGCGGCGTCCAGATAGGCGCTGCGCGCGGCGGACACGGCGGCGTCGGCGGCCTTCAGGTCGTCCTCGCTGGACTCCATGGCCCGCAGCTTCTCGGCGAACCGCACCCGCAGGCCGGATAGTTCCTCGACGCTGACCTGCAGCTTGCGCGCCATGCCGCGCAGTTCGAACAGCCGCTCCTCGGTCTTCTCCAGCTCGTCGGCGCGGAAATCGAAGGCCTCAGCGGCCAGGTCGACGGCGGCCTCAGCCTCCTGCACCTCGCTGAACACCCGGTCGACGGCGGCGCTGGCGGCGGTCAGGCGGGCGACCGCGGGGCTCTCCTCCCCCGCGCCAGCCTGGACGGCGCGGCTGCGAGCGTGCTCCAGGGCGCGCACGGCCTGGGCCAGGCGGCTGGACAGGCCGTCGAAGGCGCCACGGGCGTCCGCGATGTCGGTCAGGGCCTTTTCCGAGGCCCCGAGGATGGCGCGGGATTCGGCCAGCCGGGTCTCTTCACCCTCCTGCGGGTCGAGCCGATCCAGCTCGGCCAGGCGCAGGGACAGCTCTTCGGCCTCCGCCGCCGCACGGCCCACGATATCTCTCAGCTCCTGGGCCCGCGTCCGGGCCGCACGCCAGTCGGCCCAGCGGCCGGCCACGGTGCGGGCCATCGGCCCCAGGGTTCCATAGGCGTCCAGCAGACTGCGATGGGTGCGGGTGTCCAGCAGGCCCACGGTCTCGTGCTGGCCATGCACCTCGATCAGCTGTTCGCCAAGCTCGCGCAGGACGCCGACGCTGGTCGCCTGGTCATTCACGAAGGCGCGGCTGCGGCCGTCAGCGGCGACGGTCCGGCGCAGGACCAGGTCCTCATCCTTGGCGTAGGACAGGCCCTTCTCTTCCAGGATGTCCCAGACCGGATGCTCAGGCCCCGGCGCGAAGATCGCCGACACCGCCGCCTGGTTCGCGCCGCGCCGCACCAGGCCCGCATCGGCCCGCGCGCCCGTCGCCAGGCCCAGGGCGTCGAGGATGATGGACTTCCCCGCCCCTGTCTCACCGGTAAGCGCAGTCAGTCCCGGCCCAATGGACAGGTCCAGGGCCTCGATCAGAACGACATCGCGGATCCAAAGTCCGATCAGCATGGCCCTAGGATCGCCTGGAATCGGGCCTTTGGAAAAGGCCCGTGTTCACTTTCGGTTCCGAAAAATCGAGGCCGACGCCTACTTCACGAAGGGCAGGTGCGACAGGAGGCTCTTCTTGGCCTTGGGCTTCCCCGGCGCGCCGGGCTGCTCCATGGCTTCCGTCACCTTGCCGGAGGTCGTCTCGGCCGGCGGCTTGATGGTCGCGCCCTTGTCCTTCTTGCCGAACGGCAGGTTGGACAAGAGGCCCTTGCGCTCGCCCGCCCCTTGCGGCTCGACCGCCGGGCGCAGGCCCTTGTCGGTCAGCAGCCCATAGGCGTCGCGATACCAGCCGTCGCCCGGGTAGTTGTAGCCCAGGACAGCGCCGTTGCGCTTGGCCTCGTCGGCCAGGCCCAGGGTCAGATAGGCTTCCACCAGCCGGTAGAGCGCCTCAGGCGTGTGGGTCGTGGTCTGGTAGCGGTCGACGACGGTGCGGAACCGGCCGACGGCGGCCAGGGTGTCACCGTTACGCAGGTACCAACGGCCGATGGTCATTTCCTTGCCGGCCAGCTGGTCATTGACCATGTCGATCTTCAGGCGAGCGTCGGAGGCGTATTCCGAGTTCGGATAGCGCAGGACGACGTCACGCAGGTTGTCGAGGGCCTGGCCGGTCGCGGCTTGGTCCCGGCCCACGTCGACGATCTGCTCGAAATAGCAGATGGCCTTCAGGTAGTGGGCGTAGGCCGCCGCTGGATTGCCGGGATAGAGCGAGATGAAGCGGTCGGCGTCACCGATGGCCTCGGCATAGTTGTCGGCCTGGTAGTGAGCATAGGCCGTCATCAGAATCGCCCGACGCGACCATTCCGAATAGGGGTGCTGGCGTTCGACCTCGGCGAAATAGTCTACCGCCTGGTTCCAGAGGCCGCGGTCAAGCCGGTCCGCGCCCGTGGCGTAGAGCAGCTCCACAGGGCGCTCTTCGTAAGCCAGACGGGGCTTCTTGGGTTTACCGGCGCACCCGGCGAGGGCGACGGACACCATCACGGCGCAGAGAACCGGACGAGTCCAGGGATTGCGAAGCAAGGACACCTTCACCTCAGAGACCAAAGCGCGCCCCCGCGCCGAACGATGTTGGTTCTACACCAGGGGACAGAGAGCGCAAACGGCTGGCGCCGCTTATGGCTCAGACGGCTTCGGCGAGCTCTTCGACGAAGGTGCGGTAGCGCCAGGCCTTGGGCTGGGCGGCGAGCGCACGAACCAGGGCGTTATTGATGCCGTGACCGGCCAGAACGCCCTCGAAACGGCCCAGGATCGGCGCGCCGAGCACGAACAGGTCCCCGATAGCGTCCAGCGCCTTGTGCCGCACGAACTCGTCCGGACGACGCAGGCCTTCCGGATTCAGGATGCGGTCGCCCTCGATGACGACGGCGTTTTCCATCGACCCGCCGCGGGCCAGGCCCATGGCGCGCAGGGCCTCGACCTCATGGGCGAAGCCAAAGGTGCGGCAGTCGGCAAGTTCGTCGCGGAAGGCGCGGTCGTTCATCACCAGGTCGATGCTCTGGCGGCCGATGACCTTGGAGGCGAACTGGATCGTGAAGGCGACCTCGAACTGGTCGGCGGGCGTCAGGGTGGCGCGCTTGTCGCCGTCCACCACCTCGATGGGGGCCAGGATCTCGATCACCCGGCGCGGCGCATCCTGCGGCCGGCGGCCGGCGCGGTCGAGCATCTGCACGAACGGCAGCGACGAGCCGTCCATGATCGGCATTTCCTCGCCGTCCAGCTCGACGATGGCGTTGTCGATGCCCGACATCACCATGGCGGCCATCAGGTGCTCGATGGTCGAGACGGTGACGCCCGCCGAGTTACCGATCACCGTGCCCAGCTGGGTCTTGCAGACGGCCTCAGCCGAGACGGGGATACGGTTGTCACGATCAACGATGTCGGTGCGCACGAACACGACGCCGGTGTTGGCGGGGGCCGGACGCACAGAAACGCGGACATAGGCGCCGGTGTGCACGCCCACGCCGGCGAAGATGGCGGGGCCTTGCAGGGTATGTTGGAACACGGATCCGGCCACGGGCTTCGCCTTCTGAACTTTGGCTCCGCAGAGACACGGAACGCAGGATAGCCGGATACGGTTTATGCTGCGGCGCCGCAAGACACGTCCTGTTTCCGAATGTTTCGAATCGGGACGCCTAAGAATCCGAAGCTAATCAAGGCTTAAGACCTCCCTTCTCGCGCGAGCGGAAGGCGCCTGAAACGCGAAACGGCCGAGGTTTCCCTCGGCCGTCTGCAGGTCTTGGATTTGAGCCTAAGCCTAGTTGGCGAGGCGACGCAGGAAGGACGGGATTTCCAGGTCTTCCTGGCTGTCCGCCTGCTCCTGCTCCATCGGCTGCTCCATCGCCTGGGCCGAGCCACGCGCGGCGCGGGGCGCGGGCGCAGGGGCCGGGGCGTCATAGCGCGGGCGGCTGCCGAACAGGCTCAGGAAGCCACCACGCGGACGGCGCTCCTCATAGACCGGCTCGCCGAACAGGGGCTCGTCATCCTCTTCCGCCACCGCCGGGTCGACGATGCGGGTGACCGGCTGCGGCGCGGGGGCCGGCTGCGGCTGAGGCGGCGCGACATAGGTCGGTTGCCGGGCGGGCTGCATGATCTGCGGCTCGGGCCGGGCGGCCTCGGGTTGCGGCGCATAGAGATCGGCCTGATCCTCCACCACCGGGGCCTGATAGGCCTGCGGCTGATAGGCGGGGGCTTGGGCCATGGGCGCCATCGGGGCCGGCGCGGGCTCCGGAGCGGCGGCCACCGGCGGCGGCGCATAGGCCGGCTCCTGGTAGCGCGGCGCCTGGGCGGCCGGCGTGGCGTAGATCGAGCGCGTCGGCTCGGGCGACGGCGCCGGAGCGTAGGACGTGGTGGCCGCGGGCTGGCGGGCCGGTTCCGGCGCGCGCAGCGGCGGGGCCTGCAGCGGGCGACGCTCCATCTTCGGCTCGATGGCCGCGATCGAGGCGCCGTCCATGCCGGTGGCGACCACCGACACGCGGATCATGCCTTCCAGCGACGGATCGAAGGCCGCGCCGAAGATGATGTTACCTTCCGGGTCCACCTGCTCGGAGATGGCGTTAGCCGCCTCGTCGACTTCCAGCAGGGTCATGTCCAGGCCGCCGGTCACATTGACCAGCACCGCCTTGGCGCCCTTCAGGGAGACTTCGTCCAGCAGCGGGTTCTGGATGGCGTTCTGGGCGGCCATCAGGGCGCGGTCTTCGCCGG
>CAZXVO010000025.1:7865-28161 GCA_964643835.1 uncultured Phenylobacterium sp. | reverse complement strand
GCCGCCGGCGTCGATTTCATCACCATCGGCCAGTATCTGCAGCCCACGCGCAAGCACGCGCCGATCGACCGGTTCGTCCACCCCGACGAGTTCAGGGCCTATGAGGCGATCGCCCGGGCCAAGGGCTTCCTGATGGTCTCGGCCAGCCCGCTGACCCGGTCGTCGCACCATGCCGGCGAGGACTTCGCGCGGCTGAAGGCTGCACGATTGGCCCAAGACAGCCGGGCCAAGGACGCGGCGCTCTAGGACTTTGCGTCATCATCTGACCCGCGTGCTGCCCTATACGCCCGACCAGCTGTACGCCCTGGTCGGCGACGTGGAGTCCTATCCGCAGTTCGTGCCCTGGCTGACCGCCATGCGCACCTGGAACGCCCGTGTGGACGCGGAGGGCGTCAGCTGGGTGGACGCCGAGGCCCGGGTCGGCTTCTCGTTCCTGCGAGAGAAGTTCGCCACCCGTGTGCGGCGTGATCCGGCGCTGCGCACCATCGACGTGAACCTGTTGTCAGGCCCCTTCAACACCTTGCGCAATCGCTGGGAGTTCCACGACGACCCCGTCGGGGTGCGGGTGGAGTTCGATATCGACTTTGCGTTCAAGACCCGCCTGCTCGAAGCCCTGCTGGCGCGGAACTTCGAGAGCGCGGTCAGCAAGCTGATGGCCTGCTTCGACGACCGCGCGAAGCAGCTCTACGGCTAGGGGACCAGTCGGTCACGCATCTGCTGCAGGGCGGCCTGGACCGCGGCGAGCTGGATCTCCGCGCGGGTCTCGTACTGGAAGAACTCCTGGCTGTGCATCAGGCCGTGGTTCGTGCGGGCGGTGGCGATGTGCACCGTGCCCACCGGCTTCATGCGCGTGCCGCCGCCGGGGCCGGCGACGCCGGTGATGGCGACCGCAAGGTGGGCGTTGGAGTTTTCCAGGGCGCCTTCGGCCATCATGCGGGCCACGGGTTCTGACACGGCCCCGAGGTCGGCGATCAGCTCGCCGGGCACCCCCAGCAGCTCCTGCTTGGCGCGGTTGTTGTAGGTGATGAAGCCGCGCTCGAAGACGTCCGAGGCTCCTGGGATCGCGCAGATCGCGCCCGCCACCAGGCCGCCGGTGCAGCTCTCCGCCGTGACGATGCGAAGATTGCGCTGGCGCGCTTCATCGATCAGCAGCCGGGCCAGGGTTTCGATCTCGAGATTGAACATGGGCGATTCCGAAGCGAGGTGGGGAGAGAGGTGAGCACCGGCCGGCGGCTCTGCACAAGAGCCGGGGCCGAGAAACGGTCAGGCGGGCAGCTCGACGGTGGCGATGGCCTGGGCCAGCAGACCCTCCTGGCGACCGGTGAAGCCCATACCCTCGGTCGTCGTGGCCTTCACGCTGACGCGTGCGAGGGGCAGGCCGAGCAGGTCGGCCAGGCGCTGCCGCATGGCGTCGCGATGCAGGCGGATGCGCGGGCGCTCGCAGACCAGGGTCACATCGACATTGACCAGCCGGCCGCCGGCCGCGGCGACCCGCTCAACGGCGTGGGTCAGGAAGCGGTCCGAAGACGCGCCCTTCCACTGGGGATCGGTGGGCGGGAAGTGCTCGCCGATGTCACCGTCGCCGATGGCGCCGAGGATGGCGTCGGTCAGGGCGTGCAGGCCGGCGTCGGCGTCGGAGTGGCCGATCAGGGTCTGGTCATGGTCGATGCGGACCCCACAGAGCCAGACCGCATCCCCCGGACCCCAGCGGTGCGCATCGACCCCTTGGCCGATGCAGGTGACGCGGGCCGCGCCCGCCAGGCGCTCGGCCATGGCGAAGTCCTCCGGATAGGTGAGCTTCATCAGCAGGGGATCGCCGGGAACCAGCGCCACGCGGCCTCCCGCGCGCTCCATGATCGCGGCGTCGTCGGTCGGCTCTGCATCGCCCGGCCAGCGGGCGTAGGCGTCGAGCAGGGCGTGTTTGCGAAAGGCCTGGGGCGTCTGGGCGCGCCACAGGCCGTCGCGCGGGACCGTTGCTTCGATCATCCCGGCGCCCCGCTTGAGGGTGTCGGCCACGGGCAGGGCCAGGATCGCGCCGTCCGCCTCCGTGAGGGCGGACAGCACCGAATGGACATGGGCCGGTGTCACAAGCGGGCGGGCGGCGTCGTGAACCAGGACTGCCTCGTCCATGGGACCTGCCAGGGCCTTCAGCCCCGCCTGCACGGAATCCGCGCGCTGGGCGCCGCCCGGCACGGCCCGCCAGCGGGGCAGGCCGGCCAGGGCCTCGTCGGCCTCAGACACGCGATCCGCCGCTGTGACCACGATGATCTCGCGGGCCCCGGCGGCGACGAAGGCCTCAACCGACCATCTGAGGATGGGTTGTCCGGCCAATGCCCGCCAAGGTTTTGGGGTCCCTGGCCCGGCCCGGGTGCTGGCCCCGGCGGCGACGATCACGACGGAGAAGTCCATGGGCGGTCTGTTTAGGGCGGCCCCGCGGCTTGTCCAGCACACCCTTGGGCGATGATGCGAAACTGGGCTTTACGGCGCCGCACAAGTTGCCTAAAAAGGGGGCGATGGGGATGACTATAAAATGAGCAACTTGCTCGAAGTCGGGGGTGTCGAAGTGCCGGGGCGGGCGTGGATCGCGCCCATGACCGGCGTGTCGGACCTGCCTTTCCGGCGTGCGGCCAGCCGGCTCGGCGCGTCCTATGTGGCCACGGAGATGGTGGCCTGCGCGGAGTTCGCGCGCGGTCGGCCTGACGTCGTCCGTCGCGCCGCCGTCGGTGAGGGGCTGCCCCTGATGGTGGTCCAGCTGGTCGGTCGCGATCCCGAACTCATGGCTCACGGCGCGCGCCTGGCCGCTAAGGCCGGGGCCCAGATCATCGACCTCAACTTCGGATGCCCGGCCAAGGAAGTGACCGGCGGGGCGCTGTCGGGCTCGGCCCTGATGCGCGAGCCTGACCTCGCCGAGGCCCTGGTCGCCGCCGCGGTGGATGCGGTGGAAGTGCCGGTCACCGTCAAGATGCGCCTGGGCTGGGACGAGGCCTCGAAGAATGCGCCGGAGATCGCCAGCCGCGCCGTGGCGCGCGGCGCGCGGGCTATCACGGTCCACGGCCGGACGCGCTGCCAGTTCTACAAGGGCGCCGCCAACTGGTCGGCGGTGCGGGCGGTGAAGGACGAGGTGTCCGTGCCCGTGATCGTCAATGGCGACATCGTCGACGGCGCTACGGCGCGGGAAGCCCTGGCCCAGTCCGGCGCCGATGGGGTGATGATCGGGCGCGGCGTCTATGGCCGCCCCTGGGTCGCGACCCAGGTCGAGGCCGGCCTGGCCGGTCGGCCCTTCGACGAGCCGGACGCGGAGACGCGGCTGGAGATCGCCCTCGAGCACTTCCGTGACAGTCTCAAGTTCTATGGCGACCGCCTGGGTCTGCGGATCTTCCGCAAGCACCTGGCGTCCTACGTTGATAACGCGCCTTGGCCCACGCAGGCCGAGGCCAGGCGGAGCGCCCGGCAGGCGCTTTGCCGCGAGGAGGAGCCGGCCCGGGTCGAGCAAGGCCTGATCGCGTTGTGGCGCGATCCAGACAGGAGTTTGGCGGCATGACGGGGCGAACCCAGACCGCAAGCAGCGGCATCAACATGGAGGCGCTGAAAGCGGCGGCCTTCGAACTTTCCCCCGAGCCGGCCCTGGTGGTCAGCCGCGACGGGGCCTTGGTGGCGGTGAACGAGGCGGCCGAGCGGCTGTTCGGCCAGGGGCTTGGGCTCCTGACCCGCGGGCGGTTCCAGGCGGCCCTGCCGCCGGGCTCGGCCCTGGTCTCTCTGCTCAATCGGGCGCTGGAAGAGGATGCGCCGGTCCGCGAGCGCGGGGTGGAGATCTCCCTGTTCGGCCATCCCAGCTTTGAGGCAGATGGCGCCGCAGCCCCCCTGGGCGACGGTTCGGTGCTGCTCACCCTGCATGTACGGGGCGGGGCCTTTGGCGTGGAGCGGGGCGGCGGGCCGGAGGCGGCCGGTCTGCGCACCATCGTTGGCCTCGGTCGCATGCTGGCGCACGAGATCAAGAACCCGCTGGCGGGGATCCGCGGCGCGGCGCAGCTGCTGAAGTCCGGGGCCAAGGCCGAGGACACGCCGCTGGCCCAACTTATCGTCGACGAGACTGACCGGGTCCGCCGGCTGGTGGATCGGATGGAGGCCTTCTCCGACGACGCCCTGCCGGACTGCAAGCCGGTCAACATCCACCAGGTGCTTGACCGGGTGCGGGCCCTGGCCGCCAACGGCGTCGCCGATGGCCTGGGCTTGAGGGAGCACTACGACCCCTCGCTGCCGCCGACCCTCGGCGACGAGGACCAGCTGATCCAGATCTTCCTGAACCTGGTGAAGAACGCCGCCGAGGCGGCGCATTCCAGGGGCGACGGCCGTGGCGAAATCACGATCCGCACCGCCTATCGCCACGGCGTCCGCGTGCGGGCCGCCAAGGGCCAGGAACTGCGGGGCGCGCCGCTGGAGGTGCGTGTCACCGACAACGGGCCCGGCGTGCCGACCCATCTGCGGGAGAGCCTGTTCCAGCCCTTCGTCACCACCAAGGCCAACGGCGCCGGCCTCGGCCTCGCCCTGGTCTCCAAGCTGGTCGCCAACCATGGCGGCCTGATCGATTTCGACTCCGAGCCGGGCCGCACGACCTTCCGCGTGCTGCTGCCCATCGCATCCGAAGAGGAGTTCTCGGCATGAACGCCGTGGCCAACGCCAACAAGAAGATCCTGATCGCGGACGACGACAGCTCGATCCGACTGGTGCTGAGCCAGGCCTTCACCCGGCTAGGCTATCAGGTGCGCGCCACCGGCAACGCCACCACCCTGCTGAAGTGGGTGTCGGACGGGGAGGGCGATCTCGTCGTCACCGACGTGATGATGCCGGACGAGAACCTGTTCGACGTCCTGCCGCGCATCCGCAAGGAACGGCCGAAGCTGCCGGTCATCGTGATGAGCGCCCAGAACACCCTGCTGACCGCGGTGAGCGCCACCGAGGGCGGGGCGTTCGACTATGTCTCCAAGCCCTTCGACCTGGATGACATGACTTCGGTCGCCCGCCGCGCCCTGTCGCGCCCGGCCGACTCCGAGGCCTCCAAGGCCCAGGCCCGTGCGGTCCGCGATGAGCGCTTGCCGTTGATAGGCCGCTCCGGGCCGATGCAGGACGTCTATCGCACCATCGCCCGACTGGTCGGCGCGGACCTGACGGTGCTGATCCTGGGCGAGTCCGGGACCGGTAAGGAGCTGGTCGCCCGCGCTCTGCACGACATGGGGCGGCGCAAGGACGGCAGGTTCGTGGTCATCAACCTGGCCGCCGTGCCGCGCGAGCGGGTGGAGACCGAGCTGTTCGGCCGTGAGGACGGCGACCACGGCAAGCTGGTGGAGGCCGACGGTGGCACGCTGTTCCTGGACGAGATCGGCGACATGCCGCTGGACGCCCAGACCCGGCTGCTGCGGGTCATCGACGGCTCCGAGACGACGCTCAATCCCAAGACCGGCCGCAGGCCGAATGTGCGGATCATCGCCGCCACCAACCGTGACCTGCGCGCCCTGATCCAGCAGGGGTTGTTCCGGGAGGACCTGTTCTTCCGCCTGAACGTCGCCCCCTTGCGGCTTCCGCCGCTCCGCGACCGGGTCGAGGACATTCCGGACCTGGCGCGCGCCTTCCTGCTGCGGGCCAACCGCGAGGGCCTGCCGGCCAAGACCATCGACGCCGGCGCCCTGGAGCGACTGAAGCTGCACGCCTGGCCGGGCAATGTGCGCGAACTGGAGAACCTGGTCCGCCGAATCTGCGCCCTCTATGGCGAGGAACTGATCAGCGCCCGCATCGTCGAGCGTGAGCTCGCCGATCAGCAGCCGGTGGCCCCCGGGCAGGAGGGGCCTGTCACCCTGGCGACCCTCGTCGAGCGGCACCTCGGCGGCTATTTCGCCGAACAGCCCGACGGCATTCCCCCGATCGGTCTTTACGATCGAGTGCTGGAAGAGGTGGAACGCCCGCTGATCCAGCTCACCTTGGCGGCGACGCGAGGCAATCAGGTGCGGGCGGCGGAGATCCTGGGCCTGAACCGCAACACCCTGCGCAAGAAGATCCAGGATCTGGGCGTGGAGATGAACCGCGGCCGCCGCTAGGAGCAGAAGCTTTGCAGCAACATACCTGTTGAGTTTGGGGCACAGTTCCGCCTAGGGTCCGAGGTCATGGCGGTCCTGGGTCACGATGTAGAGCCGAATACGCCACGCGCCGGGCGCGTGGGTCGGCTGCTGCAATCCCGGTATCTGCTGGGCGGAGGCTACGCGCTTGCGGCCGTGCTAACCGGCGTGGCGGTGCTCTTGGCGGCGTCGCCGCCGGAGACCGGCCCCCTGGCGCCGGCCAGCCGCAACATCCTGGTCATCCTGGGCTTCAATCTGGTCCTGATCCTGGGCCTGGCCGGGATTGTGGGCTTGCGGCTGCTGGCCCTGCTTGACGCGCAGTCGAGCGACGCCGGCGCGCGCCTGCATCTGCGGTTCGTCACCCTGTTCGCTCTGGCCGCCGTGGCGCCGGCCGTGGTCGTAGCCCTGTTCTACGGGGTGCTGGTCAATCGCGGCGTCGACAATTGGTTCTCCAGCCGGGTCCAGACCGTGGTCGAGAACTCTGCCACCATCTCGCGCTCCTATCTCGAGGACCAGCAGCGCTACATCAGCGACCACGTGGCCCTGATGTCGGCGGATCTCAATCGTGCGGCGCCCGGCCTCGAGGCCAGCCCGGTCACCTTCAGCCACTTCCTGGCCCAGCAGGCGTCCTATCATGCCTTCCAGGCCGCCTATGTGGTCGACCGGGATGGACGCATCCTGGCCCGCGCCGAGGCCGATGACGCGCCGCCCTTCGTCATTCCGCCGCCCTCGCGGTTCAAGGCGGCGGATGAAGGCGACACCATTTCCGCCTCCTTCGATCCCAACGACATGGTCCGCGCCCTGTACCGGCTGCGCGCCTTTCCCGACGCCTACCTCTATGTGATGCGGCCCCTGGCCAAGGGGATGATCAGCCAGCTGCGCGACGCCGAAAGCTCGGTCGTCTCCTATCGCGAGGCCGCCCAGAGCCGGGCGCGGATCCAGACCGTGTTCGCCCTGTCCTACGGCGAGACGGCGCTGCTGGTGCTGGTCGGGGCGGTGTGGCTGGGCATGGCGGCTGCCAACGGCATTTCCGGTCCGGTGGCGCGTCTGGTCCATGCTGCGGGGCGCGTGGCCGCGGGGGATCTGACGGCTCGTGTCGATACGGACAAGGATCCTGAAGAGATCGCCGTCTTATCCCGTGCCTTCAACAGCATGACCGGGGATCTTGAGCGTCAGCAGGCGGCGCTGCATTCGGCCTCCAACGAAGCCAAGCAGCGCAGTCAGTTCATCGAGACCGTGCTGTCCGAGGTGTCCGCAGGCGTCATCGCCACCGACGGCGAGGGCCGGATATCCGCAGCCAATCGCCAGGCGGTGACCCTCCTGGACCTGCCCGGGGACCATGGTCATGGCCGCAGTCTGGACGAGGTGGCGCCCGAGTTTTCCGCCGTGGCCGAGAACGCCCGGATCGCCGGCCTGGCCGAGGAAGAGGTCGATGTGGCGCGCGCCCGCGACATCACCCACCGCCTGAGGGTGCGCGCCAGCCGCACGTCGGACGGCCTGGTGCTGACCTTTGACGACATCACCCGGCTGGTCTCGGCCCAGCGGAACGCTGCCTGGCGCGACGTGGCGCGGCGGATCGCCCACGAAATCAAGAACCCGCTGACGCCGATCCAGTTGTCGGCCGAGCGGCTGCAACGCAAGTTCCGCAAGGGTGTGCCGGCGGAGGACCTGGAGACCTTCGACCGTTGCACGGACACCATCGTGCGCCAGGTTGGCGACATCGGCCGGATGGTCGACGAGTTCTCGTCCTTCGCCAGGATGCCGGCCCCGAAGTTCGCCCGCCACGACGCCGCCGAGCTGCTGCGTGCCGGGGTCTTCGCCCAGCGTGTGGCGACCCCTGACATCGACGTGGAGCTGGTCGAGCCGCTGCCCGAGGTCACGGTGCTGGCCGATGGCCGGATGATCGCCCAGGCCCTGACCAATGTCCTGAAGAACGCTTCCGAGGCCGTGGCCGCGCGGGTGGCCGGCGACCCCGAGCCCCGCGGCCGGATCATCGCCGAGCTGGTGGTGGACGCCGAAGGCGCGGCGGTGATTGTGGAAGACAACGGCGTCGGCCTGCCCGACAAGGACCGGGACCGGCTGACCGAGCCCTATGTGACGACGCGCGAGAAGGGGACAGGCCTCGGTCTGGCCATCGTCAAGCGCATCCTCGAAGACCATGGCGGCGAATTGATTCTGACGGACGCGACGCGCGGGCGAGGGGCCCGGGCGATCCTGCAACTCCCCTCCATGGCGGTGATCCGGACCGGGTCGGCGTCGGAGGCGGTCGAGACCAGCGTGGAGATGGACTGATGGCGGCTGATGTACTGGTGGTCGATGATGAAGCCGACATCCGCGAGTTGGTGGCCGGTATCCTGACGGATGAGGGTTACGCCGTTCGCACGGCCAATGACTCCGAAAGCGCCCTGGCGGCGATCACCGCTCGCAAGCCGGCCCTGATCGTCCTCGACATCTGGATGCAGGGCGGCGGGATGGACGGGCTGGAGCTGCTCGACCTGGTCAAGACCCTCGATGGGGACCTGCCGGTGATCATGATCTCTGGCCACGGCAACATCGAGACGGCGGTCAGCGCCATCAAGCGCGGCGCCTATGAGTTCCTGGAGAAGCCGTTCAAGTCGGACCGGCTGCTGCTGGTGGTGGAGCGCGCCCTGGAGGCCGCCAACCTGAAGCGGGAAAACCGCCGGCTGCGGGCCCAGACGATCACGCCGGAGGGCCTGATCGGCAAGTCGATGGCGACCCAGCAGCTGCGCGGCCTGATCGGCAAGCTGGCTGGCGCCAACAGCCGGGTGATGATCTCCGGCCCGCCGGGCGCCGGCAAGGAGACCGTGGCGCGCTTGATCCATGGGGCGAGCCCTCGGGCCCGCAACGAGTTCGTGGTGATCAGCGCCGCCGGCATGACGCCGGAGCGGGTGGACAGCGAATTGTTCGGCGAGGAAGCCGAGGGCGGCCGGCCAGCCAAGATCGGCGTGTTCGAGCGCGCCCACGGCGGCACTCTCTATCTCGACGAAGTGGCCGACATGCCGCGCGAGACCCAGAGCCGCATCCTGCGGGTGCTGGTGGAGCAGCGGTTCCGCCGGGTGGGCGGGGCGGCCGATGTCCAGGTGGACGTGCGGGTGGTGTCCTCCACCTGCCGCGACCTGCGCGAGGAGATCGCCGTGGGCCGGTTCCGCGAGGACCTGTTCCATCGCCTCAACGTGGTGCCGGTGTCTGTGCCGGGGCTGTCCGAGCGGCGCGAGGATATCCCGGAGCTGGTGGAATATTTCATCCAGCGGATCTGCGAGGCCACCGGCATGGCCAAGCGGCGGCTGGCCGATGACGCCCTGGCGACCCTGCAGGTGCGCTCGTGGCCGGGCAATCTCAGCCAGCTGCGGAACAATATCGAGCGGATGTTGATCCTGGCCTCGGGCGACCCGTCCGAGCCGATCACCGCAGACATGCTGCCCAGCGACAGCGTCCAGTCGGACAACAACTCCAGCATGGGAGCGGAGCGGATCATCTCTCTGCCGCTGCGCGAGGCCCGCGAGGTGTTCGAGCGGGAGTACCTGAACGCCCAGATGCTGCGGTTCTCTGGCAATATCTCACGCACAGCCGCCTTCATCGGCATGGAGCGCTCGGCCTTGCACCGGAAGCTGAAATCCCTGGGCCTCTCCGGAGCCCGCCCCCTGGAAGAAGAGGACGCCTGATGGGCCGCATCGCCTATGTGAACGGAGCCTTCGAGCGTCATGGCGACGCCGTGGTCCATATCGAGGACCGGGGCTACCAATTGGCCGATGCGGTCTACGAGGTCTGGGCGCTGTTCGACGGCAAGCTGGCAGATCCGGAGGGGCATTTCGCCCGGCTGGAGCGCAGCCTGTCGGAGCTGCGGATCGACATGCCCATGTCGCGGGCGGCCCTGACCGTGGTGTTGCGCGAGGCGGTGCGGCGCAATCGCGTGAAGGAGGGCCTAGTCTATCTGCAGGTCAGCCGTGGCGTTGCGCCCCGCGACCATGCGTTCCCCACCGATCCGACCCCGCCCAGCGTGGTCATCACCGTCAAGGGCGTGGACCGCGCGGCGACCGAGGCCAAGGCGGCCAAGGGCGTCTCGGTGATCACCACACCGGAGAACCGCTGGGGCAGGTGCGACATCAAGACGGTCGGCCTTCTGCCCAACGCGCTCGCCAAGCAGGCGGCGCGGGAGAAGGGTGCGGCCGAGGCCTGGTTCGTCGATGAACTGGGCTTCGTCACCGAAGGCGCCTCGTCCAACGCGTGGATCGTCGATCACGACGGGACCCTTCGGACGCGCGACACTAACGCCAATATCCTGCGCGGCGTCACCCGCCACACCCTGCTGGACCTGATCCGCGACCAGGGGCTGAAGGTGGACGAGCGTCCGTTCACGCCGGCTGAGGCGCTCGCCGCCTCAGAAGCGTTCATCACCGGCGCAGGCTCTCTTGTCCTGCCGGTCGTGGCAGTCGACGGCAAGCCGGTGGGCGATGGAAAGGTCGGGCCGGTGGCGAAACGGCTGCGCAGCCTCTATATCGAGCGCGCGCGGGCGACTGCGATCTAGACTTCATTGCGCGATTGCGCCGGTTACAGCCGGCGCGCTAGCGTGACCTTGCGTGTGTGGGAGGCGATGTGCCTCCGAACCCAAAAAAAGGGCGACAAGCCATGTCGAACGAGAAGAAACAAAACCTCCAGGACACGTTCCTGAACAGCGTGCGGAAGTCGAAGACGCCGCTGACCATCTTCCTGGTGAACGGCGTAAAGCTTCAGGGCGTGGTGAGCTGGTTCGATAATTTCTGCGTTCTTCTGCGTCGCGATGGCCAGTCGCAGCTGGTCTACAAGCACGCGATCTCCACCATCATGCCGGCCCAGCCCGTTCAGCTGTACGAGCCGGCGGAAGACGAGTCGGATTGAGTTCAAAATCCATAGATCGGTCGGCGCCCGTCCAGGGCGCCATCGTCATCCATCCCGAACGTGACGACCGCGGCGCGGATCGCAGCGGCGAAGCGCGTCTGGAAGAAGCCATCGGCCTGGCCTTGGCGCTGGATCTCGAGGTGCGCGAAGCGATTGTCGCGCCCCTGCGAAAACTCACGCCTGCGACCTTGTTCGGCAGCGGCAAGGTCGAGGAGATCCACGCCCTGTGCGAGGCCGCGGACGTCAGCGTCGCCGTGGTCGACGATAGCCTGACGCCGGTCCAGCAGCGCAATCTGGAGAAGGCCTGGGAAGTCAAGGTCATAGACCGGACCGGCCTGATCCTGGAGATTTTCGCGCGCCGCGCCCGCACCCGCGAAGGGCGGCTGCAGGTGGAACTGGCGCGGCTGAGCTATGAGCGCTCGCGGCTGGTTCGCACCTGGACCCACCTGGAGCGCCAGCGCGGCGGCTTCGGGGTCATGGGCGGTCCGGGTGAAACCCAGATTGAGACCGACCGCCGGCTCATCGCTGAGAAGATCGGCAAGCTGAAGCGCGACCTGACGGAGGTGCGCCGCACCCGCACCCTTCAGCGCTCGGCGCGGCAGCGCGCGCCTGTGCCATCGGTCGCCCTGGTCGGCTATACCAACGCCGGCAAGTCGACTCTGTTCAACCGTCTGACCGCCTCCGACGTGGTCGCCCAGGACATGCTGTTCGCGACCCTGGATCCCACCTTGAGGACCCTGAAGCTGCCCGATGGGCGGCCCTGCATCCTGTCCGACACCGTGGGCTTCATTTCTGACCTGCCGCACGAGCTGGTCGAGGCCTTCCGCGCCACTCTGGAGGAGGTGAAGGAGGCCGACGTCATCCTGCACGTCCGCGACCTCGCCAATCCGGACACCGAGGCCCAGGCCAAGGATGTGCGCACCGTGCTGTCCCGTCTCGATGTCGAGCTCGACGAGCGCCGGCTAATCGAGGTCTGGAACAAGATCGACCTTCTGGACGGCGAGGCCAAGGCCGAGGTGCTCGGCGACGCCCGCCGCCGCTTTCCGCGCGCGGTAGCCGTCTCCGCCGTCACCGGCGAAGGCCTGGACCTGCTGCTGGAGACGGTCGCCGGCCTGGTGGACGAAGCGCCGCCGGTGGAGGTGCATGCGCCGGCCGGGGAGGGCGCGGCTATCGCCTGGCTCTATCGCCATGGCCGGGTGATCGCCCGCGAAACCCATGAGGATGGCGGTGTGCGTCTGGAAGTCAGCCTCAGCCCTCAGGCGCTGGGCCAGTTCGAGCAGCTATTCCCGCACGCTGAACTGCGCCACTGAGCCTGGCTATTCGGCCGCCTAGGCGGCGATCCACAGGGCGTCCATCTCGGCCAGGTCCGACTGTTCGGGGGTCTTGCCCCGCTCGCGCAGGGCGGCCTCGATGTATTGGAAGCGCCGGGTGAACTTGGCGTTGGTGGCGCGCAGAGCGTCCTCGGGCTCGATGTCCAGGGTGCGGGCGATGTTCGCCACCACGAACAGCACGTCGCCCAGTTCGGCGCGGGCCTTGTCCATGTCGCCGGCGGCGATCTCGACCTCGAGCTCACCGACCTCCTCGTGCAGCTTTTCCAGCGCCTCCGTGATGCTGGGCCAGACGAAGCCGACGCGAGCGGCGCGCTTGGACAGCTTCGTGGCGCGAGTCAGGGCCGGCAGGCCTACAGGCACATCATCCAGCAGGCTGGCGGTCTTGCCCTTCTCCGCCCGCTCCTGGGCCTTGATCACCTCCCAGGCGTCGGTCTGCTCGGCGCTGGTCCGATGGTCGGCCTCGCCGAACACATGCGGGTGGCGGCGGATCATCTTGGCGACGATGGCCTCGACCACGTCGTCAAAGGCGAAGGCGTCCTGTTCCTCGGCCATCCGCGAATGGAAGACCACCTGGAACAACAGGTCGCCCAGCTACTCGCGCAGGTCCTTCAGGTCGCCTCGCTCGATGGCGTCTGCGACCTCATAGGCTTCCTCCACCGTGTAGGGGGCGATGGTGGCGAAGGTCTGCTCCAGGTCCCAAGGGCAGCCGCCCTCAGGGGCGCGCAGCCGCGCCATGATCTCCAGCAGGCGGTCGATGGGCCGTTCGGTCATGGACTACTCTGCTGGGCGGCCGATGGGGTGGATTTCCTCGGCGAACTTGGGATCCGAGGCCATCTCCGGGGCGGCCATGGCCAGGTCATGCTCGTCCAGGGCCGCGCGGATTTCCGCGTGGCGCTCGGCGGTCAGGCTGTAGCGGGAGATCAGGGCGCTGGCGAGCACCGCCAGGGCGGCAGGGGCGACGGTGAACATCCAGGCCAGGGCGGTCAGCCCTTCCTGTCCGTGGGTTTTGGGATCGAACCCGAACAGGCTGAGCAGCTTGAAGCTGACCCCGACGGCCACGGCCGAGCCGATCTTCACCGTGCCGGGGAGCAGGGCGTAGAGCAGGCCGGTGCGGTCGATGTGGGTCTCCAGGCGCACCTCGTCGCTGACGTCGGCCATCATGGCCCGCAGCAGGAAGGCGCCTGCCGAATAGGGCAGGCCAGCGACGAACATCATGACCCCGGCGATCAGCACCATGCCCGGCGGGATCGCGATGACGCTGACGGCGATCAGGGCGTAGAACAGACCCGAGACGGCCAGGGCGCGGTGTTTGCCGATCTTGTAGGCCATCCGGGTCCAGATGGGCGCGCCCACCAGTCCGCCGATGAAGTAGGCGAGCAGCAAGATGCTGGCGGTCGTTTTGTCGAACGCCTTCACCCGCGTGAAGAAGAAGAAGAACAGGGCGCCGGTGATGGCCGGTCCGGTGCCGACCAGGAAGTCCACGATCAGCAGCCGCGCCACCGCCGGCCGCTTCAGGAGCTTGAAGTACTCGCCCAGGCCCGCCTTGTCCGGCTTTGAGATGGTGAGCGGTTCCGGCGCGCGCCAGATGGCCAGGGCGACGGTAATGGGCAGCAGCAGAATCACGAACCACCCCATGGCGCCCACGGCGGCGTCGTGACCCTTGACCCCCAGGCTCGGCAGCAGGGCGGGCAGGGTCAGGACGAGGATCATCCCCACCACATTGGCCCCCTGCCACCAGGCATAGATGCGCGAGCGCTGGTCATAGGCGCTGGACATCGCCGCGCCCCAGGCCAGTTGGGACAGGCTGGAGATCGAGACCCCGGCGTAGAGCACCAACAGCCACGCCCAGAGGTAGAAGGTGTTCACCCCCGGCTTGGCCATGAACAGCATGTAGGTGGCCAGCATCAGAATCGGCGCCGACAGGGCGAACCAGGGCCGGAAGCGGCCGAACCTCGTACGGGTCCTGTCCATGACGCCGCCGATGAACGGGTCGAACGCCATGTCCAGCAGGCGCACCATCATGAAGGCGAAGCCGACCTGGCTGAGGTTCAGCCCGATCTCACTGGCGTAGAATTCCGGCAGGTAGACGACGAGAGGAAGGCCCAGGCCCGCCAGGGGCAGGCAGGGCGCGGCATAGGCCGCCAGGGTCCAACTTGATCGCCGCTCGGCCTTCGCCATGTCTCTCGCCCCCTGTCGCCGGTCGCCCTCGCCAGCTTAAGCGCGGATGTGACCCCGGCAGGCGCCAGGAGGCAAGCGGTTAGCGGTCCGGTCCGGTGTCGCCGCGCGACAGCCGATCGGCAAGGCGGCCAAAAGCCCGGTCCGCGTCGCCCCAGGTGGGCTGAAACCAGGCGTTCCGGATGTCGGTCTCATACCACTGATAGCTGACGGGCGTCACCGAGCCGTCCTCAGCGGTGGCCGAGCCGGTGACTCGCGCGCCGCCCACGCCGAAGCTTTCATAGGACAGGCCGGGCTTGTCCCCGAGTTGCTTGAAGGTCGGCCGATTGGGCTTCACGTCCACCAGGGTCAGGTCGATCTGGGCGCCCTGGAGCGCGCCGGCCCGTTCGAGCTTGCGCGCGACGGTCTGGCGCAGGGACTCGGCCACCCGGTCGACTTCGGCGACCCCGTAGGTCTCCGCCGCCGCCTTCCGCACGGCGGGGGACAGGTTCACCGTGACGGTGGGTGGCGCGGCCATGGCGCTGGTGGCGGCGCCGGCGAGCAGGGACACAAGGAACAGACGCATGGGAACGCCTTTCGATCAGGTATTTGAGAATTGCACGCCGGACTTATGGCGGGACAATGGCGTGCGGGTCGTTCGCCGCTATAAGTCGAACCTAACGATCGGTAGGGCGATGACTCGCCCCTGGGTTTGCGGGAGAACGGCATGCGGGCGTCGCGGCGAGGAGTTCTGATGGGCGCGGGCATGATGGCGGCGGGCGCCGCCCAGGCGAGCCAGGCTGCGGCCGGGACCGGGGCGAGCGCGGTGGAGCTGCAGGCGGTTCTTGAGCGGTTCGCGGGCTTTGGGGGCAAGGCCTCCGGCGGACCCGGCGACACAGCGTGCGGGGAATGGCTGGCGGGCCTGCTTACCGCCCAGGGCTATGCTTGCGAGCGCCAGGCCTTTGACGTGCCCTTCGCCGAGGTGCGGACCGCCACCCTGACCACTGGCGGGGTTCAGGCCCAGGTGCTGCCCCAGGCGATCGTGGTTCCCACCGGTCCGGGGGGCTTGAGCGGCCCGCTGCGGCTGGCGTCCTCGGAAGGGAGCCTGGAGGGCGCCATCGCCGTGGTGGTCCTGCCGTTCCGGCGCTGGGTGAGCCTGGCGGATCCGACGGCCAGCAAGCCGGTGGCCGACGCCTTCGCCCGTGGCGCGGCGGCGGCGGTGCTGGTGACCACAGGCCCCACCGGCGAAGCCGTGGCCCTGAATGTCAGCGCCACCAAGCCTGGGTTCCAGAAGCCGGTAGCGGTCCTTGCGCCCAAGGACGCCGAACCCTTCCTGGCCGCGGCCAGGGCGGGGCAGGGGGCGATCCTGACCGTTGACGCCACCGTCGGGCGCCGCCCGGCCTACAACCTCATCTGCCGGATGGATCGCGGTGCGGCCAAGACCCTGATCGTCACCACCCCCCGGTCCGGATGGTTCGACTGTGTGGCCGAGCGCGGCTCGGGGCTCGCGGTCTGGCTGTGGCTAGCGCAGCAGCTGGCCGCCGCCAAGCCCAAGGTGAACCTGGAGTTCGTGGTCACCAGCGGCCACGAGTACATCTATCTGGGGGGCGAGGAGTATCTGGCCCACAAGGCGCCGAAGCCGGCGGACACCCACGCCTGGGTCCATATTGGGGCCAGCGCCGCGGCCCGCGATTGGCATGAGTTGGCGACCTTGCGGCCCTTGCCCAGCGCGGACCCGCAGCGGGTGCTGACCGCCACGCCCCAGCTCATCGAGCGGGCCCGCGCCGCCTTCAAGGGGATCAGCGGCCTGGAGGCCGTCTATCCCGCCGACCGCGCCAACGCCGGCGGCGAACTGGTCAATGTGATCGAGGCCGGCTACGGCGCCGCCATCGGGCGCTATGGCGCGCACCGCTGGTTCCACACCATGGGTGACGACCTGCGCTGTTCGTCCGGGGAGCTGGTGGCCCCGGTGGCGGCCGCCTTCGGAGCGGTGATCACGACCATTCTACCGTGACCTGCCCACGCTGAGCCGGACAGGCGGTTGACGCTGCCCCGGCGCTGGCGAACCCTCGCGTTCCAAGCCAGACCGAAGGAGACCGCTCGTGGCGCACAAGTTCGAAATCTACAAGGACAAGGCCGGCGAGTTCCGGGTCCGGTTCAAGTACAACAGCGAGACCATCTTCTCGACCGAGGGCTACGCCTCGAAGGCCAGCGCCAAGAACGCCATCGAGTCGATCAAGAAGAACGGCCCTGACGCCGAGGTGGACGACACCACGGATTGATCCAGATCAAGGGGCGCATGGGGTTAGTCTCTTTATACAAGTCACAACGAGACTGTGGCTGGAGGAGACGACCCATGAACACCCATGTGCCCCCTGACGACCTCGCCCCGTTCGGCGACGCCTATGGCCCGACCCTCATGGGGATCTACGGGCCGACCCGGACGGAGACGACGCTCTCCGACTTGCCGCTGCTGAAGGGGGCGATTCCCGCGGACCTGAACGGCGTCTATCTGCGCGCCGGGCCCAACATCCGCTACGCGCCCAACGGCCGGTATCATCCGTTCGACGGCGACGGCATGATCCACGCCGCGCACTTTCAGAACGGCAAGCTGACCTACCGCAACCGCTGGGTCCGCACGGACGGCTGGAAGGAAGACGATGCGGCCGGGGAGGGGCTGTTCCATGGCATTCGCGAGACCCTCAAGGGCCGCGAGGATAAGCGTCTGAAGGACACCGCCAACACCGACCTGGTGGCCCAGGGCGGCAAGGTGCTGGCCCTGTGGTACATGTCCGGCGACGCCTACGAGATCGATCCGGTCACCCTGGAGACCTTGGGCAAGCAGCAGGGCGTGCTGGCGTCTGGCGGACGGATCTCGGCCCACGCCAAGGTCGACGAGGTCACCGATGAGCTGATCTTCTTCGACTACGGGCTGGAGGCGCCCTACATGCACTATGGCGTCGTGGGACCGGACGGGGCGCTGAAGCACTTCACGCCTATCGACCTGCCTGGGCCGCGCCTGCCGCACGACATGGCGATCACCGAGCACTATTCAGTGCTGCACGACCTGCCGCTGTTCCATGACCCCGAGGCTCTGAAGCTCGGCCGGCACAAGGTGAAGTACTATCCGGACATCCCGGCCCGGTTCGGCGTCATCCCGCGCTATGGCGCCCGCGACAGCATCAGGTGGTTCGAGTTCTCGCCCTGCTACATCTACCACGTGGCCAATTCCTGGGAGGAGGGCGACTGGGTGGTGATGGTCGGCTCGCGCTACATGCCCGAGACCCGAGCCGACGGCAGTGTCGACGCCGAGCGCACCGCCAAGAACGTCGCTGAGCTGGTGATGAAGGCCCGCCTGTGGGTGTGGCGGATGAACGTGAAGACCGGCGCGACCGAGGAATGCTGCCTCGATCCCGACCGCAATGTAGAGTTCCCCACCTTCAACAGCCGACTGTCGGGCCGGCGGACCCGCTATGGCTACTTCGTGGACCATTCAGAGACCCGGACCCTGCAGTGGTACGGCATCCGCAAGTACGACCTCGACACCGGCGAGAGCCTCGGCGAGTGGTCCGACGATCCCGCTAGCTGCTTCTATTCCGAACCCTGGTTCGCGGCCGCCGACAATCCCCAGAGCGAAGACCACGGCTACGTCATCACCTTCCAGTGGAACGACAAGCTGCGCCGTGAGACCCTGGACGTCTTCGACGCCCGCGACATCTCGGCTGGCCCGGTGGCCCAGGTGCTGATCCCGCACCGCATCCCGCTGGGCTTCCACGCCTGCTGGATGGCGGCGGACCGGATGAAGGCCTGAGCATAGGGCAGGGGGCGGGGCCGTAAGGCGGTCCCGTCCTTGAAGTCCCGCCGGACGGACTTCACACTCCCAACCCAGAGTTGGGGGTGACGAATGCGATTCCTGCTGGTCGGCGCGGCTGCGCTTTCCCTGGCGGCGTCCACCGGATGGGCCGCCGAGCCGGCTGATCCGCTGGCCTGGTATGACGGGACCTGGTGTACGCCGCCGGGCGCCCGGCAGATCTGCGAGCGCTGGGGTCCGCCGATGGCGGGCCTGAAGGTCGGGACCTCGCAGGCGGTGAAGGACGGCAAGACCGTCGAGATCGAGCTGGTCACCATCGATATCAGCGGGCCCAAGGCCCAGGTTCAGGTAGTGATCAACGGCCGCCCGCCGATCCCGTTCACCGAGATGGAGCGCTCCGCCACCAGCATGACCTTCGAGAACCCCAACCACGACTACCCGCAGCGCATCCGCTACTGGCGCGAGGGGGAAGTGCTGAAGGTGGAGATCTCGAAGATGGACGGCAGCCAGCCGAACGGCTGGTCATACACCCAGGTGAAATAGGTGGCCGGGATTGGCCGCGGTATGCTCAGAGCGTTGGGCTAGCCACGCTTGCGGGCCACATCGACGGCCGCCAGCACCAGGTCAACCGAGACCTCGTTGGAATACGTGTTCACGGTAAGCCGGCCGTTCTCTGGGACGCTGACGTCGAATAGCGCATCGCCTTGAGACGTCAGAATTTCCAGCCGAATTCCGTCGAACGAGACGTCGGTCGCCCATTGAAACTCGAAGCGTTCGTTTTGGATTGTAAGGGTCCCCATAGGGGCACACTACGAGCTTGCGCGAGCAGGCGCCATTGGGGGATCGGACGAGCATCTGCGCATCTCGCCTAAGGAAGATTATCGGAAATAAGAGGCTGGCCCAGGCTGGCGGTGCAGGCCTTGCGGCTCTAAGCTCGCAGCGCGTTTCCTGTCATGATTCCCGGAGCTTCTGTCGTGATCATCATCCTAGGCTCCATCCAGATGGCTCCGGGCCAGCGCGATGCGGCTATCGCTGTCGGCCTTGAGCACTGCGCCCGATCGCGCGCCGAACCCGGCTGCATCTCCCATGATTGCCACGTCGACGCCGCAGATCCGGACAAGCTGGTCTTTGTGGAGCGCTGGGCTGATATGGCTGCGGTTCGAACCCATTTCGCGGTTCCGGCCTCCGGCGAATTCGTCCGCCGCATGGCCGCCCTGGCGTCTGAGCCGCCGCAAATGTCCCTCTATGACGCCACCGAGCGCCCCATAGGCTGAGCGTCGGCCTCAAAACCTGCGATCATCTCTTTGTTTTATAACGTAAAATATAGGTTCGACCGGAGGCTGAGAATTCGTCGCAGGTGACGCCGGGTCACGGCTTGTCGCTGGTCCGCGCCCTGCTAGCATCTACCTGAACAATGATAATCCAGTCAGGGGGACCAGGACGTGAGCCAGGCCAAGCTACCCGAGGTTTGCATCATCGGCGCCGGGCCGACCGGCTTCTCCACCGCCAAGCGGCTGAAGGACTATGGCATTCCGTACGACTGCTTCGAGCTGTCCGACGATATCGGCGGCACCTGGTACTACAAGAACCCCAACGGTCTGTCGGCCTGCTATGACAGCCTGCACATCGACACCTCGAAATGGCGCCTGGCCTTCGAGGACTTCCCGGTGCCGGCGGACTGGCCGGACTTTCCGCACCACAGCCAATTGTTCCAGTATTTCAGGGACTACGTGGACCATTTTGGACTGCGCGAGACCATCACCTTCAACACCGGGGTCGAGAGCGCCAAGCGCACACCTGACGGTCTGTGGGAGGTGAAGCTGACCACCGGCGAGACGCGGGTCTACGACGTGGTTATGGTCTGCAACGGCCACCACTGGAGCCCGCGGATCCCAGAATATCCGGGCCAGTTCGACGGCGTGGCCATCCATTCCCACGCCTACCGCGACCCGTTCGACCCGGTCGATATGCGCGGCAAGAACGTCGTCGTGGTCGGC
>CAZXVO010000025.1:0-7855 GCA_964643835.1 uncultured Phenylobacterium sp. | reverse complement strand
ATGCCGGCCTGGATGCCGCGCAAGCTGGGCCTGGCCCTGGCGCGCAAAGGCATCAAGAAGGCCCTGGGCAATATGGAAGACTATGGCCTGCCTAAGCCCGACCACGAGCCGCTGGAAGCCCACCCCTCGGTGTCCGGTGAGTTCCTGACCCGGGCCGGCTGCGGCGACGTGAAGTTCAAGCCGGCGATCCAGGCGCTGGAGGGCAAGCAGGTCCGCTTCGCCGACGGCAGCGTCGAGGACGTGGACGCCATCGTCTTCGCCACCGGCTATGACATGAAGTTCCCGTTCTTCAGCGAGCCCGCCCTGCTCCCGGACGCCGACCATCGCCTGCCGCTGTTCAAGCGGATGATGAACCCGGATATCCCGAACCTGTTCTACATGGCGCTGGCCCAGCCCCTGCCGACCCTGGTGAACTTCGCCGAGCAGCAGAGCAAGCTGGCCGCCGCCTATCTGGCCGGTCGATACATGCCGCCGCTGGTGTACTTCGCCGTGCTGGAGTCCATGCTGGTGGCCAAGTACCTGGTCGGCGAGTACCTGCCCCCCTCCCCGGCTGAGATGCGCCAGGTCACGGCCAAGGACGAGGAGACGCACCTCGGCCAGTACTATTCGGCCAAGCGGCACACCATCCAGGTCGACTTCGGCGTCTATGTCGCCGACCTGATGAAGGAGATCGCCAAGGGCGAAAAGCGCGCCAAGGCGGCCGGCAACAAGCTGCCGGTGCCGGCCCGGGCGACCGAGCCGGCTTGAGGCTTCAGCTCTGCGGCCTTCGCGCGAGGTGAGCGATCACCCCGTAGAAGGCCGCGAACGAGGCGACCAGGGCCACGGTGAACAGGCCCGTGACCAGGTTGTTGGCCGCGTGGCTGTCGAAGGCCATGCCGCGCACGCCCAGGATCGGCGCCAGGATCGAGGCCGCCACATTGCCCCAGCCGGCGACCAGCAGGGCCGGAACGAGCCAGCGCTCGCGCCCGGCCTTGAGCTCGCCGCCGATCCGGGTGGCGAAGGCGAGCGCGATGACCAGCAGGCCGTTCATCAGCCCCTCCAGATGCGCCATCATCCAGCCGCGGGCGTCGCCGCCCACCGGCATCGGCATGGGCTGGCCATAGACCTGCTCGGCGATGTGGAAGGTCAGCGGAAAGCCGGCCAGCACCATGCCGGCCAGGATCATCAGCACCCCGTGCAGGACGGAGACGCGCAGGCCGGTTTCGCTCATGACAGGCCGAACCGCGCGGGCTCGGCCCGGATGATGGCCTCCAGCTTGGGCATGCCCGACTTCAGGCCGCCGGCCAGCTGCTTGTTGACCAGGATGTTGAGCGGGAAGATCGCGCTGGCCCGGCCGGCCCAGTGCAGCTCGCAGCCGCCGGCGGTCTCGACCACGCGATAGTCCTCGACGGCGGCCGAGATCGGCAGGGGCGAGGCGGCGAACCGGAAGGCCATGCGCTTGCCCTCCTCCCAGGCGAAGAAATACTCCTCCACCTTGGCGTCGCCGATCTCGACCGTGCGGGTCGTGCCGACGCCGAAGGGCTGGGCGCTGGTCCAGGTGACCTTGGTGATCGGCAGCCATTGGGTCCAGGCCTGGGCGTCCAGCAGGGCGGCCCAGACCGCGGCCGCTGGCACGCCGAAGCTGTGGCTGACCTTGGCGGTGGCGCCGGCGAGATACTCCTCAGCGACGGCCTTGTGGGTCTTGAGCGCCATGCGATGTCCTCCGTAACGATTGGAGCGCGACTGTGACCCAGTTTCCGCGTCGTCACCGAAGCCGATTCTGCTTAGGCGAGCGCCCGCGCCAGGGCCTCGCGGCTGTCCCGGGCTGCGTCGCGGCTGACCCGCGCGCCCGGCGACCACTGGAAGGCGTGGAAGGCGCCGGGATAGACGTGCATCTCCACTGGCACGCCGGCCCGGACCAGTCGACTGGCATAGTCCAGGTTCTCGTCCAGGAAGAGGTCCAGGGCGCCGGTGGCCAGGAAGGTCGGCGGCAGGCCGGACAGATCCTCGGCGCGGGCCGCCGCGGCGTAGGGCGACACGCCCTCCCCGCCCGGCGCATGACCGAGCAGCGAGGTCCAGCCGAAGACATTGGCCTCAGGCGTCCAGACGAACTCGCCGACGTAAGGGTGCGGATCGGGCGTGACGCAGGTGCGGTCGTCGATCATCGGATAGATCAGGTGCTGGAAGGCGAAGCGGTACTCGCCCCGGTCACGCACCAGCAGGGCCAGGGCCGCCGCCAGGCCGCCGCCCGCGCTCTCGCCCATCACCCCGATGCGGGCCGTGTCGACGCCCAGCTCGCCGGCGTTGGCGAACACCCAGGCCAGGGCCGCGTAACAGTCCTCAATCGGGCCGGGAAAGATCGTCTCCGGGGCCAGGCGGTAGTTCACCGAGATGATGCAGCAGCCGAGCTTGTTGGTCAGCCGGCGATGGCCGGCCTCCAGGGCCTCGGCCGAGCCGGAAACATACCCGCCCCCGTGGATGTGGAAGATGCAGGGCAGCGGGTCCGCGGCGTCCTTAGGCCGATAGATCAGCACGGGCACGTCCGGCGCGCCCTCGGGGCCCGGGACATGCCGGGTCGTCATGTCAGTGGCCGCAAGATCCGCCGGATCGACCGGGAAGCTGATCGCCGAGGCGCGCATCGTGGCCAGGGTCTCGGCGGAGACGGTCCGCCGGGGCATGCTGTCCAGCAGGGGCAGGAGTTCCGGATCGACCAGGTGACGGCTACGGCTCATTGGGGATCCTCCTTGGACGCGATGGGCGGTCTTGAACGCCGCTATAGCTGCCAGATTGCGATGCGCCGTGGCCCTAGGGAAGGGCCAGCTGACCCGTGGCGAGGCGCTGCAGGGTCTCGACGAACACCTCGGGTTCCAGGGCGGTCAGGCGCGCCTCAAGACTGTCGGCGGTCTCGCCTGGTTTCAGGGGGACCTCCCGCACGGTCAGGACCGCGCCGTGATCGTACTCTTCGTCCACTAGGTGGATGGTGATGGCGCTGGCCGCGACGCCGGCGGCGACCACGGCCTCATGGACGCGGCGGCCATACATGCCCTCTCCGCCGAAGGCCGGAATTGGACCGGGGTGAATATTCAGGATCCGATCGCGGTAGGCGGCCAGGGTCTTGGGCCCCAGCCGACGCAGATAGCCCGACAGCACGATCCACTCGACGCCGGCCTCGACCATGGCCTTTGCCAGGGCGGCGTCCGCGGCGTCCGGATCGGCCTGGGTCGCCAGGTGCAGGGCCGGGACGCCTGCGGCGACGGCGGCCTCCAGGGCGGGCGCCGAGCGGTTGTTGCTGACCACCAGCCGGGCTTCGGCGTCGAGGGTTCCAGCGTGGATCGCCTCCAGGATGGCGCGCATGCTCGAGCCGTTTCTGGATGCGAGAAAACCCAGTTTAAGATGCTGTGAATTCACTCGAAATTGGCTCGCATATGATGCGTCAGGCGAAGTCCGTCATAGGCGGGCTCGACCCCTTTGGGCAGCTTGCGCTTGAGGTCTTTGTAATCGAGGTCGATATGCATGTTGGTCAGGATCGCCCGACGCGGCCTGACCCGCTCGATCCATTCCAGGGCCCGCTCGACATGGGCGTGGGTGGGGTGCGGACGCCAGCGCAGGGCGTCCACGATCCAGACGTCCAGGCCGTGCAGGGCGGCGAAGGCATGATCGTCCAGGTGCACCACATCGCTGGAGTAGGCGACGTCGCCAAACCGGTAGCCCACCGAGCGGATGCCGCCATGATCCTGGTCGAAGGTTATGACCGGAATGGCGCCTGAGGGGCCGTCGATGCGCCAGGCCTCGCCATGGGCCGGCAGGGCGTGGCGCTCGGCGATACCCGGATAGCCGCCCTCGCCTTCGAACACATAGCCGAACCGGCGCATCATCGAGGCGGTCGTCACCTCGTCCATGTAGGTTGGAATGCGCGCCCGCTGGCGGATGAAGAAGGCGCGGATGTCGTCTATGCCGTGGGTCTGGTCGGCGTGGTCGTGGGTCAGCAGGACGGCGTCCAGCCGCTTCACCCCGGCCGCCGCGGTCTGGCTGCGCAGGTCGGGCGAGGTGTCCACCAGAACGGTCGTCTCGCGCTCCGCCCCCTCGCCCAGGCGACGCACCAGCAGGGAGCAGCGCGAGCGCTGGTTCTTGGGCTCATGCGGATCGCAGTCCCCCCAGTCGCCGTCCGCCCGCGGCACGCCGCCGGAGGACCCGGAGCCCAGAATGGTGATCTCAAGCTCGCCGCTCATGGCCGGGGGATCCGATCAAACAGGGCGAAGAAGGCGTCCTCATTGCGGCGCTCCGCTTCCTCCCGGCTCCAGCCGCGAAGCTCGGCCAGCTTCCAGAGCACCTCGGGCAGATAGGCCGGCTCGTTGCGCCGTCCGCGATGCGGGACGGGCGCGAGATAGGGGCAATCTGTTTCCACGATGATCCGGTTTTCCGGCATATCCATGATCACCGCGCGCACGTCCTCGGCGGCCTTGAACGTGGCGATGCCGGACACCGAAAACCAGGCCCCGAGGGCCGCGGCCCGTCGGGCCAGCTTGGCGCCAGAGGTGTAGCAATGCAGCAGCATCTTGAAGGGGCCGGCGGCGTATTCCTCCTCGAGGATGTCGCCCATCAGGTCGTCGGCCTCGCGGGTGTGCACCACCAGCGGCAGGCCGGTCTCCCGCGCCGCGGCCACATGGGCGCGGAACACCTGGGCCTGGATGTCGCGGGGGCTGAGGTCGTAGTGGAAGTCCAGGCCGGTCTCGCCGATCCCGACAACCTTCGGATCGCCGCAATGGGCCATCAGGTCGGTGGTGGTCAGGTCCGGCTTCTCCTTGGCCTCGTGCGGATGGGTGCCGACCGTGCACCAGATGTCCGGCGCGTCGGCGACGGCGCGGACCTTGTCGAAGCCGGACAGCTTGTCGCTGATATTGACCATCAGTCGGATGCCGGCGGCCCGGGCGCGGGCGATCACCTCATCCCGGTCGGCGTCGAACTGGGGGGCGTGCAGGTTGACGTGGCTGTCGATGAGCATGCGGTCGAGGGTCAGGCGCGCGCGGCGTCGCGCAGGTCGGAGAGGGCGGCGAAAAGCGCGTCCGCGCGGTCCAGATTCACGGCCTCGACCTCGCGCGGCAGGCGCTGCAGCGTCTCCCACGCCGCGGCCCAGCGATCAAGCCCGCCCCGGCCCTCGGCGGCATGGCGCCGCGCCATCTGGTGGACGCGCTCGGACAAGCGCTCGAACAGCAGGGCGAACTGGGCCGCCCCCTCCCCGCCGCGGAACCGGTCGGCCAGGGACAGGGCCATGGCCTCATCCACCTGGGGCAGGTCATGCAGCAGCTCGCGGGCCGCGTCGTCCATGGCCAGGGCTCCGGTGGCCGACAGGGTCCAGGCCTTGCCCGGCGCCCCATGGGCCATGCGGGCCAAGCGCAGGGCGTCCTCCGGATTGACGTCTGTGCGCTGGCGCACGAAGTCGGCGACCTCGTCCTCAGGCAGGGCGTCGAAGCCCAGGCGGCGGCAGCGGGACCGGATGGTCGGCAGCAGGCGTCCCGGCGAGTGCGAGATCAGCAGCAGCACCCCGCGCGGGGGCGGCTCTTCCAGGGTCTTCAGGACCGCATTCGCGGCGTTGACGTTCAGGTCGTCGGCGGCGTCGATGATCGCCACACGGTGCGGGGCCGAGGCCGGAGACTTGGAGAAGAACTCCGACAGGCGCCGCGCCTCGTCGACCGGGATGGTCTTGCGCGGTTTGCCGTCCTCGCCGATCCGCTCGAGGGTCAGCAGGTCAGGGTGCGAGCGCACCGCGATCTGCCGGCTGACCGTGTGCTCAGGGTCCGCGCCCAGCACGCCGTAGCGGTCATCGGCCGACGCGCCCAGCAGTCGGCGGGCCGCACGATAGGCGAAGGTCGCCTTGCCGACACCCTCGGTCCCGGTCAGCAGCCAGGCGTGATGCAGCCGGCCTCTGGCCCGAGCGGCCTCGAAGGCGGACTCGGCCCGCTCATGCCCGAACAGGCGCCAGGCGTCGCGGGGATGTGGAACCGGATCAGCCATGGCCCAGGCGTTGGTCCACAGCGCGCCAGACCGCCGCTTCCACAGCGTCGACAGGCTGGGCGGCGTCGATGACCTCGCAGCGGCCGGGCTCGGCCTTGGCGATGTCGAGGAAGGCCTGTCTCAGGCGGGCATGGAAGGCCGCGCCCTTGGATTCAAAACGGGTCTCAGCGTGGGTCCGGTCGGCGGCGCGGGCGAGGCCAGCTTCCGGCGCCATGTCGAACACCAGGGTGAGGTCGGGCCGGACCTCTTCGAGCACGAAGGTCTCCATGGCCGCGATCAGGCCCGGATCGGTTCCGCCGGCGGCGCCCTGATAGGCGCGGGTGGAGTCGGCGTAGCGGTCACAGACCACCCAGGCGCCGCGCGCCAGGGCCGGACGGATCACCCGCTCGATGTGATCGCGCCGGGCGGCGTACATCAGAAGGGTCTCGGTGACCGGGCTCCAGCGGTCGGCGGCGCCCTGGACCAGCAGATCGCGGATCGCCTCCGCGCCGGGGGAGCCGCCCGGTTCGCGGGTGGCCACGACCTCGCGGCCCGCCTCGGTCAGGCGCGCGGCCAAGCAGCGGATCTGGGTGGACTTGCCCACGCCCTCCCCGCCTTCGAAGGTGATGAAACGACCCTGCGACACGGGCGCAAGATGGCCGCTTCGCGCGGTTTGTCCAGGGAAGACTAGGGCCGCAGAACCCGGGCGTCGCCATAGCCGGAGGCGGCCACGCGATCCCGCAGCGCCCAGGCCTCGCCCTCGTCGGCGGTGCTCTGCAGCACGACGCGATAGAGCGTGGTTCCGTTGCGCTGGATCGGCTCGACCACAGCGCCGCCGCCGAGTTGGCCGGCCACGCGCTGGGCGTTGCCAGCGTCGCTGAAGGCGCCGGCCTGGACGCGATAGAGGCCCGAGGCGGCACGGGTGCCGCCGCCTTGGGCCGCCTTGGCACGGGCGCCGCCGGTGTCGGAGCAGACTGGGGCTGGGCCGCTGGCGTCACAGGCGCCAGGGGCGCGGCCGCCCCCGCCATGGGCTGGGGCGGCACGAAGGCTGGCATTGCGGCGACCGCCACCGGTGCCGCGGGCGCAAGCGGCGCGGTCGTGGGATAGGCGGGCTGCATGGCCGAATTGGCGGCGTAGCGGACATCGCTGCCGCCCAAGGGCGCTGGCCCCACATAGCGGACGCGAACCCGCGCCAAACCCTTTTGGTCGTAGCCCAACTCGCGGGCCGCGGCATGGCTGAGATCGATCAACCGGCCGCCAACGAAGGGGCCGCGGTCATTCACCCGCACCTGCAGCTTACGGCCGTTGTCCAGGTTGGTGACCTCGACGATGGACGGCAGCGGCAGGGTCGTGTGCGCCGCTGACAGGGCCGTCATGTCGAAGATCTCACCATTGGCGGTGGCCTTCATGTTGAATGCGTCGCCGTACCAGGACGCCGTGCCGATCTCGTCGTAGTTCGGCTGCTCCTTGGGCACGTACCAGACGCCGGCCACCTGGTAGGGATCGCCAACCTTGTAGCGCCCGCCCGCCCCAGTCGGCAGGTCGCCCTTGGCCGCCGGCAGGCGCGCCGCCAGTCGGGGCTGCGGCGTGGCGCACGCGGCCAGGGTCGCCAAGGCCGGGACCAGCACAACCAGGGTCCGCGTCCGCATCGCAAAGCTGTTCATAGCCATCTCAGCCCCTCCCTCACAGGCGGTTTTTCACCCGAAAGCATGCGGCAAGAGGTTTGAACCAGGGTTAAGCGGCGTGGTTAATTCGTTAAGTCTGTCCGCGCGCCCGTCTTGGGGCTCGCCCCCGCCCTGAAGGTTCTGCTATAGCGGCGCGCTCCGGAGGGGTGGCCGAGTGGTTTAAGGCAGCGGTCTTGAAAACCGCCGTAGGTGGAAGCCTA
>CAZXVO010000024.1:0-28225 GCA_964643835.1 uncultured Phenylobacterium sp. | reverse complement strand
CGCGGCCGGCGGCCAGACCCAGAGCGTGCACACCAACTCGCTGGACGAGGCCCTGGCCCTGCCCACCGACTTCTCTGCCCGGATCGCCCGCAACACCCAGCTGTTCCTGCAGCTGGAAAGCGGCCAGAACCGCGTCGTCGATCCCTGGGGCGGCTCCTACTATATCGAGCGCCTCACCGCCGACCTCGCCGCCCGCGCCCTGGAGCACATCGCCGAGGTTGAAGCCCTGGGCGGCATGGCCAAGGCCATTGAGGACGGCCTGCCCAAGCGCCGCATCGAGGAAGCCTCGGCCCGCACCCAGGCCAGCATCGACTCCGGCCGCCAGTCGGTGGTCGGGGTCAACCGCTACAAGCCTGAGACCGCCGACGAGATCCCGGTGCTCAAGGTCGACAACTCCGCCGTCCGCGAACGCCAGCTGGAAAAGCTCGCCCGCCTGAAGGCCGAGCGCGATCCGGTCGCGGTCGAGGCCGCCCTCACCGCCCTGACCAACGGCGCGGCCGGCGGCGCGAACCTGCTCGAGCTCTCCGTCGAGGCGGCCCGCGCCAAGGCGACCGTTGGCGAGATCAGCTACGCCCTGGAAAAGGTCTTCAACCGCCACGCCGCCAAGGCCTCCGCCGTCAGCGGCGTCTACCAGAAGGCCGCGGGCCCGACCCCGGCCGGCGACCGCGCCAAGGCGATGATCGAGGCCTTCCGCCAGGCCGACGGCCGCAAGCCCAAGATCATGGTCGCCAAGATGGGCCAGGACGGCCACGACCGCGGCCAGAAGGTGATCGCCTCGGGCTTCGTCGACCTCGGCTTCGACGTCGATATCGGCGACCTGTTCCAGACCCCGGCCGAGGCCGCCGCCCAGGCCGTGGCCGAGAATGTCCATGTGGTGGGCGCAAGCTCCCTGGCCGCCGGCCACCTGACCCTGGTGCCGGAACTGAAGGCCGAACTCGCCAAGCTGGGCCGCGCCGACATCCTAGTCGTTGTCGGAGGCGTGATCCCGCCCGAGGACTTCCAGGCCTTGCGTGATTTCGGCGTCGCGGCGATCTTCGCCCCAGGCACCGTGGTTCCGGAGGCGGCGATCGAGGTCATGGACCGTCTGAACGAACAGATGGGCTACGCCCAGCTGGAGACCGCCGGCTGATGCGCCTGGGCGCCGTCTTCGCTACGGCCGCCCTTCTGGGCGCGGCCTGGCCGGCCGGCGCCGATGACGCGCGCCTGATCGCCGCCAGCCTCCCGGCCCCCGCGCCCGTTCCCATGGCCGGGTCGACGACGTCGATGCGCTATTGGCCGGTGGTCACCGCCCGGCCTGGCGCCCTGGTGGTCCCCGCCGTGCTCGCCGACGGCCACGCCCAGGGCGACCCCATGCGGACCTTCGACAGCCGCCGCCCCTCTGATCCGTCCAAGCCCCAGACCCGCCGTCATGTGGGCGTCGACCTCACCGCCGCCGAGGGCGATGCGGTGGTGGCGATGGAGGACGGCAAGATCGTCGCCTTCTACAAGTTCCTGGTCCGCGCGCCCGAGGACGGCGGCGAGGAAACCTGGGCCATTCTCATCGCCCACAAGGACATGGTCGCCCTCTATGGCGAAGTCCGCGCCAACTCGCTGGCCGCCAATCACCTGAAGGTCGGCGACACCGTCAGCGCCGGCCAGCTAATCGGCGTGGTCAGCGGCACGGCCCAGTTGCACACCGAGGTCTACGCCTCGGGCGTCACCCAGAACATCAAGTGGCCCGTGGGCTCGCCCCCGCCGCCGCAGATGCGCAACCCGACCCAGCTGCTGCTGGACCTGGCCGCCAACGGCCGACGCCTCACCCCGGATGCGCCTCGTCTGACGGTGGCGACAGCGGCGCCTTAAGCGCCCGCACCGCCGCCTCGGCGCTGGACCGGTACCGCACCACGGGCGGCGTCAATCCCTGGGCCATCAAGGCCCGACGCACCGCCTTGTCGGCCACGGCCAGATAGACCCTTGCCCCGCGTCGCTGGGCGTTGCGGGCGAAGCCGCTGATCGCCGCCACACCGGACGAGTCCAGCAGCCGCACCTCCGACAGGTCCAGCACATAGCCCTTCGGCCGGTCCCCGATCTCGTCCAGCGTCGCGCCCACCTGGGCCGTCGCCCCGAAGAAGAAGGCGCCGGAGATCTTCATCACCGCGATGTCGCGATCCGCGGTCAGGGCCGGCGCAAAGCCGTCCGGCTCATCCTCCAGCCCCTGCACCTCCACCTGCGAGGCCATGCGGTGAATGAACAGCAGCGCCCCCAGGGAGAAGCCCGCCACGATCCCCGTCGACAGGTCCTTGGCCAGGGTCAGGCCGAAGGTGGTCAGCAGCACCGCCGCGTCCGCCTTCGAGGCCCGCAACAGCACTGCGAACTCATGCTTCTCGGCCATGTTCCAGGCCACCACGGCCAGCAACCCGGCCAGCGCCGCCAGGGGGATGTAGGCCGCCAGGGGCGCAGCGATCACCATGAAGGCCAACAGGAAGGCCGCGTGCAGCATCCCCGCCACCGGCCCCCGCGCGCCCGAGCGCACATTGGTCGCCGTCCGGGCGATCGTCCCGGTCACCACGATCCCACCGAACAGGGCCGAGCCGATATTGGCGATCCCCTGGGCGATCAGCTCGGTGTCGGGCCGATGCCGCCGGCCGGTCATGCTGTCCGCCACCACCGCCGACAATAGGCTCTCAATCGCCCCCAGCAGGGTCAAGGACAGGGCCGAAGGCAGCACGGCCTGGATCTTGTCCAAGCTAAACGGCGGCAGCCTGGGCGCCGGCAGGCCCTGGGCCAATGCTCCGAACCGCTCACCGATGGTCACGACGTCCAGCTGCGCGACCTGCGCCACCACCCCGGCCAGGGTTACGGCGATCAGCATGCCCGGCCACTGGGGGCGAAACCGCTTCAGGCCCAGGATCACAACCATCACCCCGACCGCCAGCCCGATGGCCTGAGGGTTCGCCGATGGCGCAGCCTTGATGAGCGCCCCAAGCTTGGCGGCCAGCTCCCCCGGCTCCGGCCCGGACAGGGTCAGACCGAACAGGTCCTTGATCTGGCTTGCAAAGATGATCACCGCGATCCCGGCGGTGAACCCCACCGTCACCGGATAGGGCATGTAGCGGATGAAGGCGCCGGCCCGGATCAGCCCCAGGGCCATCAGCATCAGCCCCGACAACATCGTCGCCAGCAGCAGGCCATCTAGCCCATGGGTTCGCACCGTCGCCGCCACCAAGACGATGAACGCCCCCGCCGGCCCGCCGATCTGGAACCGGCTGCCGCCCAGCAAGGACACCAGGAAGCCGCCGACGATGGCGGTGAACAGGCCTCGGTCCGGCGACACCCCTGAGGCGATGGCGATGGCCATGGACAGCGGCAGGGCGACGATGGCCACCGTCAGCCCGGCGACGGCGTCGGCGCGCAGCTCCGGAAGTCCGTAGCCTTCCTTGAGAACGGTGAGCAGCTTGGGTGCGAAGCGAGCCGGCATGGGCCTCCCCCCCTGTCTTGCTGGAGGCGACCCTAGGCCCGCGACTCAGGCGCAGGACGGTTTGCGAGCCATTCTCAGGCCTACCCTGGCGGGTTCAGTGCCGCCCCTTGCGCCCTTTGGACGGCTTGCGACCGCCCCAGCCCGGCAGGTCCGAGGGGCCATGCCGCGCCTCGATGTCCTTCTGCAGCGCGTTGGCCGCCATCAGGTGCCCAGGGAACAGGGCGTCGATGGCCCAGCCGGCTAGAGGCACGCTGGAGGTTGCGGTGTCCGCGGCCAGATAGGCGATCATGCGCAGGATGGTGGCCGCAGAGGCCCGGGCCGACAGGGCCTGGCCGACCAGCAGCGCGCCGGCGCCGGCGCTGTAGATGGGGCCGAGCCCCGGGATCCAGTCCAGCACAGCGTCCAGGCCGATACCGAACGGCCCGATGCCCACCAGACGGTCGGACAGCCGCTTGATTCGTTCCGCTGAGCGCCAGGCCCGATGGGCTCTTTCCTGGGTCATCCGCCCCCTAACGCCCGCCGCGCCCCATGGCTCCGCTAACCGAGAAACACCACCCGGCGCTTTTCCTTGCCGGCCCGGATGCGCGACAGGATCTCCTTGTACTCCGGGCTCGACTGGACGTCCTTGCGGGACCCCTCGAAATAGATCGTGTCTTCCATGTGGTTCAGCAACAGGTCGGCCGACCATTTGTGACCCGTGAACAGCACGTCCGCCAGCTTGCCCAGCGTCTTGGCCGCCCCGGCCAGGGTGTCGATCACGATGATGGCGGTCATCTGCAGCAGCACCATCGGCGCCGCCCTCGCCCGCACGCCGTCATAGATCAGCAGCAGGCCTGCCCCCAGGCTGTACAGCTCGCCCGCGCCGGGGATCCAGGTCAGCAGGCCGTCGAGCCCGATTCCCAGCGGACCAATCCCGATCACGTTGTCCGACAGCTTCTTCGTACGCTCGATGCTGTTGCGGATGTTGTGCAGATCGATATGCGACCGCGCCAGGATCATGAGCCGTCCCCAGGGATACCGCGCACACCATGCCGCATGCGGGCCTCGGCTCAAAGCCCGGCCGCCCGCTTTTCGCCCGTCAGGCTAGTCGCGCATCAATTCCTGCCCCTCAGGCGGGAGGCGCCCTCGCAGACGGCCGCAATCCACCCTATGTTCAGCGCATGGCCAAGTCTGAAACACCTGTCCTGCTCGTCACCACCCACTTCATTGAGGGCCGGCCCGTGCGCCAGCATCTGGGCATGGTCTCATCCCAGGCGATCCTGGGCGCCAATGTGGTGCTGGACCTGATGAGCGCGATCCGCGACTTCGTCGGCGGCCGCTCCAAGGGCTATGAACGCATCCTCGCCAAGGCGCGCGAGGACGCCATGCGCGGTCTCGAGGCCGAGGCCCGGGCCCTGGGCGCCAATGCGGTGCTGGGGGTCGACCTGGACTACAACACCGTCGGGCCCAACGCCTCAATGCTGATGGTCTCGGTCAACGGCTCCGCCGTCATTCTCTAGCTCTAGGCGCCCCAAAGCTCCGCGCCCGGCGGGTGGATCAGCGACCCGTCGATCCTCAGGCCCGGCGTCCGATCCTTAGCCAGCAGCAGCGGCCCGTCCAGGTCCACGAAGGCCGCGCCCTGGGCCAGGATCATCCCCGGCGCCATGGCCAGCGACGTCCCCACCATGCAACCGGCCATGACCTCCAGGCCCAGCTCAGCGGCCCTCGCCTTCATCGCCAGGGCCTCAGTCAGGCCTCCGGCCTTGTCGAGCTTGATGTTCACGCAAGCATAGCGGCGCGCACAGGTCTCCAGCTCCAACCGGGTCCGCACACTCTCGTCTGCGCACAGCGGAACCAGGCTGACCCAGCCCTCCAGCGCCTCATCGGCGCCGGCCGGCAGAGGCTGTTCCACCAGCATCACGCCCAGCCGAGCGAACTCCGGCGCCAGCCGTTTCAGATCCTCGAAGCTCAGGGCTTCATTGGCGTCGACCACCAGCCGCGTCTTCGGCGCCGCGGCCCGGACGGCCTCCACCCGGTCGAGATCACCTGGCGCGCCGATCTTCAGCTTCAGCACCGGCCGGCGCTGCAGGTCGCGCGCCGCCTCCGCCATCGCCTGCGGCGTATCCAGGCTCAAGGTCACGCAGGTCTTGACCGGATCCAGCCGCGCCAGCCCCGCGGTCTTCCAGGCCGGCTGCCCGGTCAACTTCGCGTCGAGGTCCCACAGGGCGCAGTCCAGGGCGTTGCGGGCCGCGCCGGCCATCACGAGGTCCTGCAGTTCGGCCCGCGTCGCCCCGGCCTCGATCGCCGGCCGCAGGCGTTCGACTGTGTCGATCGCCCCCTCGACGGTCTCGCCATAGCGGGCGTAGGGTACGGCCTCCCCACGCCCCGTGACCCCGGCCTGGGAGATTTCCACAACCAGCACATGGGCTTCGGTCTTGGCGCCTCTGGCGATCGTGAAGACGTGCGCCGTCGGCCAGCGCTCGTCCCGCACGCGGAGGGTCCGGATCAAATCAGGTCGCCAGCCGCCGCATCCAGCAGCAGGAACACTCGGCCGGCCTCCGTCGCAAGCAGCTCCGCCGCCAGCCGGCCCTCGTGGTCGCGCTCAATCGCCTCGGCCAACAGGTCCTGGTGCTCGTTCAGGTGGGCGATAGCCCGGCGCTTCAGCCGGTCGTCGGAGAACAGCTTGCGGGCCAGCCGCCGGGTCGCGGCGGGCGCCAGCCGGCGCACGACCTCACGGGCGCCGTCGAAGTCCTGGGCCTGGATGGCGGCGGCGATCTCGTCGATCCGCGCCCGCGGCAACAGCGCCGCCGGATCAATCCCCAGCTCGGCGATGTCCGCGCGCAGGGCGTCTTCCAGAGGCGGCTCCGCCCCCTCGGCGTCGCCCTGGCTCCCACCATCGCCATTGTCCATGGCGCTCAGCAGGTCCTTCCAGGTCCAGTCGTCGCGCCCCACAGGCCCCTTCGGAGCCGCGGGCGGCGCGCGGCCGGTGGCCTGCTCGAACACATCGCTGAATTCCCGGTCCGTGGCGGTCGGCGTCAGCCGCAGCCGCGGACGCTGGAAGGGTTCCTCCGGCGCCGGGGTGATCGGCTGGTCGAGTTCCAGGTCGTCATCATCGGGCTCCGACAGCGCCGACGCAGGCTCCGGCGCGGGCCGGGCCATGGGGGTGCGGGCCGGGCGCACAGGGCGCTCCCGTGGCGGCGCAGGGGTGGCGAAGCTGCCGGCGGCGCCGGCCACCGTGCCCATCATCCGCACGGCCTCGCTCAGCATTTCGTAGTTTCGGCGAACCCGCTCCTGGAAGGCCATGTCGATGGCCTGGGTCTCGTCCGCCGTGCGCCGCGCATAGTCCATAAGTTCGTCAATGGAGTCGGCGACCGCCTGGCGGACCTCCTCGGCTTGTCCCTTGGCCGTCGCCGGCAGGCGCGCAGCCCGCGCCTCGATCTCGGCCATCATGCCCGCCAACTCGTCCAGGGTCGTGCGCGCCGCGGCCGCCCCCTCGTCCAGCTTGCGGGCCGTCGCCGCCCCGGCCTGTTCGACCATCTGGGCGGACTTTTCGATCAGCTCGCGGGCCTCGGCCAGCCGGGTCTCGAACACCTGGTTGGCGCGCTGGCCGGCGGTGAAGGCGGCCTCCGACAGCTGATCCACCTGCTGGCGGGCGGTCTCGGCATGCCGCTCGGCGGCCAGGCGGGTCTGCTCGGCGGCCTCGGCCAGGCCGGTGATGGCGGCCCGCGTCTGGGCCTCCAGCCGCGCCCGTTCCTCGGCGGCGGCCTGGGAGACAGCCTCCATGGAATGCAGGGTCGACTGGCCGAATTCGTCGCGCTCCGCGGCGGCGGATTCCGCCAGCTCGCGGAACTGGTCCGCGGCCTCGGCGATCAGCTGGCGCAGGGCTTCGCCGCCCTTGACCGCCCGGTCGCCCAGCTCGGCCGCCGACAGCCGCGCCTGGGAGATGAACTCCGACAGCTGGGCGGCGTGGGTCTCGGCCTGGGCCGCAAACGCCTCCTGGTCGGAGCGCAGGGCGTGGGCCGTGGTCACCAGGCCCGCGCGCTGCTCGGTCAGGCTGCGCTCCACCTGGGAGATCTGGTCGGTGACGCCGACACCGGCGGTCTCCAGACGGGCGATGTGCCGCGTCAGGTCCTCGCCCGCGGTCCGCGCCGCATCGCTCGCCTCGCCGGCCGCAGCCGCCAGGTCCGCGGCCCGCGCCGCCAGGGCCGCCTCGGCCTCGCGGATCTGGGTCTCGGCCAGGTCGGAGGCCTCGGCCACCATCCGCGCCTTCTGGGTGATGGCGTCGGCGACAGCAACCGCCTGCTTGTCCAGTTGCTGGGCCAGATCGCCGAACTCCTGGCGCTCGCGGCCCAGGGTCTCGGTCAGGGTCGAGGCCGTGCGCGCCGACTGCGACGCCGCCTCCACCAACCGTTCGCTCTCCACCGCCAGGGCCTGGCGTAGGGCCAGCAGGGTCTCGCGCGCCTCGTCGGCCGCGGCTCCGGCCCGCACGATCTCCTCGCGCACCCCTTGGACCACGTCCGCGGCCTGGGCGCCGGCGGCCATGGCCGGCGTCACCATCTGGTCCGCCAGCGCCTGGGCGCGGCGCGATTCCAGGCCCAGCAGCTGGCCCTGGCGCACCATGTAGGCGGCGATCCAGACAAAGGCCGCCGGACCGATGGCCATGGCGGCGAGCACGGTCAGGACGAAGGGATCGAAATCGAAGGGCGAGCGCGCCCGCTGATAGCCGAACGCGAAGGCGATCGGCGCGCAGGCCCACAGCACAGAGACGAAGAAGGCCGCCAGATAGATCGGCCAGCCGCTGGGCGCCTCGATCGTGGCGGGTGGCGGCGTACGGGCGGACGGATCGGGCCAGGTGATCGGCGCGCGCGGCGACACCGACTTGGGCTCGGCGGCCGCGGGCGAAGCCTGCTGCGACATCGCGGGCTGGCTCAGCGGCGGCGACGCCGGCGGGGCCTCCAGGACCGGAGGCGGCGCCGGCGCGAGATCTTCATCGGGACCAGCTTCGATCAGGTCAGCCGGCGCGGCGTCCTGGGCGGCGTCTTGAACGGCGTCAGGCGCGGCTTCCTGGACGTCAGGCGTGGCGCCCCCGTCCGAAATGGCCTGGAAATCTGCCGGCTGGCGCCGCTTCTTGATCTTCATACGCGGACTTGCTCAAGCGCCTCACGACCTGCGACCGCGGCGGGTCATCACGCCCCGTGCGAATTCGCGCCCCAAGTGAAACGATTACCGGCGATCAGCCCCTAGGCAAAGCGTCATACGACGGATTCTTTTGCTCTGGAGGCGTATTGTCGCGGAAAGCTCGCGTCCCCGGGCCTCAGGCCCGGTCGCGACAGCCTTGGGTCGGGAGAGCCTTGGTCGCAGCAGCGTTCAGCGCCGAGGTGCGCGGCGCGACAACCTTGACCGCTGGCTTGGGCGCAACGGTGCGCGCCACGCTCTTTTCGGCCGCCGCCGGAGGCTTCTCAACCTGGTGGGGTTCTAGGGTGACGCCGAAATGGGAATAGGCCACGGCCGAGGAGTGAACGACGACGGCGGCGACGATTTCGGTCAATGTCTGCACCGAAGCCTCCCGCGCCCGACACGATTCCTCAGCGCCTTATAGGCGAAGCCCGGCCTTAGCGCGACGCTAGGTAACATGAATTTTCGGTCATGAAGACGCGAGGCCTAGGCGCGCGCCGTCAACTCCGACGGCAGAGAACATCCCGCAGCACAGGCGTCTCGCCTACATAGCGGCCCGCATAGTCCAGGGCGCGCGCCGCCCGCTGGCTCGCGTCGTAAAAAGCCCCGGCGCCCAGCCCGGCGGACTTGCAGAACGCCGCGGCCGCCGCCCCGCTCGCGGCGATGTCCCACCCCAGGGCGCTCGGATAGGGAAACAGCACACCGGTGGCGGCCTGGATCGGTCGCGCCGCCGGCGGTCCGGGCCAGGGGGCGTTGGGCTGCCAACGCGGCGCGTTATCCCAGACCCGTTCCTCATAGGCCTGCAGGGAAGAGATCTTCTGGGACAGGCCCATCTTGGACAGGTCGGGCGCGTCGCCGCCGACCTCCTGGCACCGTCCCCGGAACTCGCTGTCCTGGCAGATCCGCCAGCGCCCCTGGAAGCGCGCGCTCTGGGCCATGTCATTGAAATTCAGGTTGGAAAGGTCGCCCGAATAGGCCTCCAGGGTGATCTGCCGCCCCTGGAAGTTCGGCAGCTCATAGAGGGTCGCGACCGGCGCCGTCACAGGCCGGACGATGTCCTGCGCCGCCGCAGGCCCGGGGACACCCCGATGCAGCAGGCCGGAAAGCCCCAGCAGAATGATCACCTTCACGCGCACCCCCTCGGACCCGAGTCCGAACCCAGCCTAGCGGCGGGGACGGCGTACGCAATGCAACGCGCTTACCTGGCGAGATCGGGCGCCTTGAACTGGGCGCCTTCGTGGCGAAGCAGCCAGGCCTTGCGGGGAAGACCACCACCATAGCCGGTCAGGCTCCCATCCGCGCCGATCACCCGATGGCAGGGCGCGACCAGGGCGATCGGGTTGGCGCCATTGGCCAGGCCCACCGCCCGCACCGCCGCTGGCCGCCCGATCCGCTGCGCCAGCCCCTTATAGGTCAGGGTCTCGCCGGCCGGGATGGTGGTCAGGGCGCTCCAGACCTCGCGCTGGAAGTCTGTGCCATTGGTGCGCCAAGCCAGGCCGGACAGGGCCGCAAAGTCGCCCGCGAAGTACCGCGCCAGCGCCTCGGCCACCTGGCGAGGCGCCGTCCCCTCCCGCGACTTCCGCTCCCCATAGCCACGGGCGAGCAGGCGGCGCATGCGCGGCTCATAGTCGTGAAAGTCGACGGCCCGCAGGGCTCCGCCCTCGTCGGTGACCACCAGGATCTCTCCGACCGGCGAGGCCAGGCGGGACAGGATCAGGTCCTGCGGCAGGGAGGCTTCAGGCGGCATGGGGTGTCTCGCGAACAGGCGGGGCATAGACCGGATCAAAGGCCCAGAGGTGCGAGGCCGCATAGGCGCGCCAGGGCCGCCAGCGCTCGGCCCGCGCCAGGAGCTCCAGCGGGGTCGGCCGCCGCCCCTCCCCGTCCTCCAGCGCCCGCATCAAGCCGATATCGGCGTGGGGGAAGGCGTCGGGCTCCCGCAAGGCCCGCATGGCGATGTACTGCGCGGTCCAATCCCCGATCCCGGGCAAGGCTTTCAGCCGCGCCACCGCCTCTTCCAGGCTGCGACGGGTTCCGAACAGGTCCGGATCGACCGCGGCGGCCTGGGCCAGAGACACTAGGGCCCGCGCCCGCGCCCTGGGCATGCCCAGGGCCTCCACATCCAACAGCGCCATGGCCTGCGGGGTCGGGAACAGCCGGCTCAGGCCGTTGGCCCGCGCCGCCTCGGTGTCCAGGAGTTCCCCATGCGCCGCCGTGATGCGCCCGGCCAGGTTCCGCGCCGCGGTCACCGTGATCTGCTGACCCAGCACCGCCCGCACCGCCAACTCGAAGCCGTTCCAGGCCCCCGGCGCCCGCAAGCCCGGCCGCGCCGCCACCAGGGGCGCGAGGTCCGGATCCTCCGACAGGTGCGCCCCGATCAGGCCGGGATCGGCGGCCAGGTCGAACACCCGCCGCACCCGGGCGATCACCGCCGGCCAGACCTCGACCCTGGGAAAACTCAGGGTGACCTTCAGCCAGTCTCCGTCGCCGGGCTCGACGACCACCACGCCCACCGCATCGCCCACGGCCAGGGTCCGCGCATAGCGCCGCGCGCTGACCGTCTCGACACCGGGAATGGCGCGCCCAGCCAGGAAGCTGATCATCGCCTCCCAGTCATAGGGCGCGCGGTAGGGCAGTTTCAGGCTCGCCGCCCCGCCCTCCCCCGCCGACAGCTCGCGGGCGCCGCTGCGCCGCAGCGCGCCCGGCGGGCGTCCGAACAACTGCTGGAAGGTCTCGTTGAACCGGCGGACGCTCCCGAAGCCGGCAGCCAGCGCCACCTCGGCCATGGGCAGGCGGGTCTCGTGGATCAGCTGCTTGGCCAACAGCACCCGCCGCGTCTGGGCCACCGCCACCGGCGAGGCGCCCAAGTGCTTGCGGAACAGCCGACGCAGCTGCCGCTCGCCGACGCCCAGCCTCTCGGCCAGGGCCTCGACGTCGCCGCCGTCCATCGCCCCCTGCTCGATCAGCGACAGGGCGCGGGTCACCGTGTTGGAAGCGCCGTTCCAGGCGCCCAGGTCCGGCGAGGTCTCGGGCCGGCACCTCAGGCAGGGACGAAAACCCGCCTCCTGCGCCGCCGCAGCGGAAGGGTAGAAGGTGATGTTCTCGCGCTTCGGCGTCCGGGCGGGACAGATCGGCCGGCAATAGATCCCCGTGGTCCGAACAGCGCCAAAGATGCGCCCGTCCAGCCGGGCGTCGCGCATCGAAAAGGCGCGGTAGCAGGCGTCGTCGTCGAGATCCATGCACGGATCATCGGCCCCGCCGGAGCCGATGTCTCGCGGTTTTCGGACCTGCTCGTGGATCAGAAGGTCAGGACGATCTTGCCGAAATGCTCGCCGGCCCGCATGGCCTCGAAGGCCGCCCGGACCTCGGTGAACGGGAAGACCTTGTCCACCACCGGGCTGATCCGGTGCAGGTCGATGGCCCGGCACATGGCCTCGAACATCTCCCGCGAGCCCACCGACAGCCCCTGCAGCCGCGCATTGTTGCCGATCAGCTGGGCCGGGTTCACCCCCTCGCCGGCGCCGGAGACGACGCCGATGATCGCCACGTGCCCGCCGATCCGCACCGCCTTCAGGCTCTGCTGGATGGTGCCCGCGCCGCCGACCTCCATGACGAAGTCCGCGCCGGCCCCGCCGGTCGCCGCCCGCACCGGTTTCGACCAGTCCGGCGTGGTCTTGTAGTTGATCAGAACATCCGCGCCCAAGGCCTTGGCGCGGGACAACTTTTCATCCGACGACGAGGTCACCACCGTGCGGTATCCGGCCGCCTTGGCGAACTGCAGGCCGAAGATCGAGACCCCGCCCGTGCCCTGCAGCACCACCGTGTCGCCAGGCTCAAGCCGGGCATCCTCGAACAGTCCCCGCCAGGCGGTCAGGGCCGCGCAGGCCAGGGTCGAGACCTGCTCATCGGTTAGGAAGTCGGGAACCTTCGAGACCCCCTCCTGGCTGAACACCGCCAGTTCCCGGCCCGCGCCCGGGATGGGCGACCCCAGCGAGGTCAGCAGCTTCTCGACCGTCGCCCGGCCTGAGGTCCAGCCCTGGAAGAACAGGGTCGAGACCCGGTCGCCCGGCTGCACCCGGGTCACGCCCGGTCCCACCGCCTCGACAATCCCGCAGCCATCGGAAAACGGCGTGATGGTCCCGCTGATCGCCGCGCCGCGATTGTACATGCCGTTGATCATCAGGAGGTCGCGGTAGTTCAGCGACACCGCCTTCATCCGCACCAGCACCTCGCCGGGGCCGGGCTTGGGATCTTCCCGCTCGACGATCCGGATCTGGTCGGGACCCCACGGCTCAGAGACTTCCAGCGCGCGCATCGCATCCTCCCATCAGCTTGTTGGCGGGCATACTCACCCCAGCAGCCGCCAGGGCAAGTCTGACCCAGCGTCAGCCGGCGTCGTTCAACCGCGCCACGCGGTACAGGGGGATGGCCGCGGCGATGCCGGCCACCGCCATCAGCGACATGGCGAGATAGCCCCAGGCGCCGACCTGATCGAACAGCGCGCCCGAGGCGATCAGCGCCCCGCCATAGAACATGCCGCCGGACAGGGCCGAATTGATGGTCTGGGCCGCCGAAGCATTGGCCCGGCTGGACAGCCGCTCGACGATCTCCAGCGAGGCCAGGAAGGTCGCCGCGTAGGTGAAGGTGTGCAAGGCCTGCACCGGGAACAGCAGCCACAGCGGCGGCGAAAACGCGAGCGCCGTCCAGCGCACCACCGACGCGACGCCCCCCAGGATCAACAGGTTCCGCGGCCCCATCCGTCGCCGCCACGGCTCCATGAACCACAGGAAGCCGATCTCCACCGCCACCCCGATGGCCCACAGCACCCCGGTCAGGCTCTCGGGGATCCCCTGCGCCTTCCAGGTCAGGGCCGAGAACGCATAATAGAAGGCGTGCGCCGACTGGATCAGGCCCACCGACACCACCGCCAGCATGAAGTCCCGGTCCCGCAGCAGATCACCGACGCCGGCCAGCCGTTCCGACAACTTCAGCACCGCGCCCCCGGCCTGCACCGGGTCCGGCGGAATCAGCCAGCGCCCGCACACAGCGGTCAGCAGGACGGCGACCACCATCCAGACCAGCACCAGTTCCGGCGAACCCCTGGTCAGGATCGCCCCCATCCCGATGTTGCCGACAATAAAGGCCGCCGAACCCAAGCCGCGCGGCCAGCCATAGTTGAAGCCGTCGCTGCGGGCCCGATTGAGCACGATCACGTCATGCAGCGGCGGCAGGCTGGAATAGACCGAGCTCGCCACGAACCACACCACCATCCACCAGGCGAACCCGAACGGCGGCGCCATCAACAGGTAGGTGGCCGCTGTCACCAGGGCGAGCAGCACCAGGGGCGTGCGACGCAGTCGGAAGCTGTCGGCCCAGACCGCCAGCATCGGGGCGGTGAAGGTCCGGGCCAGCATCGGCGCCGACAGGATCAGGCCGATCTCCGCCCCGCTCAGCCCCCGGTGGTTGAACCAGACCGGCATGTAGGGCGAGCTTGCCCCATTGCCGAGAAAGATCGCGGCGTAGAACAGGCCAAGTCGGACGGGCATCGAGATCACGCCCCACGCCTAAGCCGAGTCGCCTTGCGGTCACCGAGCGTCACAATCGCCGCGGCGCACGCGTTCCGCCTTTTCCCCTGCGCGCCGACCGTGCTAGCGGCAGCAGGTCATGTCCGAGCATCTCAAGTCCTCCAGCGTCTCCGAACTCCTCGACCTCATCGGCAAGGATTCGACGCGGGAGACGATCTCGGTCGGCGACATCCTGGAGACCTTCGGCAACCGGGCCTTCGGGGCGATGATGTTTGTCTTCGCCGTGCCCCTGGTCCTGCCCATGCCGCCGGGGGTCTCGGCCATCCTCGGCGCGCCGCTGATCTTCATCACCTTCCAGTGGATGCTGGGCCGTCGGACCCTGTGGTTGCCCAAGGTGCTGCTCGACCGGACCATCAGCCTGTCCGACTTCCGCACCATTTCGCACAAGCTGACGCCCTATCTGGCGCGCATTGAGCGGCGCCTGCGGCCGCGCCTGACCTTCATGTACAACCCGCTGGGCGACCGGATTGTCGGGGCCCTGTGCTTCGTCCTGTCGCTGATCGTTTTCCTGCCGATCCCATTCGGCAACATGCTGCCGTCCTTCGCCATCGCCGCCTTCGCCATGGGCGGGGCCGAGCGGGACGGCGTCGCCGCCATCATCGGCTGGATGGCCGCGATCCTCAGCTTCGTGGTGCTAGCCATCCTGTCCAAGGCGATCATCGCCGCCATGATCGCCTTCTTCAGCACCCTGATCGGGATGTTCTGAGGCCTACTTGTCCTGCGAGACGTAACTGGCGGGCCAGGCGTCAGGCTGGAGCATCCGGCAGAGATCCATGAAGGTCTCCTCGGTCAGGCGGAACGCCTTGCCGTCCCACACCCAGGTAGACGATCCACCGCAATCGGCCACGCCCCGCCCCTTGTAGAAGTTGGCCAAGGTCATGGTGTCAGGATCGAACTCAAAGCCGATATCCGGTAATTCCAGCCGCCGGCCCTCGCCATTGGTCAGCACCAGAGGCTGGGGGGTCCGCCCCTTCTCGTCGGCCAGGAACAGCACATAGGACGACTGATAGGCGGCGACCGAACAGACGTCCCCCCACAGCACGACGCCCGGCGATAGCCGCGCAATGATCGGATCGCGCGCGTCCGCGCTGAGCGGCGTGTCGCAATCGTCCGGGAACTTCGCCAGCACCGACTTGGGCAAGATATCGCTCAACCCCGCCTGGGATTGGAGCGGCCCGCGTACCACCCTCGGGATCGGGGGCGGGGCCGGAACCGTTGACGCCGGCTTGTCCCCCTTGGCCACCAGGGCCGTGACCGTGCCGGCGCGCTGTTGCTGAGCATCCATCCAGCGCAGCGCCGCCGAACTGCCGGCCAGGGAGATGCGTCGTGACTTGCCGTCCGGTCCCGCCACCTGGATCTCTTGCCCGTTGTGCAACTTGCCGAGCACGAGCGCGGCCTCCGCAGACCCCAGAGTCACCTCAGGATAGTAGCTCTCAGCCGGGTTTTTCGCCTTCAGTTTGGCCAGCTGAGGAATGGGCTGGCCGTCCAGGGCCACAGTCCAGACCTTGCCGCGCAGATCCTCGTCGCCGATCGCCAGGCTCAGACCAGGCGCGGCGCCCGCGGCGCCGTCCCGCTCCACCTTCAGGAAGACCAGGTCATCATCCCCGTCGGGCTGGAAGCCGAACGCGGTGCAATGCCGGACATTGTCGCAGACGACCGTCCAGTCCTTGAAGCTGGCCGAGGCGGCTTCCGCCCGCCCGCCCATCAGCCCCAGCGCCAAGACCGCCGCGACCAGCCAAGACCTTCCAGACATCGCACGCACCCCCATTGCTGAGCGACAGGGTGCGGGTAAGCTCGCGGCTACGCAACTGAGGTGATCCGATGAGCCTGCCCGACTTTTCCGAACATGACGGCCTGGCCCTCGCCGCCCTGGTGGCCAAGGGTGAGGTCACTCCCGCCGAGCTGGTCGAGGCCGCCGCCGAGCGGATCGAGCGCCACAACCCCAGCCTCAACGCCGTGGTCTATTCGGCCATCGACGAGGCCCGCGACCGCGCCAAGGCCCCCCTGCCCGACGGCCCGTTCAAGGGCGTGCCCTTCCTGATCAAGGACCTGGCCATGCCCGTCGCCGGGTGGCCCCGCACCTCTGGCAGCCGCTTCGCCGCCCACATCATCGACGCCGAGGACGGCGGCCTGACCGCCCGCTATCGCGCCACCGGGGTGATCCCGATGGGCAAGACCAACACCCCAGAATACGGCATCACCGGCACCACCGAGAGCGCCCTCTTAGGCCCCTGCCGCAACCCCTGGAATCCAGACCACATTTCCGGCGGTTCATCCGGCGGGGCGGCCGCCGCGGTGGCGTCAGGCATGGTCCCCCTGGCCCACGCCAGCGACGGCCTGGGCTCGATCCGCATCCCCGCCGCCTGCTGCGGCCTTGTGGGGCTGAAGGTCACTCGCGACCGCAACCCGAACCTGCCCGACGGCTATGACTATGCCGCCGGCTTCGTCGTCGACCACGTGGTCAGCCGCACGGTCCGCGACAGCGCCGCCATGCTCGACGCCACCGGTGTTCCCGAACCCGGCGCGCCCTACCCCGCCCCGCCAAAGGCCCGGCCCTATATGGAGGAAATCCTGGCCAGCCCGGGCAAGCTGCGCATCGCCTGGTCGCCGGAGACGCCTTCGGGACGGCCCATCCACCCGGAGATCCAGGCCGCGCTCGAGCGTACCGCCACCCTGCTAAAGGGCCTGGGCCACGAGGTGGTCGAGAAGGGCCTAGGGCTCGACTACCGCAAGCTCTACACGGCCCGCGCCCCACTCTCTGGCGCTAACTTCGCCGCCGGCATGCAGCGCCTGATCGAGGAGGTCGGCCGCGAGCCCGAGCCGCACGAGCTCGAGCCCCTGACCTGGGCTTCGCTGAAGGGCGGGCGCAAGGTCACTGGCGCCCAGGCGATCTACGCCCTGCAGGAACTGCGGATGATGAACCGCCAGACGCTGCGCTTCTTCGAGGACTGGGACGTCTATCTCTGCCCGGTGCTCGGCACGCCCGTCCCCCGCGTCGGCCACATCGACCCGGTGAACCTGGAGCCCGTCGAGGTGAACCGCCGCCAGGGCGAGGCCTTCCCCTTCACCCCGCCGTTCAACTTCTCCGGCCAACCTTCCATCTCCCTGCCCCTGGAGCAGGACAGCCAGGGCCTGCCCATCGGCATGATGTTCACCGCCCGCTACGCCGACGAAGCCACCCTCTTCCGCCTGGCCGCGCAACTTGAGAAAGAGGCGCCCTGGAAGAACCGCCGCCCGCGGCTCTGGAACTGAAGGACGCCGCCTTGGTCTGGACCCGCCGCACCTGGATGACGCTCGCCGCCATCGGGGGTTTCATCGCTGTCGCCGTCGGGGCCTTCGCCGCCCACGGGATCGCCGATCCGCAGGCCAAGGAGTGGCTGAAGACCGGCGCCCAGTACGGCTTCATGCACACCATGGCGACCTTCGCCTGCGCCACGCTCATGAACATCGGCGCCAGGCGGGCTCGGTTCGCACCGGCCTTCTTCCTGTCGGGCGTGGTGTTCTTCTCAGGCAGCCTCTACGCCATGGCCTTCGGCGGACCGCGCTGGCTGGGCGCGATCACCCCCATCGGCGGAGTCCTGTTCCTGATCGGCTGGGCCACCCTGGCCTGGGCCGCCCGGGACGTGGATCAGCCCGCGGCCTGACGCCGACGTGGCAGGGCCAGGAAGCGCAGCGCCAGCGCCGACCCCGCCAGGGCCACGAACATCGCCGCCGCCATCGGCCGGGGCGTCCCGTCGTGGAAGGCCCCGGTGGCGCTGGAGGCGATCGCGCCGGTCGCAAAGCTCGCCGCCCCCATCAGGGCTGAGATCGAGCCCGCCCGCAGCGGATCGACGTTCAGCGCGCCGGCCATGGTGTTGCCCTGCATGAACCCATAACTGGCCAGCAGCAGAAAGAGCAGCGGCAGCACGCTCCAGCGCCCACCAAGCCCGGTCAGCGCCGCGACCACCAGCAGCACCGCAATCCCCACCGCCACCAGGCTGGCCGCCGCCAGCACCTCGTCGGGCGTCCGATGGCGCAGGACCAGGCGATTGATCTGCCCCGCCCCGATCAGGCCCGCCGCGTTCAGGCCGAACACCCAGCCAAAGGCCTGCGGCGAGATCCCATAAGTCCCGATCAGCAGTTCCGGGGAAGCGGAGATGTAAGTGAACAGGGTCGCCCCGTTCAGGGCGCCAGCCAGGGCGTAGCCGACCAGCCGCTGCTGCCGCAGCAGAGCAATGTAAGCCTGGAGCGGATTCTCAGTCCGCGCGTGCGCCGCCGTCGCCTCTGACCGCGTTTCCGGCAGGCGGAACAAGGCAGCAGCGCCCACCGCAAGGCCGAACAAGGTCAGCACGATGAAGTTCGCCCGCCAGCCGCCCAGCGCCAGCACCGCCCCGCCCAGCAGCGGGGCGAGCACCGGCGCCAGCCCCATCACCAGGGTCAGCAGCGACAGCATCCGCGCCGTCTCGGTGTGGTTGAACCGGTCGCGCACCACCGCACGCGCCACCACCGCGCCGGCGCAGCCGCCCAGGGCCTGGACGAACCGGGCGGCGATCAGGCCCTCGACCGAGGTGACCAGGGAACAGGCGATGGAGGCCAGCACATAGATGCTCACCCCCAGCAGGATCGGCCCGCGCCGCCCCAACCGGTCCGAGGCCGGACCATAAAAGAACTGGCCAATAGCCATGCCCGCCAGGAAGGCCGCCACCGTCGCCTGGGTCAGGCCGGCGTCCGCCCGCAGGTCCGCGCCGATGGCCGGCAGGCTGGGCAGGTACATGTCGATGGACATGGGCGCGAAGGCCGTCAGCGCGCCCAGCAGGATCACAAGCCCCCAGGGGACCTTATCGGCGGCGCGGCTGTCATCGGCTTGGCTCATGATCCCCTTCTACCGGCCGCGGGCGAGAAAGGAACGCCACGCAACCTTCTCTTGCCTTGCCGCGCGGGAAGCCCGCAAAGATGCGGGCAACAATCAGGGGAAACGCCAATGTCAGACGCAAACGCCGCCCAGATGCCGCCGGTGCAGTACGCCGACGTCAATGGAATCAGGATGGCCTTTTACGAGGTCGGCCCGCGCGGCAAGGGCACGCCCATCGTCTTCTGCCACGGCTTTCCGGAACTGGCCTTTTCCTGGCGCCACCAGTTGCGCGCCTGTGAGGCGGCCGGGATCTGGGCCATCGCGCCGGACCAGCGCGGCTATGGCCTGACCAGCCGTCCCGACGCCGTCACCGATTATGACCTGGAGCACCTGACCGGCGACCTGGTCGGCCTGCTGGATCACGTCGGCGCTCAGAAGGCGGTGTTCTGCGGCCACGACTGGGGCGGCTTGATCGTCTGGATGATGCCGTTGATGCACCCGGAACGGTCGGCCGGCGTCATCGGCCTCAACACCCCCTTCATGCAGCGCCAGCCGATGGACCCCATCGCCCTGATGCGCATGGCCCTGGGCGAGGACATGTACATCGTCTGGTTCCAGAAGCCCGGCGAGGCCGACGCCGCCCTGGGCAAGGACGTGGACAAGACCATCCGCTTCTTCATGCGCCGGGCCGACGCCATGATCGCCGACCTGGAGCCGCCGAAGCAGAACGCCCTGGAGCCCACGGGCCAAGCCGCTGAGGGCCAATCCACCTTCGCCTTCCGCGACCTCCTGGCCCAGTGGGACAAGTCCGACACCACCGGCCAGCTGCTGAAGCCCGAGGAACTGGCCTTCTTCGTCGAGAGCTTTGAGCGCTCTGGCTTCACCGGCGGTATCAACTGGTACCGCAACTTCACCCGCAACTGGGAACGCTCGGCCGACCTGCCGACCCGGATCGACAACCTGCCCTGCCTGATGGTGATGGCCGAACTCGACGCCGTGCTGCCGCCATCCGCCGCCGACGGCATGGAAGATCGCATCGGCGACCTGGAAAAGGTGCTGATCAAGGGCTCCGGCCACTGGACCCAGCAGGAAAAGCCGGACGAGGTGAACCGCATCCTCATCGACTGGATGGGCCGCCGCTTCCCGGCCTGACCGACACCTTGCGAGCACACTGAGCGAAAGTTGGGGGCGGGACCCGCGAGAGGCTTCCCGCCCCATCCCTAACGCGCTCTAATACGGGGGATGGAACGTTACTCTCCGCCGCCCGCCGTCTCCTCCTCGGCCAATCGCCGGGGCCTGTTTCCTGAGAACGAGCCCTTTGCTCACGGGTGGCTGTCCACCGGCGGGCCGCACGAGATCTTCTACGAGGAATGCGGGAATGCGATCGGGAAGCGGTGCGTGATCCTGGAGGGCGGCCCCGGCGGCGCCATCAACTCCACGATGCGGCGCTATTTCGATCCGTCGAAGTGGCGCATGGCCCTGTTCGACCAGCGCGGCTGCGGCAAGTCCCGCCCTAACGCCAGCCTGGAAGACAACACCACCTGGTCGCTGATCGACGACATCGAGCGCCTGCGCATCCATCTGGGCGTCGAGAAGTGGACCGTGTTCGGCGGCTCCTGGGGCTCCACCCTGGCGCTGGCCTACGCCATCACCCATCCGCACCGGGTCGAGGCCCTGGTGCTGCGCGGGGTCTTCCTGCTGACCCAGCGCGAACTGGGCTGGTTCTACCAGGACGGTGCATCCTTCCTGTTCCCGGACGCTTGGTCCCGCTACGTGGCCCCGATCCCGGAAGCCGAACGTGGCGACATGATCAGCGCCTATCACAAGCGCCTGACGCACCATGACCGCCGCGTCCAGGCCGAGGCCGCGGCCGCCTGGAGCCAGTGGGAAGGCGACACCATCTCCATCCGCGGTCCAGAAGCCCGGCCCTCGAAGTTCAACGAGATCGACTTCGCCATCGCCTTCGCCCGGATCGAGTGCCACTTCTTCGCCAACAAGGGCTTCTTCCCCGAGGACGGCTGGATCCTGAAGAACATCGGCAAGATCCGCGGCATCCCCGGCTGGATCGTCCAGGGCCGCTTTGACGTGGTCACGCCGATGGAGAGCGCCTGGAACCTGAAGTCCGCCTGGCCGGAAGCCCGGTTCGAGGTGGTCTGGGACGCCGGCCACGCCTCCACCGAACCCGGCATCGTCGACGCCCTGGTCCGCGCGACGGACCAGGCCCTGGCGCTCTAGGGCAACGGTCGATGGAACAATCCATAACCACCTGCTGCGAACGGATGGCGGGTGATTTGGCGCAATCGTGCGACAAGCACCCAGATCGCTTCGACTGCCCAGACGCCTTGGTCCACAGGTGGTCCGATGGAACCTATGGCCTCATCATCCACGATGGCGGGGGGTCGGCCATCAGCATCGCCTTCTGTCCGTGGTGCGGAACCAAGCTTCCTGAGGACGAAGACTGAAACACCACGGCAAAAGGTCATAATGCCCGGAAAGCGGTCAATTACCCCTTCAGAGCGACCACCCCAGGCCCCGGCGGGTCCGCATAGATCGCCTTCACCAGGTCAGCCCGGCGCTCCAGGGTGGCGCGCTGGTTCACATAGCCCTTGTCGGTGATCTCGCCGGCGTCGATGGACGGCGGCTCCGCCATGATGACGAACCGCCCGACCTGACGTGACGACCCGCCCGCGTCGGCGTTGAAGGCGCGCAGCTTCTCGGCCACCAGTGCCGCCAGCTTCTCCAGCGGCCCGCCTTCGCCAGGTGCGGCCTGGGCCGCGGCCATGCCGGCGGCCGACGGCCAGGCCAGCACGCCGATGAACGGCTTGTCCTGCCCCGCGATCACGGCGTCCTGCAGATAGGGGCTGGCGGCGGCCAGCACGTCGGGCCGCAGGGTGCCGACCGAGACCCAGGTGCCGCTGTCGAGCTTGAAGTCCTCGGTCACCCGGCCGTCGAACACCAGGCCCTGGTTCGGGTCTTCGGGATCCAGGAACCGGGCGGCGTCGCCTAGCTTGTAGAAGCCCTCCTCGTCAAAGGCCTCCGCCGTCTTGGCCGGGTCGTTGTGATAGCCGGTGGTCACGGTCGGGCCCTTCACCCGCACCTCCAGCTTGCCGCCATTGGGGACCAGTTTCAGCGTCACGCCCGGCAGGGGCAGGCCCACCAGGCCCACCCGCTCCGTCGCCCAGTGCACCACCGTGATCCCTTGGGTTTCGGTTGCGCCGTACATGGTGGTCAGCGGCATGCGGTGGCCGGTCTCGGCGATGGCCAGGGCCTGCATCCGCTCATAGATGTCGTTCGACAGGGTGGCGCCGCCATAGCCCATGTACTTCAGGTTCTTGAAGAACGACTTCCGTAGGACCGGGTCCTTCTCCATCGCCTCGGCCAGCATGCCGAAGGCGATGGGCGCCGAGCCGAACACCGCAGGCGACACCTCGTAGAGGTTCTTGATAGTGGTCTCGAACTGCCCCGGGATCGGCTTGCCTTCGTCGAGATAGAGCGTTCCCCCGCCCCAAAGCACCCCATTGAAGCTGATATTGCCCGCCGAGATGTGGCTCCAGGGCATCCACTCCAGGGACTGGGTCGGCTCGGCCTGCTCCTCCAGGTCGGTGCGCAGGCCCTGCTGGCCCGCGATCACCCCCGCCATCATCCCATGCGTCTGCGGCACCCCTTTGGGCATGCCGGTCGAGCCCGAGGTGAACAGGTACTTGGCGACGTCGCCGTGTCCCAGGCGGGCGCGCGAGGCTTCCACCGCAGGCGTCGGCGTCACGGCCAGCAGCTCGGAGATGTCGTGCACCCCCTCGCCCCCGCCCTGGGACACGACGAAGCGCAGGCTGGGGTCCAGGGCCTTCAGGGTCTCGAAGGCGCGGGCGAACATCGCCCCGTCCTGGGCGTAGACCACCTTGGGCTTCACCGTCGCGAAGCAGTGCTTCAGCTTGGCGTGGTCGGTGGAGATCAGGCTGTAGGCCGGGCTGATCGGGGCGATCGGCACGCCGGCCGTATAGCAGCCCAGCATGATCAGGGCGTGGTCCAGCCCGTTGCCCGACAGCACCATCACGCTGTCCCTGGCCGTCAGTCCCTGGTCGATCAGCCACTGAGCGATGGAGTCCGCCGCCTGCTTGGCCTCGCCATAGGTCACGCCGCGCCACGGCCCGTGGCCGGGTTCGCGCTGGAACAGATAGGGCCGCTCAGGACGGGCCGCCGCCCGGTCCGCCAGCAGCTGGGCGATGGACTTCGGACCTTCCGCCGGCGGGTGGTTGGAGGAGACGATGTAGGAGCCGTCTGGCCGCGCCTCGACGTTCACCGAGGGCGGCTTCTGGGCCAGGGGCTTGAACGGCGGCGGGGCGGCGCTCACGGCGGCCTGATCATCCGCTGGGGTCATGTCTTCCTCCGCTTATCTCTTGTTGCGCGGACGATGACAGGCCTTCCCTCAGGGACGGCAACCCCTTCTACAGCGCCCTTACAGCGCCTTCAGCCAGGGGATCAGCAGGTCATTGACCTCCTTCGGACGCTCCTGCTGGGTCCAGTGACCACAGCCCTCCAGCACCTCAGCCACCTGCAGGTTGGTCACGTGCTGGCGCATCACCTGGATGGGGTCAGGGCCGCCCAGCATGTTGAACGCCAGGTCCCGCGTGCCGGAGATAAACAGGGCCGGCTGCTCGATCTTGCGGTCCTTGAACGCCTGCTGCCACTCGAAGTCGAGGTCGTGGTTGCGGTAGCGGTTGATCGGCCCCCGGAAGCCGGAAGCGGTGAACTCGCCCACATAGTAGTCCAGGTCCTCCGCTGTCAGCCACGCGGGGAACGGATCGGGGTCGATCAGGCCTTCGAGCAGCTTGGCGTCGGCGGTCTTGTTGGTCGGCCAGCTGCCGACCGGCGCGTCGCCGGAGATCGCATAATAGAACTTGCGCAGGAAGTCCCGCGGGTTCGCCTCGGCTTCCGCCTCCGCCACGCCCTCCTTCTGGAAATAGGCCTGGTAGAAGAACTTGTTGTGGGCGGTGAAGAGCGCGTCGAAAATCTCGCGGAACGACCGGCTGGCCACGCCCATGTGCGGCACGGACAGGGCGCCCACCGCGCGGAACCTGTCGGGCCGGGTCAGGGCCGAGTTCCAGACGATCGGCGCGCCCCAGTCATGGCCGAGCAGGATCGCCGGCGCCCCAGGCTGCAGGGCGTCAGCCACGCCCACGAGGTCGCCGATGATCGGGGCCAGGGCGTAGGCGTCCACCGGATGCGGCTTGTCCGAGCCGCCATAGCCGCGGACGTCGATGGCGCAGGCGGTGAAGCCCGCCGCGGCCACCGGGCCGATCTGGTGGCGCCAGGAATACCAGCTCTCCGGAAAGCCGTGGACCATGATGACGAGGGGCCCCTCGCCTTCCACCACCGCGCGGATCTTCAGCGCTCCGGCGTCGATCATCCTGTAGTCGGTCATTGGCGTCCTCCCCGTTTTCACAACTCTTGGGGCGGTTGGCCGGAGGCCGCAAGATTGTCCTAAAGGAAGGAGCCCTTGCCGCTGGTGACCTCGGAATAGCGGTGCACGCGCACGGCCTGGACCAGGCCAAAGCCGATCATCACCGTCATCATCACGGTGCCGCCATAGGACAATAGCGGCATGGGCACCCCCACCACCGGCGCCAGGCCCATGACCATCGCCCCGTTGATCAGCACATAGAGCGCAAAGGTCGCCGTGACCCCGGCGGCGGACAGCCGTCCGAAGTGCGAGTGCGCCACCCCTGCCGTGCGCAGGGCCATGAAGATCACCGCGCCATACAGGAACAGCACGGTCGCACAGCCCACGAAGCCGAACTCCTCGGCAAGCGTCGCGAAGATGAAGTCGGTCTGCTTCTCCGGCAGAAAGTTCAGCTGGCTCTGCGAGCCCAGGCCAAAGCCCTTGCCGAGGAAGCCGCCCGAACCCAGGGCGATCTTGGACTGCAGGATGTGATAGCCGGAGCCCGACGGATCGCTCTCCGGATTGATCAGGGTCTCGATCCGTTTGCGCTGATAGTCGTGCAGCACGAAGAAGAACATCGGCGGGATCGCCGCGATCGCCGCCGTGATCCCGGCGACGATGACCTTCCAGGACAGGCCGGCCAGCACCACCACGGTCAGGCCGGTCAGGGCGATCAGGATGGCGGTGCCTAGGTCCGGCTGGTGCGACACCAGCACCACCGGCGCCGCGATCATGGCGGCCGGGATCAGCAGCTTCCAGGACAGCCGGGCGTCGTCCGCCGACACCCCGTGATAGAAGCGCGCCAGGGCCAGCACGATCCCCAGCTTCATCACCTCGGACGGCTGGAAGCTGAACGGGCCAAGGGACAGCCAGCGCTGGGCGCCCAGGCGCACGTCGCCCACCGCCTCCACCGCGATCAGCAACAGCAGGCCGACGATGTAGAGCGGATAGGCGATGCCGAACCAGACCCGCAGGTCGACCATGGCCAGCACGACCATCGCCACCACCAGCAGGCCGAAGCGGAACAGATGCGCCCCGGCCCAGGGCTCCCAGGAGCCGCCGGCGATGGAGAACATCATCAGGGCGCCGGCTCCGGCGATCAGGCTGAGCGCCAGGGCGAACAGCCAGTCGATCTCGCTGAACTTGACGATCAGCCGGTCCCGTTCGCCGGGACGGGAAAGGGCGCTTACGGTCATGTGGGCGTTCCTGGCGGCGGCGGGGTCTCGACCAGCGGCGCATCCGGCGCGGCGCCTTCGACCCCCGTGGCGTTGGGGTCCAGCTCCGGCAACGGGGTCGGCTTCTCGATCCGGGCGCGGATTTCCGGGTCCTTCAACAGGGCGACGCGCATGACTTCCCGCGCTCGCGGCGCGGCCGCCGTCGCCCCGCCTAGGCCGCCATGCTCAATGATGACGGACACCGCGTAGCGCGGATCATCCACCGGCGCGAAGGCCACGAACAGGTTGTGGTCCTTGAGCTTCCACTGATAGGCGGCGCTGTTGCGCGAGGTCAGGTTGTCGTAGCTGCGCACCTGGGCCGTGCCGGTCTTGCCCGCCATCATCACATCGCCCAAGCCCAGCTGGCTCTGCCGATAGGCGGTGCCACGGACGTCATTGGCCACGGCGATCATTCCGCCGCGCACATAGTCCAGATGCGGCTGCTGGAACGGCAGGTCGGAGACCGCATTGCCCCGCTTCAGCTCGCGCCCGCCCACCGACTTGATCAGCCGCGGATTGAGCGCCTTCTTGCCGTTGGCCAGGCGCGCGGTCATCACCGCCAGCTGCAGGGCGTTCACCGCCACATAGCCCTGGCCGATGCCGTAGCTGACCGAGTCCCCCGGCTGCCAGACCGGCTCGCGCTTCACCGCCTTGCGCTTCCACGCCCGCGACCCCACGACCCCCTTCTTCTGGCCCGGCAGGCCGATGTCGAAGGTCTGGCCGAAGCCAAGCGCGTTGGCCGCCTTGGCGATGGGGTCGGGACCGATCCGCAGGGCGGTCTGGTAGAAATAGATGTCGCACGAGTTCTTGATGGCGTCGTGCATGTTCTGGGAGCCGTGGCCGCCCTTCTCCCAGCAGCGCCACGTGCGCCCGCCGAACCGCCAGGCGCCCGTGCACAGCACCCGCTGTTCGGGATCGACGCCGCTCTCCAGCGCCGCCAGCGCCACGGTCGGCTTGAAGGTCGAACCCGGGGGATAGGTGCCGCCAAACACCTTGTTCAACAACGGCTTGCGCTCGTATTCCGACAGCGCCTTGTAGTCGGCGGGCGCGACGCCCTTCACGAACCGGTTGGCGTCGAAGCTGGGGGCCGAGACCATGCACAACAGGTCACCGGTCCGGCAGTCCATCACCACGATGGCGCCGCTCTCCTCGCCCATCACATCCAGGGCCCGGGCCTGGATGTCGGCGTCCAGGGTCAGCTGGATCTCCTGGCCGGGCGTCGCCGGGATGTCGCCTTGCGAGTCCTGGCGCACCTCGCGGCCGTTGGCGTCCACCTCGATCTTGCGCGCGCCGGGCCGGCCGCGGAGCTCCAGGTCGAAGGCCTTCTCCACCCCCTGGCGCCCAATCCGGAAGCCGGGGTGCAGCATGATCGCCTCGGAGTTCGGCCCCGTGGGCGTCATGTCCTCGCGATTGACCTTGGCCACATAGCCGATGACGTGCGCAAAGGCGCCGCCGTGCGGATAGACCCGCACCTCGCCCATGTCGGCGGTGACGCCCGGCAGTTCCGGCGCACGGACATTGATGGCCGAGAACTGCTCCCAGGTCATGTCCTCCATCACCGCCACCGGCGTCTGGCGGGGCGCGCGCTTGATATCCACCAGCAGCCGCTTTTGCCGCGCGTCATCCAGGGGCACGAACTGGGCCAGGCTGGTCAGCAGGGCCTGGGGATCGTTGTGCTCTTCCCGCGCGACCAGCAGCCGGAAATTGGGCCGGTTGGTCGCCAGCACGACGCCGCTGCGGTCGACGATCAGGCCGCGGGGCGGCGGCACCAGGCGGAAGTTAAACTGGTTGGAGGCTGACAGCTTCTCATAGCGCTGGGCTTCTAGGAGCTGCAGGTTCGCCAGGCGCGCGCCCAGGGCCAGCAGTCCGGTCCCGGCCAGGCCGCCCAGCAGGAAGGCGCGCCGGTGGAACACCCCCTGGCGCTCGTTGACCTCGGTGAAGAAGATTGAGGGCTCGCTCATCGCTCCGCTCCAGCGGGCCCCCTATCGGAACCGGACATCGGCGTCCTCGAACCGGTCAATCAGTCGGTGCGCGAACGGATAGAGCAGGATTGTGGCGAGGAATTGCCAGAACAGGCCGATCAGGCTGGGCGAGGCCCGCGCGTCGAGCCGCGTGAACAGGAAGCCCGCCAGCTCGGCCACGGCGCAGGCGGCGGCGAACCAGGCCCACATCATCGGCCGGCTCTGACCCACCAGCATGTTGCGGCCCGACAGCACCGCCCCATAGGCCACCAGCAGCGACAGGGCCCACAGGCCCAGCGGCGATCCCCAGAGCAGATCCATGAACAGGCCCAGCGCCAACAGGGCGAAGGGCGCGATCATCGAGGGCCGGATCACCGCCCAGGCGAAGGCCGGCACCATGGCGAACACGGGCTCCGGCAGCGGCAGGCCCCAGAAGCGCAAAGGCGCGCCGAACAGGATGGTCAGCGCCATGACCTGCAGCGTCGTCAGGCCCAGCCAGCGCCAGGGATCGAGCGGGCGCGCGGCCGACAGGCTCAATGCGGGATCTCCGCTTCCGCCGGCGCAGGCGCGGGGGCCGCGGCGGGGGTGG
>CAZXVO010000023.1:0-28999 GCA_964643835.1 uncultured Phenylobacterium sp. | reverse complement strand
AACTACCTCAACGAACTGGAGGCAGGCGTTCTGTGACGCCTGGGAGGCCGGTGTCAGCGGCCCCTTAGCCCAGCTGGCCCTGCCCGTCTCTCCGCCAAGCGGAGCGCCCGGGGTAGGCCGCGGGACCTGCAGCCTAGACTTCTATCAAGCGTACCATGCCAGAGACCCGGATCGACGAACCAAAGGCCTCGGGGATCTCGGCGTGAAGCAGGGAGCGCGCGCCCATATCCTCACCCTGCACGATGTCGATCGCTCCGCCGTGGCGCCACCCCAGGTCTCGAAGATATCCGGCCAGAGCCGCGGCGGCCGCACCGGTGGCCGAGTCTTCGTAAATCCCACCAATCGGGAACGGATTGCGGGCGTGGAATAGGCTCGGCGTCTCCGCAAATAGGAGGCTGACCGTGACTATGCCTTCAGCCGCCATAAAGGCGCGTCCCGCTTCGAAGCCATACCGCATGCCCCGGAGCACTTCATGGCGTCGAAGCGCCAGCACCAGGTGATCGACACCGGCGTTGGCGAGGCCCGGGGGGATAGCTCTATCCAAATCATCCGCCGTCAGTGAGAAGAGGCTCAGGGCGTCGGCAAGCATTTGTTCAGGCGCAGGCTCACTGCGGGTTGGCGGCGACTGCAATGCCGCCCAAAGCCCCTGATTGAGACTCCGGCCTTCTACGGTGATGGCCGCATCATTGAGCTGAAGCGGGTACACGCCGTCGCCAAATCGAAGGGCCAAGGCTGCGCCCAGGGCGATCGTCGCGTGACCACAGAAGGCCACCTCTGCCCCTGGCGCGAAGTAGCGCACACGCCACCCCTCCTGCGCCTTGGCGGCGAACACCGTCTCTGAGTATCCCACCTGGCCCGCTATGGCCTGCATCAGCGAGGCCGCGGGCAGCGCGTCGCAAAGCACAACTCCGGCTGGGTTGCCTCCGGTCTGCCCGTCTGCGAACGCCGACAGTCGCTGGATTTCCATGATGGTGCTCACCTTGTCATGTAGACCCTCAATGGCCCGCTCACGCCGCAGATCCGCGGCGGAGCGAGCCTTGGCTCAGGGGTGTGTGCGGGGCGTGGGCTTGTTCTCCTCGCGCCAACGCAGGTCGTCGGGCGAACCATCCGCCGGGGGGAAGAAGCCCTGCACCGTCCACTGATCAAACGGCGTCTCGTCGACGTGCAGCTCCCAGTCGAGCCCCCTTGCAGTGGTGTAGGGCTCAAAGATGGTGTTCATGCGGGTCAAGAAGCGCACTTTCATTTCGGCGGAGCCAAAGGTGCGGGCGATGTGATCGACCCAGATGCGCACGAACTTCGGGTGCGGCTCGCCGCCGATGAAGAAGCTGTCCTCGGCCACAGCCTGAAACACTACCCCCACATAGAAGCGTGGCATGTTTCGCCCGTAAACGTCGGCCAATTCACGCGAGATCTTATGTTTATCGTCGAATGAGAAGGCGCCTTCGGGGTGATAAATCTTCCACAGGGGCATGCATCGTCTCCAGGTTGGGAAGGACTCTCAGGTCGCTCTTGAGCCCGGGCTGATCGGCCTAGGGTCCTCGCGAGGCCAATAGATGTTGCACATAATCCTATTTGGACTTAGATTTCGGTCAACATCTTTTTGGCGGGAGTTGATGTCGTGCGGGTGAGCCGGGAGAAAGCGCGGGAGAACCGGCAGCGTGTCGTCACCACCTCGAGCGCCCTGTTCCGCGAGAAGGGCGTAGACGGCACACCGATCGGGGAGCTCATGGCCGAGGTCGGCCTGACTCATGGCGGTTTCTACAAACAGTTCGGCTCGAAGGCGGAACTTGTGCAGGAGGCTTGCGCCGCGGCTCTGCACGACACGCTTGGCTTTTGGGACGACTATCTCAGCCAGGCCGAAAACCCTCAGGCGGCGTTCATTCGCGCCTATCTCTCTCCTCGCCATCGAGATGAAGTGGCGACCGGATGCCTGTTGCCGGCCCTCGCCGGCGAAGCGCGGCGCGAAGCCGAGCCCGTTCGAGACATCTTCACCCAAGCCATCGAGGCTTACGCGACGCGTCTAGATCGGCCAGCTGAGGGGCGCACTCCGGCCTCGCGCCAAGCGGCCTTGGCGACGCTGTCCAGTCTCGTAGGCGCTCTGGTGCTCGCCCGTGCCTGCAATATCCCGGAGTTGTCCGAGGAGATTCTGGCGGCGACGCGCAACCACATCCTCGGCGATCCCCCCAGCCCGACAGCTTAAGGCAGGCGCTCCTCGGCCTCCGTGGCGAAAACACCACGATGAATGTCGAACCCGCCACTGTCAGTCCATCCATCTAGCGAAGACTGTCTGGCGGTGGGCATGCGCCCTTCCCCCGCCTAGGAGCCCCATCGTGCAAGAGTTGATCGTCTCGGATCCGAAGACCTTGGCGTGGCGGGAGGGACCTCTCCCTGAGCTGCGCGCCCCGACAGACGCTCTGGTGCGCCCCGTCGCCGTTTCGATCTGTGACGCCGATGTTCTCTATCTCCAGGGTCAGTTTCCCCTCCGAAAGCCCTTCTGCTTTGGCCACGAATTCGTCGCTGACATTGTCAGCGTCGGCGACGAGGTGACTGGCTTCGCCCCCGGCGACCGTGTTGTGGTCGCCTTCATCATCGCCTGCGGAACCTGCCATGCCTGTCGTCGCGGCTTCCCGGCCGCCTGCACGACCATCGACGCTAAAGCCGCCTTCGGGTTCGGGGTGTTTGGCGACTGGGGCGGAGCTCTAAGCGACCTCGTCCGTGTGCCCTACGCCAACTACATGATGATGCGCCTACCCGTTGGAGTGCCGGCGACGGTCGCCGCGAGCGCAGGCGACAACCTGTCGGACGCCTTCAGGTGTGTCGCAGACGGGCTCGACGAAGAGCCTGGCGCGCCAGTCCTCATCGTCGCAGGCGGCGGCCGCGCGCCGTCCGTCAGCTTGTACGCCGCCGCCCTGGCCAAGGCCTTGGGCTCTGAGCAGGTGGACTACCTTGATACCGACCCGGAACGTCTAAGGATTGCTGAGCTCCTCGGAGCCCGGGCTATCGAAGTGGAGAACGCTCCGGCGCAGCACGGCAGCTACTATGTGACGGCTGACACGAGCGGGGATCCGTCCGGAGCGTGGTTGAGCACGGCGCTGCGCTCCACAGCGAAATACGGCCGCTGCACCAGCTGCGGCCTCTTCCATGGATCCGCCCCCGTGCCCCTCGGGGCGATGTACAACCAGGGCGTCCGCTTCACCGTGGGCTGGACGAATGTCCAGGCGCTCATGCCTCGGGTGCTCGGCATCCTGGAGCAGAATCCCAAGCTCCTAGACGCCATCCACGCGGTCGATGTCTGGGACAATGCGATCGATGCCCTGCAGGACCCGCCGCCGAAGCTTATCCTGGCCCGCCCTGAGGCCATCGAAGATTGAAGCCTTAGGCGCCAACCCTAGCGCCCGCACCGCTTGTCGGCGAAGAGTGAGGTGATGAGATGTTGTCGCATGTCCATATCGGCGTTCGGGATTTCCCATCCGCCCTGCGCTTCTATTCAGCCGCCATGGCGGCCTTGGGGTGGCGCCCCCGCTTCATCGACGAAAGCCGCCCATGGGCCGGGTGGCAGCCCTCCGACCAGGAGCGCCCTCTGTTCCTGATCGGCGTCGCATTCAATGGCGAGCCAGCCCAGCCAGGGAACGGGCAGATGGTCGCGCTGCTCGCCAAGGATCGGGCCGCGGTGGACAGCTTCTATGCCACGGCCTTGGCCCATGGCGGCGAATGCGACGGTCCGCCAGGCCTGCGCCCCCACTACCACCCCAACTACTACGGGGCCTATGTCCGCGATCCTGAGGGCAACAAGCTCTGCGCCTGCTGCCACGACCCAGCCTAGACCACGGGCCGGCGCACGCCCCCCGCAGATATTGGCGTGAATCGCATCTTTGGTGTGTTTTCGCTATTCTCGGTTAGGCGCGGAGGATCGCAAGGTCCACGTCCCCAACTGCGCGATCCCCAAGCACCTCCGCTGCGCAGACGACTTGAGGATGCCCCGTGACGACGCCAGCCGTTACGCCCGCCGCCCCCCGCTCTGGCATGCAGCAAACGCCTCCTATGCGGAGACGTCTGACCCGATGGCGCCAAGGAACCGCTCAATGGCGATGTTGCGGCCGCAGAGGATGACTGCGACGCGCCCGCCATGGAACCGCTCGCGGTTCACGGCGAGCCCGGCCAGGGCCAGGGCGGCGGAGCCTTCAACGATCCAGTGATCGGAGGCCGCCAGGTCCCGCAGGGCCCGGGCGATGTCGGCCTCCTCCACCTCGAAGGCGTCATCCACCACCTGTTGGGCCAGCGGGATGGTGACGGCGTCGGGCTCAACCGCGCCGGCAGTGGCGTCGGACAGGGTGGGTAGTTCCGCGTAGTCCACCACCTGGCCTGCCTCCATGGCCCGAAGCAGGGCCGCCGAGTTGCGGGGCCAGCAGGCGGCGACGCGAGTGCAAGGGGACAACACCCGAAGCGCGGCGCCGATGCCCGAGACCAGGCCGCCCCCGCCGGTGCCCACGAACACCGCATCCAGATCTTTGGCCTGACGACACAGCTCAAGGCCGATGGTCCCCTGGCCGGCGATCACGTCGAGGTCGTTATAGGGCGAGATATAGACGCGGCCGCTGGCCTCGGCGACGCGGCGGGCCTCGAGCTCCACGGCAAGGGAGTCGGCCTCCAGCAGCACCAGTTCGGCGCCCCGGGCGCGGATCGCCGCCAGCTTGGCGGGAGAAGCCTCCGTCGAGGCGTAGACTGTCGCGGCCACACCCGCCCGCGCCGCCGCCAGCGCGACGCCCTGGCCGTGATTGCCGGTGGAGGCGGTTACGACGCCGCGGCGACGCTGGTCATCCGTCAGCAGGCGGATCTTGTTGAGCGCCCCGCGGATCTTGAACGACCCAGTTGGCGCCAGATGCTCGCACTTCAGCAGGACCTCGCAGCCAAGCTGCTCAGACAGGACCGGGCTGTGCTCAAGCGGCGTCGGCGGAAACAGCTCGCGCACCGCAACCTCGGCGGCCTCGATCGCCTTCAGCAGGGCTGACAGATCGGTCCTGGTCTCGCTCATCCGCCCCTCGCCCGCCGATCAGATGTTGGACGCATAATTCCAGATTGGAATCTTTGTCAACGGACCCTAGGATCGGCCGCCGAAGCGCGCCAGGGGGAAGCAGCATGACCGACCACCACACTGAAACGAAGACCAGCTTCCACGCCATGACCGAGGGCACGGCGGAACAGTGGCATGAGATCTCCAGGTTGGCCGGCGAGTTCCGCCGCGAACTGCCAGACCGGCTGCTTGGTCAGCTGCGGATGCTCGAAGGCGGCCTGGACGGCTACGCGGTCAATCGCTTGGAACACAGCCTGCAGACCGCCACGCGGGCGTTCCGTGACGGCCGCGACGAGGAATACGTCGTCTGCGCCCTGATGCACGACATCGGCGACCTGATGGGGCCGGCCAACCACGCCGAGATCGGCGCGGTGATCCTCAAGCCGTTCGTCAGCGAGGCGAACCACTGGATGCTCGACAAGCACGGCGTTTTCCAGGGCTACTACTTCTTCCACCACCTGGGTCTGGATCGGGACCTTCGAGAACAGTACCGGGGCCATCCACACTTCGAGCACTGTGCGGAATTCTGCCACCGCTACGACCAGAATAGCTTCGATCCGGCCTATGACTCGATGCCCCTGGAGGCCTTCGAGCCGATGCTGCGCCGGGTGCTGGCCCGCCCGCGCCAGTCCATCTACCTGCGCCCGCCCGCCAAAGCCTGATCGACCACGGCCCCTCACCCGGAGCGATCATGACGCCGCCTGACGACTTTCAGACCCATACACCTGGCCTGACGCCCTTCTTCGCCGTGGCCGACGGCCTGGCGGCGCTGCATGCCCCCCATGTCGAGGCGGTGGTGCATGATCTGGCGACCGGCTGCGTGGCCCATATCGCCAATCCGATGTCGCAGCGGGGGCCCGGCGATCCGTCGCTGCTGGAGGGCTTCGCCTGGGATGCGTCGAGCCGGGTGATCGGCCCCTATGAAAAGATCAACTGGGACGGCCGGCGCATGAAGTGCGTGTCGATTGTCCTGCGCGACGGGGCCGGCGCGCCCCTCGGCCTTTTGTGCCTCAACACCGATGTCTCGGGCCTGGACGCCGTGCGCCGGGCGCTGGACGCCTTTCTCGCTCCGGCTGCCCCCCAGGGCGAGGTGGCCTCGCTGTTCGCGGCCGACTGGCATGAGAGCGTGAACCGCCTGGTCGCCGCCTGGACCGCCGAGCGCGGCCTGGTTCTCGACCGCCTGGACCGCGCCCAGCGTCGGGCGCTGATCGCCGAGTTGCAGCGCAGGGGCGCCTTCGAGGCCCGCCGTGCTCCGGCCTATGTGGCGCGCCTGCTGGGCGTCAGCCGGGCCACGCTCTACGGCGAACTGGCCGCCCTGCGGGCAGAGGCGTGAAGGTCGTCAGCCGCGATGAGATCCGGGCGGTCCTCGACCCGGAGGCGAGCCTGGCCGCCGTCGCCCAGGCCATGCGGCGCTACGCCCGCGGCGAGGCCCAACAGGCGGCGGTCGGCCACCTGGGATTCACCGACCCGCCGGGCGACACCCACATCAAGAGCGCCTGGCTCAAGGGCGATGACGCCTTCGTGGTGAAGCTGGCCTCGACCTTCTACGACAATCCGCGCCAGGGCCTGCCGCCGGGGTCCGGTCTGATGCTGGTGGTCAACGCCCGTACCGGCGCGCCGCTGGCCCTGCTGCAGGACGACGGCGAGCTGACCGATCTGCGCACCGCCATGGCTGGCGCCGTCGCCGCCCGAGTGATCGCCGACCCCACCTGGCGCGCGCCGACCCTGGGCGTGGTGGGCGCCGGGGTTCAGGCCGAGTTGCAGGCCGCCTGGATCTCACGCCAGGTCGGCGCCGGGCGCATCCTGGTCTGGGCCCGGCGCGCGGAAGCCGCCGATGAGCTCTGCCGCCGGCTGCAGGGCCAGGGGTTCGCTGCGGAACAAGCCCCGGACCTCACAGAGCTTGGCCACAGGGCGGACCTGATTGTCACCACGACGCCGGCCCGCGAGCCGGTGCTCCTGCGCGACATGCTGCGCCCCGGCTATCGGATCGTCGCGGTTGGCGCCGATGCGCCCGGCAAGCGGGAACTGGGGCCAGGCGTGGTCGCAGGGGCGGACCTGGTGCTCGCCGACAGCCGCAGCCAGGCCCTGGATCACGGCGAATGCGCCTGGGCTCGGCAAGAGGGCCTGGCCGCCGAGCAGGTCATCGAGATCGGCGCCCTCCTGCCTGACGGCCCGACCCTGTCGCCGGACGCCTCTGCGGTGGCCGACCTCACCGGGCTCGGCGTCCAGGATGTCGCCATCGCCCTGGGGGTCTGGCGCAGCCTCTCACCCTCCACCCAGCAGGATCCGTCATGACCCGACTGACCCCCGTCGCCGATGTCGGCGCAGCCGCGTTTCTCAGCCCCGAAGCCCTGGCCCAGCTGGCGCAGGAGACGCCGGCGCGGCTGGCAGGGATGGACCTGACACCGGCGATCGCCGCTCAGATCCGCGAGATGGGCCGCGCCATGGGCGCCCAGCGCAAGGCCGACCTGCAGGCCAGGTTCGGGGTCGAGGTGGAGCGGATCGAGATCGCCGAGATCCCCGTGGTCAGGGTCCGTCCCAAGGAGGGTCACGCGCAGGACCGCCGCATCCTGTACCTGCATGGCGGAGCCTTCGCCTTCGGCGAAGCCCACGACACCGGCGCCATGCTGCTGGCTCGCCGGTTTGGTGTGGAAGTGCTTTCCGTGGAGTACCGCCTGGCGCCGGAGCATCCTTTCCCGGCCGGCCTGGAGGATTGCGAGGACGTCTATCGCGAGCTGGCTTGGGGCGGCGGCGCCAAGGGGCTGGCGGTGGTGGGCATGTCGGCTGGCGCGACCCTGGCCGCCGCCATGCTGTCCAGCGCCCAGGCCGAAGGACTGGACATGCCGGACGCGGCGATCCTGCTGACGCCGGGCGCCGACATGAAGGCCATCGGCGACAGCCTGGAGGCCAATGACGGCCGCGACCCGGTGCTGACCTGGACCGATCAGCTCGACAAGGCGCTCGCCGCCTATGTCGGCGGCGCCGACCCGGAAGACCCGCGGCTATCCCCGTCGCGGGCGACCTATGCGCCGGGCTATCCGCCCAGCCTCATCGTCACCGGCACTCGCGACGTGCTGCTGAGCCCGTGCGTCCGGCTGTACTGGGCCATGCGGCGCGGCGGGGTCGAGGTGGACCTGCGGGTCTGGGACGGCATGTGGCACAGCTTCATGTTCAGCCCCGACCTGCCCGAAGCGGCCGCCTGCCTGGACGATATCGCCGCGTTCCTGGGATGGGCGTAGTGGACAGCCTCGACAGCTTCAGCGCCGACTACGCCGAGGCGCGCGACAAGTTCCGGGCCGCGGCCACCGACGCCGGGGCGCAGACCCAGCAGATCCCCCATCCCCTGACCGGACCCAAGGGTGAGGCCCTGGCTGTCGACGTCGCCTGGATCGGCGCGCGCGAGGCCCAGCGCGTGCTGGTGACCTTCAGCGCCGTCCACGGCGTCGAGGGGTTCTGTGGCTCCGGCGCCCAGGTGGACTGGCTGCGGCGGGGCGAAGGTCGCGACCTGCCGGCCGGCGTCGCCGTCATGCATGTCCACGCGGTCAATCCGCATGGCTTCGCCTGGCTGCGGCGGATGACCGAGGAGAATGTCGACCTCAACCGCAACTGGATCGACTTCGCGGCCGAGCGCCCGCGCAATCTGGGCTATGAGGCCCTGGCCGCCGTGCTGAGCCCCACCGACTGGTCTGCGGAGACCCAGGCCGCGACCCGCGCCGCCCTGGCTGACTATGGGCGGGAGCACGGCGCGGCGGCCCTGGCCGAGGCGGCGAGCGGCGGCCAGTACGTCGATCCGAAGGGCATCTTCTATGGCGGCGATGCGCCCGTCTGGGCGCGGCGCACCCTGACGGACCTGCTGAGCGACCGGCTGGCCCGGGCGCGGCGGGTGGCGGTGATCGACTTCCATACCGGGCTCGGCCCCTGGGGCTATGGCGAGCCCATCATCGTCGAGGGTCCGGGGGACCCGGCCTATGAGCGGGCGCGGAACTGGTTCGGCGCCGCGATCACCTCAATGGCCAAGGGCGAGGCGGCGATCTCCAAGGTCAGCGGCGATACGCTGGAGGGCGTGCCGGCTCTGCTCGGCCACGCCGAGACGGCCTGCGTGGCCCTGGAATTCGGCACCCTGCCCGGTCCCAAGGTCCTGAACGCTATCCGCGCCGACAACTGGCTGCACATGCATGGCGACCCGCTGGGGCCGGACGCCGCGGCCATCAAGGCCGAGATCCGCGCCGCCTTCTTCGGCGACCGACCTGACTGGAAGGGGATGATCCTGGGCCAGGCCCTGGCCACCGCGCGCCAGGCCCTGGGAGGCCTCGCGGCCGCCTGAGCCGCCGACAACGAGACTATTCCCCTTCAGGGGAAGATGGGGGGAACCATGAAAAACCTGATCCTGGCGGCGGCCCTGAGCCTTGCCGCCACCAACGCCGCGGCCGAACCCGTTCGGGTCAAGGTGGAAAGCGGCGTGCTGGTCGGGGATGCCCGCGATGGGGTCGCGAGCTTCCAGGCCGTGCCCTACGCCGCCCCGCCTGTCGGCGACCTGCGCTGGGCGCCGCCCGAACGGTCCGTCCGCTGGAGCGGCGAGCGCGACGCCACGCGGCAGGGCCCCGCCTGCATGCAGAAGCTGCTGCCCGGCGGACTGGCGAACGGCGGCGGGGTCAAGGCCCCGGTCAGCGAGGACTGCCTGCAGGCCTATGTCTGGGCGCCGGTGGGCGCCAAGGCCGCGCCGGTCCTCGTCTGGATCCATGGCGGCTCGCACAAGACCGGCGCGGGCTATGTCACCTCCGGCGAGGCCTTCGCCCGCGACGGCGTGGTGGTGGTGTCCATCAACTATCGGCTGGGCCCCTTCGGCTCCTTCGCCCATCCGGCCCTCACGAAGGCGGCGCACGGCGGGCCAGTGGGGAACTACGGGTTGATGGACCAGGTGGCGGCGCTGGACTGGGTAAAGCGCAACATCCGCGCTTTCGGCGGCGACCCGAAGCAGGTCACCGTGGCGGGTGAAAGCGCCGGAGCCATGAGCGTTCAGTTCCTGATGGCGACGCCGGCCGCCCGCGGCCTCTATCGCCGCGCCATCGTCCAGTCCGGCGGCGGCTGGTATCCGAAGGAGACCCTCGCCGACCGCGAGGCCACCGCGGTCGGCGCTGAAGCCGCGCTCGGCCTGACCGCGCCCAGTCTCGCAGCCCTTCGCGCGCTGCCGGCCCAGACGGTGCTGGACAAGGTCGGCGGCGCCTACGCCCCGTTCGTTGACGGGGTGTTCCTGAAGGAGACTCCGACGGAGGCCTTCCTCCGCCGCCACGTTCCGGATGTCCCGCTGATGATCGGGACCAATTCCGGCGAGGACATCCTGATGGGTCCCTATCAACCCGCCATGTCGGCGGCCGTACCGGCCAAGGTGCGCGCAGCCTACGCAGATGAGGCCGCGCGGGGCGAGGAGGCGCTGGTGCGCGCGGACTATACCGACCGGGTGTTCGCGGCCCCGGCCCGCTGGGTGGCGCGGCAAGCGTCGGAGGGCGCGCCGGCCTGGCTCTACCACTTCTCCTATGTGACCAGCCGCTACCGGCCGATCACGAAGACGGCCTATCACGCCGCCGAGATCGAGTTCGTCTTCAAGGACTTCGGGGCTACGCCGGATCGCTTCATCAGCCCGGAGGACCGAGCCATGGCGGAGCTGATGCACGGCTGCTGGCTGAGCTTCGTGAAGGGTGGCCCGCCCACCTGCGGCGGCGCCGGCCCCTGGCCCGCCTATCAGGCCTCAAGCGACACGCTCTACGAGTTCGGCTCCGAGAGCGCCCCGCGAACCGCCTTCCGCAAGGCTCAGCTCGACACCCAGGAGGCGGTCACCAGCCTGGTCCCAGCTCGCTAGGGCGCCAGATCGCCCTTCAGCGCGCCGCCTTCGGTCCATAGCTCCTCGGCCCGGGCCAGGCTGCGCACGGCGGACTCGCCCATGGCCCGGCCGGTGGCGTCGAGCAGCAGGCTCACCAGCGCCATGACCCCGGTCTTGCTCTCGAACATTCCGGCCGTGGCGCGCCAGACCCGGAAGTGAAGGTCGCTGTCCATGGCGATGGGGTTGAACGGACTGTCGGTGATCGTAATCGCCTTCAGGCCCAGCCGCCGGGCCAAGGCGTGGGTCTCCATCACCCAACGTTCGTTGCGCTGGGCGTCCATGGTGACGATCACGTCCTCGGCCCGCGCCGCGCCGAGCTGGCTGGTGACCCGGAACGGCGTGCCGCTCAGCCGCTGCACCCGGCCGCGCAACAATTGCAGGAAGTCGGCGAAGGTTCGGCCCGGCCCAGCCCACTGTTCCGCGGCCAGGATGAAGACCCGCCGCCCCGGATCGGCCAGCCAGCCAGCGGCGGTCTCGGCCTTGGGCCAAGCCTCCGCCAGGGTCTCGCGGACATTGAGGCTTTCCACCTCCAGCCAGACGTTCAGTTCGCCCGACGTCCCCGGCTCGATCGCGCGGCGGTAGGACGAGGAGATGCGGCCCGACAGGTCCCGGCGGATTGCCGCCTGCATGTCCAGGAAGCCCTGAAATCCCAGTTTCATGCCGAAGCGCACCACACTGGGCGCAGAGGTGTCCGCCGCCCGCGCCACCGAGGCCGTGGTGCCAAAGGCGACGGCCTCCGGATCGTCACAGACCAGCTGGCCCAGCCGACGCTCGGTCGGCGTAAGGGTCTCCCGCCGGGCCAGGATCAGGTCGGAGACTTTTTCTGTAATGATCATTACTTTCTTTCAAAGCCTGTAACGAAAATTATGCTGCTCCCCAGGTCCTGCGCAAGTCAGGGCGTCAAGACACCGGGGAGGATCCCATGGCGCTGGACACCATCGTCCGTATCGAGCTCACCGAGGTGGCCATTCCGTTCAAGGAAGAGGTCCGCGCCGTGATGGGCGGATCGGGCAACGGCCTGGGCATGGCCATCGCCGCGGAGGAGCCCTGGCTGGGCGGCGACTTCGTGATCTGCCGCCTGTTCAGCGCCGACGGCCATGTGGGCTGTTCCGAGGTGTTCGTCTGGCTTCCGGAAGCCGGGGTCTCGCCCAAGGGGATCGTCGACTCCATCGTCTCGGACATGGCGCGCTATGTCCTGGGCGAGTCCGCTTTCAACACCCAGCGGATGGCCGCCCGGCTGACCAACAACATCAATCGCAACGAGATCGCCAAGGGCCTGCTGGACAGCGCCTGCTGGGAGCTGAAGGCCCGGATCGCCGGCCGCTCCGTGGCCGACATGCTGGGCGGGGCGCAGGTCGACCGCCTGCCGCTGTGCGCCCTGATCCCTTTGCTGGACGACCTCGACATGACCGTGGGCCTGGTCCGGCACTGGCAGGAGCGGGGCAGCAAGACCTTCCGGATCAAGCTCGGCCGCGGGGCCGTCGAGGACGCCCGCATCATGAAGGCGGTCCGGGAGGCGGTAGGCCCCCACGCCAAGCTGCGCGTCGACTACAACCAGGCCTACGATCCGTTCGAGGCGGTCGAGGCGATCAACGCCATCATCCCCTACGGCCTGCAGCTGGTTGAGCAGCCGACCAAGGCTGGGATTCCCACCGCCATGGCCACCGTCCAGTCGCGGGTCAGCGTGCCGATCATGGCCCATGAGGGGTGCTTCTCCCTGGGCGAACTGTTCGAGCTGCACGCCCTGGGCGGCATCGGGGCCATCGGCATCAACGGCGAACGTCCCGGCGGCCTGACCGCGGCCACCCGAGCCATCCACTTCGCTGAGCAGCACGGCCTGGGCGTCGTCATTCACAACCAGCCCAGCGGTCTGGGGTCGGTGTGGCAGGTGCACCTGGGCGCGGCCTATGCGCCATCCCTGCGCTACGACATGGAGCTGTTCGGCCAGGTCATGCTGGAGCACGACCTGCTGCAGTCCCCGCTGATCTATCGCGACGGCTTCGTCCACCTGCCCGAGGGGCCGGGCTGGGGTGTGGAGCTCGATATGGCCGCCGTCGAACGCTACGCGGTCCGCCCCACCGTCGTCCTGCAAGCCTGAGGAATCCGCCGATGCTCGACCTGAAAACCATGGCCGCGCGCCACGACGCCACCCGCGACGCCTTCCTGGCCGCAGCCGGGGACGCAGGCTTCGTCCTGGCCTTCCACCCGCATCCGCAGGCCGGACCGACCGGTGGCGTGATCGGAACCCATGTGGCCAGCGCCGGGCCGGCCGACGCGGAGGAACTGGTCTGCATCACCTCGGGCCTGCACGGCATCGAGGGCTATCTGGGCTCCGAACTCCAGACCCGCCTGCTCCGCGAAGGGGTGCTGGCGCCGCTGCTGAAGGACCGGCGCGTGGTGCTGGTCCATGCGGTCAATCCGTTTGGCTTCGCCTGGCACCGGCGGGTCAACGAGGACAACATCGATCTCAACCGCAACTTCATCGACTTCGAAAAGCCCCTGCCCGTCAATGAGGGCTATGAGGCGTTCAAGGAGATCCTGAACCCCAAGGTCTGGAACGACGCCCATGTGGCCGAACTGGAGGCCGCCGCCCGCGAGGCCGGCCAACGTCTCGGCCCGTTCCAGCTCTTCAAGGCGGTGAGCGGCGGCCAGTACGTCTATCCGGGCGGCATGCAGTACGGCGGGTCGGGGCCGGCATGGTCGCGCCGCACCATCGAGCGGATCTGGGCCGAGGCCATGCAAGGCCGCACGCGCGCCGTTCACCTGGACCTGCACACCGGTCTCGGTCGCCGCGGCGAGGGCTTGCTGATGACCTATGGCGCCGACAGCCAGTCCCGCATCCAGCGGGCGCGGCGGATGTGGGGCGACATCGCCCTGTCGCCGCCGGCGGATGACCCGTCGATCCTGTCGACCGGCACCATGGGGCCGCACCTGGAAGGCATGTTCCCAGCCGCCGAAGTCCTGTCAGTGACCCTGGAGTTCGGCACCCTGCCTGGGGAAAAGGTCAGCCGCGCTATGGCGGCGGACAATTGGCTGCACCAGTTCGGCGACTTCGCAGGCGCCCAGGGTATGCAGATCAAGCGCGACATCCTGGACGCCTTCTACGTCGACGCTCCGGACTTCCGCGACATGGTCTGGACCCGGACCCGCGACGTCGTCGCCGCCATCTAGACCAAGCCTGACACAGCGGCGGAGCCAACCGCCGATCACCGGATCAAGGGAGGAAGACCCATGCGCGCGATCGCCAGGATCGTCGGGGCCGCACTGGCGGCCATAACCTTTGGCGGGGCGGCGAGCGCCGCGCCTGCTCCAGGGGTCGGCGAGCTCTACCGGATGAGCGACGCCGTCAGCCGCTCGATCAGCCCGGAGAACGTGACCGGCGGCAAGGCCCAGGGCGCGCGGGTCCCGGTCGAAAAGGGCAGCGCCCGCGACGCCGCCCAGGACCTGGGCACGGGCTGGAAGGTGAACCCCTATGTGATCATCTTCCCGGGCAATCGGCTGACCCTTGGCGAAGCCGAAGGCCCTGGCGTGATCAATCACATCTGGATGACGCTCGGCCAACCGGACTACCGCTCGTACATCCTGCGCATCTACTGGGACGGCGAGAGCACGCCCTCGGTGGAGGTTCCGGTCGGGGACTTCTTCGCCGCCGGCTTTGGGCGTGACGCCGCGCCGGTGATCGATTCCGCCGTCGTGGCGGTGAATTCCGGCAGCGGGCTCAACAGCTTCTGGCAGATGCCCTTCCGCAAGAAGTTCCGTATCGAGATCGAGAACCGCGGCAAGGCCCCGGTGCCGATCTACTACCAGATCAACTACGCGCTTCAGCCGGTGCCCAAGGACGCCGCCTACCTGCATGCGCAGTTCCGCATGGTCGACCGGCTGAAACCCAAGACCGACTTCACGATCCTCGATGGGGTGAAGGGCCAGGGCCACTATGTCGGCACCTACCTGACCCACTCGGCCTTCAGCCCCGGCTGGTGGGGCGAGGGCGAGGTGAAGTTCTACATGGACGGCGACACCGACCACCCCACCATCAACACCACCGGCGAGGAGGACTATTTCCTCGGCTCGTACGGCTATCGCCGGCCCGACGCCCAGAAGAAGCTGCAGGAGGTCGACTTCTCGAGCCTCTATGCGGGCTTCCACGTCTACAACAAGACCGACATGTGGACCGAGTACTACATGAAGGACCGCGAGCGCCGGATCGGTGAGTACCGCTGGCACATCCTGGACCCGGTGCGGTTCAAGTCCGACCTGAAGGTGACCATCCAGGCCCTGGGCTGGCAGGGGCCGCCGGTCCGCTACCTGCCTCTGGACGACGGGTTCTCATCGGTCGCCTACTGGTACCAGGCCGAGCCCCACGCCGCCTTCCCCGCCCTGCCGGACGACGCGACCCTGGCCTGGAAGCCGCTCAAGACTCCTAAGCCGAAATAGGCGGGCGGCAGGCATGTCTCCGCGGCGAACGACGCGACACCGATCCGGTGCGCCGCGGACGATCCTGACTGTTCGAGCGCTCAGGCGACTTGGACTGGCGGCGCGCCCGCGTATGATCCGCCCAACCAGGGGCGGGGAAGACAGTATGAGAATCTGGAAGATGGTGGCGGTGGCGGCGGCGCTGCTGACCCTGCCGATGGGCGCTGCGGCGGGCGGGATGAACCCTGCCCCGGATCGCAAGACCGGTGAGGGCCAGGGCCCCTTCAAGACCCTGATCATCCACGGCGGGACGCTGATCGACGGGACCGGCGCGCCCCCGGTCGGGCCGGTGGACATCATCATCCACGACAACCTGATCGCCGAGATCCGCGAGAGCGCTCGGCCTGGGCAGGTGGGCGCGCCGCCCAAGCCCCTGCCCGCCGCCGACCAGGTGATCGACGCCACGGGCCAATATGTGCTGCCCGGCTTTGTCGACATGCACACCCATGGCGGGACGCCCGACAAGGCGGCCGACCTGACCTATGTCTACAAGCTGTGGCTGGCGCACGGGGTGACCACCGTGCGCACCGTGCCGCTGGTGTGGGACGACAATGCGCTGGTCGTCAGCGAGAAGACGCGCAGCGCCCGCAACCAGATCGTCGCCCCGCGGATCTTCAACTACACGACCCCTTGCTCGAGCTGGGGCAAGGGTCCCTGCAACACGCCGGAGCAAGGGCGCGCCTTCGTCCGCTGGGCCGCCAAGAACGGCGTCGACGGGATCAAGTTCTTCAACTTCGAGCGGCCCGAGATCATGGCCGCTATGCTGGATGAGGCGAAAATCCAGCATATCGGCACCGTGGCCCACCTGAGCCAGCCCGGCGTCGCGCGGATGAACGCCCGGCAGGCCGGAGCCCTCGGGCTGGGCACGGTCACCCACTACTACGGCCACTTCGAGTCGATCCTGAAGGACCACCAGATCCAGGCCTTCCCCACCGACTACAACTACGCCAACGAGGAGGACCGCTTTGGTCAGGCCGCGGCGATCTGGGACCAGACGGTCGAGCCCGGCTCGAAGGATTGGTGGGACTATCTGCAGGCCCAGAAGGCCAACCGCGTGACCTTCGATCCGACCTTCACCATCTATTCGGCCGGCCGCGACCTGATGCGGGCCCGCAACGCCGACTGGCACAAGCCCTACACCCTGCCCTCGCTCTGGGCCTTCTATCAGCCGAGCCACGCGCACCACGGCTCGTTCTTCTTCGACTGGACGACACAGGACGAGGTCACCTGGCGCCGCTTCTTCGAGCGCTACATGCAGCTGATCCATGACTACCAGAAGATCGGCGGGCGGGTGACGACGGGCTCGGACTCCGGCTTCATCTTCAACCTCTACGGCTTCGGCTACATTCAGGAGCTCGAACTCCTGCAGGAAGCCGGGCTGACGCCGCTGGAAGTGGTCCGCTCGGCCACGCTGAACGGCGCCATGACGCTCTACGATCCTAAGGGCGAGGCCCCGCCGATGGGCGAGGTCGCGCCGGGCAAGCTGGCCGACCTGGTGATCGTGCCCGAGAACCCGCTGGCCAATTTCAAGGTGCTGTACGGGACCGGGCGGATGAAGTTCGACGAGGCGACCGGCCAGACGGGCATGACCGGCGGCGTGCGCTACACGGTCAAGGACGGCATCGTCTATGACGCCAAGGCGTTGTTGGCCGACGTGGCGGCCATGGTCGAGGCGCAGCGCGTGGCGACTGGGAAATAGCGGACGGCGCGGCTGGAAGTGGCTGATCCTTGATCTGAAGCCTGGACGCGGCGGCCGCTGATCCTAGCTCTGTGCAGCCCTGTCGACATACTCGACGCTGCCAGGCGCCAGGCCCTCGCCGCATTCGGAACAGGCGAGGACGGGCTGAAACTGACAGCCACAGGCCAAGTGGCGCCGCTGGAGACGCCGGCCGTCCGGTCGCGGCCTCCAGGTCTCCCCCCACTGGGCCATGAGCATGACCACCCCGCCCAGGGCGCGACCGGATTCGGTCAGGCGGTAGTCGTGGCGCGGCGGATGCGACTGGTAGGCCACGGTCTCCAGCACACCGCACGACACCAGGTGCGCGAGCCGGTCCGACACCGTCGTGCGGCTGCAGCCCAGCCGCTCGCAGAAGTCGTCAAAGCGGCTCACCCCCCGCAGGCAGTCCCGCAGGATGAGCACCGTCCAACGGTCCCCCATCACGGCCATGGTGCGGGCCACGGGACAGGGGTCGGCGTCGAGGTCGTTCCACCGCATCGCGTTCACCTTCATCCGATCCACGAAAGACATTGACCCGATCCTGGCCGCCGCTCAATCTGCGAGTACAAAAATTAGACTCACGGGGACGGAAACACCATGAAGGCTCGGGAACCCGTGTCGAGAGCGCGCCGCCAGACGCTCCCCCTTGCGGCGCTGATGCTGGGCCTTGCCACGGTGGCGCAGGCGGCGCCGTCGCTGACGCCACCTGCGCCTGCATCGGGAGCCTCGACCTTCCCGGCGGCGTTCTTCAGGCCCTACAATCCGGTGACGGCCGCGGACATGGTGGGACGGGTGCCGGGGTTCGAACTCCGTGACGGCGATGATCGGCGCGGGTTCGGTGCCACCGCCGGCAACCTGCTGATCAACGGTGAGCGGCCGAGCACGAAGACCCTCAGCAGCGACCTTCTGAAGCGCATCCCGGCCAGCAGCGTGGTCCGGATCGACCTGTTGTCCGGCAGCGACGCCTCCGTCGATGTCCGGGGCCAATCCCAGATCGTCAATGTCATCGTCAACCAGGCGACCCGCCAGGATGATCGCACGACCTACACGGTGGGCGCGCGCCACATCCAGTACTCCAACAGGGTCGGCTGGGTGGCCCAGGTGTCGAGGACCTTCACCCTGGCGCCGAATGCGACGCTTGCGGTTGATCTCCAGTCGCCGAACCTGCTGGGTCGCGGCGTTGTCCAGGAACGGCTCACCAGCGGGGCCGCCGCGGCACCGACCGGCTCAAGACTTCAGCTTCAGAAGCCCCAGAACATCGGGCTCACCTCGTCGGCGAACCTGCGCTGGCGGCCCAGCCCCAGCGATTCCGTGAACCTCAGCCTGCAGATGGCCCCGACCTGGAACGACCTCGAGATCGTCCAGGCGGAAGTCACGGCGGCCAACGCACCTCGGCAGCTTCTGCTGGGCCACACAGACTATGATCGCAACTACACCGTCGAATTCGGCGGCGATTGGGAACACCGGCTCGGGTCGGGCGCGTCCATCAAGCTGATCACCCTGGTGTCGAACTCCAGCGTCGACCAGCACGACCGCTTTGAGATCCAGACGTTTCCGTCGTCCTTTCTGACACGCACCCAGGACCGCTCTACCCGCGGGGGTGAGCGCATCATCCGTGGCCAGTTCAAATGGCAGGCCGCCAGCCATGCGCTCGAACTGGGGGCCGAAGGCGCGTTCAACTATCGAGACACCACGCTCGACATCACCAATCAGTTGCGCGGGGGGCCGGTCGTCCCGGTGGCCCTGGCGGTGTCAGATGCACGGGTCGAGGAGACCCGTGGGGAGGTGTTCGCCTCCGACATCTGGACCGTCAACCCGCGCCTGACCCTTGAAGCCGGCCTGAACGTCGAGGTCTCGCGCATCACCCAGACCGGCGACCAGCAGAAGGAGCGGAGCTTCGAGTTCGTGAAGCCGCGCGTGAGCGCCGTCTACGCCTTCAACCCGAAATCCAGCCTCCGCTTCAGCCTGCAGCGCGACGTCGCTCAGCTGGACTTCGCCGAGTTCTCCAGCGCCATCGACTTCATCAACACATCGACCATCCAGGGCAATCCGAACCTGGCGCCGGAAAAGGCCTGGAAGGCGCGGATCGAGTGGGAGCGTCAGTTCGCGGCCCGCAAGGCCATGACGGTGGCCGTCTTCGCCGACAAGGTGCAGGACGTGCACGACCTGGTCGATATCGGCGGCTTCGACGCCTACGGGAACATCGGCGATGGAACGCGGATCGGGGTGGAGCTGCGGGGCTCCACGCCCCTGACCGCCATCGGGCTGCCCAATGCGGAACTCCGGTTCAACGGTCTCTATCAGCGGACGCGGGTCACAGATCCGATCACCGGCGAACGCCGCGCCTTCTCGGTACCGCTTGAGCGCCAGGGCACGGCGGCCGGCGCGCCGGTCCTGAACGCCGGCAACAAGCCCTGGGCCTATGTCATCAACTTCCGCGACAACCTGCCGGCCCTGTCGTCGGCCTGGGGCGTGTCTCTGGTTCAATGGGCGGGCCGCGAAGAATACCGCCGGGCCGAACTCTACGAGTATGACCGCGCCAAGCCCCGGTTGGACCTGTTCTTTGAAACCACGGCGGTGAAGCCGGTGACCATCCGCATCTTCGCCAACAACCTGCTCGGCCCGTCGGAAGACCGCACGCGGACCTTCTTCAAGGGCAGCCGGGCGACCGGGGTGGTGGACCGCACAGAGCTGCGCCTCTTCAAGGGGGGACCGGAAGGCTCGCGCGCGCTGGGCGTCCAAATCTCCGGACGGTTCTGAGGATCCCGCTTGCCGAGACCCGTGCTAGTCGGAGCGGACGACGGCGCAGGCCTGCCTGCAGTTGCCTAGGGCCTGATCTGGTCAGCGGCCCGTGACGCGGGTCAGGAAGGTCGAGACGGCGCCCAGATAGGCCGGGAAGTTCTCGCGCCGCGTATTGTGGCCTGCGGCGTCGATGCGCACGACCTCCAGGCGCGGATTGAGCGCGGAGGCTTCGGCGGCGATGTCCTCCTTGACTAGGGAGCCATCGGCCACCGTCCCGCAGACCAATAGGGTCGGAACTGCGACCGCCGTCAGGGCGGTCTGCCAGGGGCGCTGGAACTCTGGATAGGCGCGCGGGTCGACCTGGCGCTTGGAGGTCCTCCAGGCCGGGAAGTCGGCCTCATCCCAAGTCGGATGGGACTGGTGACCGCGTAGGGCGAGCCCGTCTTCGGAGAGGGCCTGCATCGCTCCCACATCCTGCCGGAAGCCCAGCCGCCGCCGCTCGGTCCTCGCGGCGTCCAGCAGCGGCAACAGCGGCGGGTCCTCAAGGACCAGGGCGGCGAGCCCATCGGGCCGAAGCGCTGCGAAATCCAGCGCGGCGCGGGCGCCCACGGAGTGTCCAATGATGATGGGGGCGGTCAGGTGCAGGGCGTCGCAGGCCTGGGCCAGATCCAGGCCGGGGTCGTGCGGCGGGCCGTCGTTGATCCTGGAGCTTTCGCCGTGTCCCCGCGCGTCGAGCAGGATCATGTCGAAGCGATCCTGCAGCGCGTTCGCCAGCCGCGACCAGCACAGGCCGTTGTCTGTCAGGCCGTGGGCCAACACCATGACGGGCCCCGCCCCACCGGTCCGGTGATAGGCCAGGCGACCACCCGAGACCTCGACCCAGCCCTTACGCCATGGCGTGGCGCTCACCATGCATAGGCCTCGGGCGCCGGTCCGCAGGGCGGGAAGATCTGGTCCAGCGCCGCCAAGGTCTCCGGCGACAGCGGCGTCGCCTCGGCGTGTACGGCGCTGGTCAGCTGGTCGCCGGTGCGCGGGCCGATGATCGCCGACGTGACCCCCGGCTGGTCCAGCAGCCAGGCCAGCGCCACCTCGCCGGGATCGCGGCCGATGCCGACACACAGGTCGTAATAAGCCTTAAGCTTCGCGCCCAGGGCCTGGGCCGCGGCCTGCACGCCCGCGGCGCTGCGACGTCCCTCCCCGCCCGCCGACGGACCCGCCAGGAGGCCGCCGGCCAGGGGACTCCAGACGATCAGGCCCAGCCCATAGGCCTCGCAGGCCGGGATGACCTCCATCTCCGCGCGACGTTCGACGAGGTTGTAGAGGCTCTGCTCGCTGACCAGCCCAAGCCGGCCCTGCGCAAGGGCCCGCTCGTTCAACTGGGCGATCTTCCAACCCGGGAAGTTGCTGGATCCCACATAGGTCACCTTGCCCTGGGCGATCAGCCGGTCCATCGCCTGCCAGATCTCTTCCGGCGGCGCCAATCGGTCGATGTGGTGCATCTGGTAGAGGTCGATGTGGTCGACGCGCAGGCGGCGCAGGCTGGCGTCGCAGGCCATCTGGATATGTCGTGCGGAGAGCCCCCGGTCGTTGATGTCGTCGGACATCGGCTCGTGAACCTTGGTGGCCAGGACCAGCCGCTCGCGCTTGCTGGGATTCTGAACCAGCCAGTCCCCCAGGATCGTCTCGGTAGTCCCGACGCCCAGGGCGCCGCCATATTGGTTGGCGGTGTCGAACAGGTTGATCCCCTGGTCCACCGCCTGGTCCATGATGGCGAAGGCCTCGGCGGCGCCCGTGCGGGGACCGAAGTTCATGGTGCCGAGGGCCAGGCGACTGACCTTCAGCGCCGTCCTGCCCAGAGTCCGATACTGCATCACCTGAGCCTCAAGGCGCCCGAAGGGTCGGCCCGGTCACAAGCCGCTGGCCGGAATCCGCGACGCAGAAGCGCGCAATCTGCTGAGCCCGCTCGGACAGCTTCCGATAATCCGCATAGTCGATGCCAGGAACCATCGGTTCCCGGAACCACGGCGCATAGAACTCCAGGTTGGGGATCGACCGGATGGCGTCCGAAACGTTCGGCGTCCCGCCATGCCAGGCGCGGACGTCGCGCACCATGATGGCGCCGGCCGGCGCGGGGCAGACGGTGCTCAGCCGCATCCATTCCGGCTCGTCGGCCAGTGAGGGAATACGGACGCGGGACTTCTGCGTCCCAGGGATCTGCCGGGTCGGGCCGTTGAGGCGCGTCACCTCCTGAGGCAGGAAATTCACGCACACATAGGGGCAAGGCAGGTCGCGGATGGTCAGCTCGCCTTCCGGATCGAAGAAGGCGCTGAACGGCGTCGAGGTGCTGGAGCGCCAGTCGCGGATATCCGAGTGCAGGGGCTGGTACTCAACCGCGCCCGGCAGACAGAAGTCTCCGCTCGCCGCGCGCAGGGCGTAGTCCTGGGAGCCGAAGATCTCGCTGACCACCTGATCGACCAGGGGCACTTCGAGCAGCATCTGCCATTCGGGGCGGTGCAGCTGGCTGCGGGTCAGGCTGGACCCGCCGAAGGAATAGCGGTGTGAGCCACGATTGCCGGCGCGGTCTTCGTCGAGCGCCAGAATGCCCTCGATCACCTCGGCGCAACCCTTGGCTAGAAAGTCCGTCTGCTCGGAGGTCAGGGCGTTGGCGATCACCACAAAGCCGTCGCGGCGGAACAGCTGGGCGGCGTGCTGGACATCCGAAGGCTCCAGGATCTCCAGCCCCTTCATCCCGTTGTGGGCTTCGAGATAGGTCCGCAGATCCGCGACCTCAGTCCCTGCCCCCGGATTGGCTTGATAGAGCCCCATGACGCGTCCTCCCAAATGCGTGAATTCAATGATCGGCTACGATGCAGACGGTGAAAACCCCGCCGCGACGCCGCCCAAAATGACGAAACGAACAAAACCAATAGGGGCGGCCAAGGGCGATCAAGGCCCCCGAGCGCGCCCGGACAAATCAACCGAAATAGACTCTCTGCCGCTATCTGAACGCATGGCGATCATCCGGCAAGACGCCGGGGCCTGTCAGGTCCGCCCGCTCGCGGCCAGCACAGTCGGGATCTCCGCCTGAAAGGCAAAGAAGCCGCGGGTGGCGTGGGGCCAGAAGCGGCTGTCCCAGTCGCGGCGGCGTTGGACCAGGACGATGTCCTCGTCGGCCAGTTCAGTGGTCAGAAGGGTCAGGCGGTCGGCGACTGGGCCAACCGGCGCATAGGCCGTCTCGATCCGTCGGACACCTGCGGATCTCGCGGCGTCAGCCAGGGTCTGGCGATCCAGGCGGTCGGCGATGGCGGCGGGCCGACCGAAGTGCGCGCCGATCCGGACGCAGGCTTCCGAGGCTGCGGCGCGGGAGAAGCGGCGGGCCTTGTCGCCCCAGGCCAGGTCGGGATCGGCGACCACCAGGATCGAGGAGATCGGCTGCGCCTCGATCATAAGGGAGTCCGGATGCAGATCTTCCTCGGTGACCAGCAAGAGGCTCGAGCCGTTCGTCGGCGGACAAGGCGGCTCCACAAGAGCGCGAGGCGCGGCAAGGGGCGGCTCGTTCAGCGCGACGGCCTCGGACGCCAGGCCTTGCGGGGCGAAGCGGCCCTCGGTGTAGCGCGCGATGTTGTCCCGCGTCGCCAGGTAGGTCTTGCCCGGGGTCTGCAGCCCCGCCACCCAGCGCCAGGACAGGGTGTTGCTGGCCGGATCGGCGTCGATCAGGTGGCGCAGGAAGAAGTCCGCGCCCAGGGCCCAGGGCAGGCGCAGGGTGAAGATCCAGATCGAGGCGAACCACATCCGCGCGTGATTGTGCAGGTAGCCCGTCGCCACCAGCTCGCGAGCCCAGTCGTCAAAGCCCTCGATCCCGGTGAGACCGCATTCGGCGTGACGCAGGGCGCGCGCATCGACCCCCTCCATCTGCCGCCGCCGTTCGCTGAGGAAGCGCGCCCAGACGCAGGGGCGCCGTTCCAGCCAGCCCTTCCAGTAGGTGCGCCACAGGACTTCCTGAACGTACTTGTCCGCGGTGCGGGCGTCATGGTGGGCGAGGACGGCTTGGACCACTTCGCGTTCAGTGATCATCCGCCGCCGGAGATAGGGCGACAGCCGCGAGACGGCTGTGGGTCGGCCAGGGCCGGGGTCTGTGTTCCGGCCCTCGGCATAGGCCCGACCGGCGCGAGGCGCGAACTGCGCCAGGCGCTCCAGCGCAGCGACGCGGGTCGGGGGAAGGTCGGACACGGCGGCGGGCATCGGTCTACCCCATCACAGCGCCCGCCAGGCCCAGGGCGAGGGTCAGCCCGCCCAGGCCCGAGGCCATGATGATCCGCAGGCGTACCCAGCCAGGCGGCAAGGCGACCTGCCGCGCCAGCACCCGATCGACCACCGGGCTGGTGAGCAGGACAACGCCCAGCAGCAGCAGGGACGGCGCCGGCCAGGACCATCCCAGGTTCCAGGGTAGCAGGGCGGCCCAGCCGATCAGGCTGGGCGCCACGGCCAGGGCGTAGATCCAGGTCCGCTTCAGCCCGCCCAGCAGGCCCGCCATCCACCACAGGCCGCCCAGGAAGGACAGGATGATGGCGGCGTAGAAGCAACCGGCCGCGAGGGCCACCGAGCGATAGGGCCAGGGCGCCAGGGCGAGGGCCAGGCACAGGGCCTGGGGCGCGATACCGGACAGTCCCAGCAGGACGATAGGGCGTGGAAGAACGGATCCCGACATGGGACCATGGCGCCTCAGGAGCCCTTGTCGGGTCAACCTGGGCTTTAGGTCAGGTGGCGCCCGCGCAGGCGCGGGGCCACATCGCGTTCTTATGTTGTCCTGCTGAAACCTGAGCCCATGCCCACCCCTTCGGTTCTCGTCTGGTACGATGGCGGCTGTCCGCTCTGCCGTCGGGAGATCGCCCTGATGCGGCGGCTGGACCGCGCCGAGCGGATCGAATTCGTGGATGTCGCTAGGGACGACTTTGGGGAGGCCGCAGCCTGTCCCCTGGACCGCGCCGAGCTGCTGGCCAAGTTCCACGCGCTTGAGGGCGGCGAGGTCCGCAGCGGCGCGGCGGCCTTCGCCGCCATGTGGCGGGCTATTCCCCTGCTCTGGCCACTGGGCCAGGCGGCGCGGATCCCGCTGGTGCTGCGCCTGCTGGACTGGGCCTATGGGCGGTTCCTGAGGATCAGGCCGCGCCTGCAGCGGTGGCTGGCCTGACCAGGCGACCGGTCTCGAAGAAGGCCTCCAGCGCTGCGGTGTAGGGGGCCAGGTCCAGACCTTCGGCGGCCACCCAGGCGTCCGAGAAGTAGGTGTCGCGATAGCGCTCGCCATCGTCGCACAGGATCGAGACGATGGAGCCAGGCCGCTTCGCCTGCGCCATCTCGGTCGCGATCATGGCGCAGACCCAGACATTGGTGCCGGTCGAGCCGCCGCAGAGCTTGCCCAGCCTGCGGCTGACCACCCGCGCCGCGGCGATGGAGGCGGCGTCGGCCACCGGCTCCATGCGGTCAATGATCGGCGGGATGAAGCTGGGCTCCACCTGCGGCCGGCCGATGCCTTCCACTCGGCTGCCCGGACCCTCGACGGCCTGCACGGTGCGGTCCGCCCAATGCCGGTGAAAGACCGAGGCCTCGGGGTCGGCGACGCAAACCCGCGTGAGGAACCGATGATAGCGGACATAGCGGCCGATGGTGGCGGACGTGCCGCCGGTGCCGGCGCCACAGACGACCCACTCGGGCACTGGATCGGGCTCGCGGGCCATCTGCAGGAAGATGGACTCGGCGATGTTGTTGTTGCCCCGCCAGTCCGTGGCCCGCTCGGCATAGGTGAACTGGTCCATGTAGTGGCCGTCCAACTCCGCGGCCAGGGCGCTGGCCACGCCATAGGCCTCAGCGGGCTTGTCCACGAACCGGCAGGTCCCGCCCTGGGCCTCGATGGCGGCGATCTTGGGGGCGGCGGTGCTGCGCGGCAGGACGGCGATGAAGGGCACGCCGATCATCCGGGCGAAGTAGGCCTCGGACACCGCGGTGGAGCCGCTGGAGGCCTCGATCACCGGCCGCTCCGGCTTCAGCCACCCGTTGCACAGGGCGTAAAGGAACAGCGACCTGGCCAGGCGGTGCTTCAGGCTGCCGGTGGGGTGGCTGGACTCGTCCTTCAGATAGATGGCGATGGACGGTAGGGCCGGAACCGGCAGGTGCCGCAGATGGGTGTCGGCCGAACGGGTGTAGTCGGCCTCGATCCGGCGGATGGCCCAATCCTGCCAGTCGCGCCCCGCACCCTCGCCGGCCATGGTCTCCCCCCGCGTCTCGCCCCGAATTCAGACCGCCCCTCTCGGTCGCCGGCGCGGTTTGGTCAAGGCAAGGCTGCGGACGCTGCCAGAAATGATGGAAGGCAAGAGCCGGCGTGCGAGGCTAGTAAGGGGACAGAGACGCCACGGACACCGCCTTGTCACCCACCAAGCCTGCCTTCCACATCTTCCATCCCCTGTTGGCCGGGGCCACCTTGCGAGACCGGCTGGTCGCCTCGGGAGGCGCCCTGGTCGGGCTGGTCCTCACCGCGATGATCTGCGCGCATGCGCGGCTGGGCGGCCCTGACCTGCCGGCCATGATCGCCCCCATCGGGGCCTCGGCGGTGCTGCTGTTCGCCCTGCCGGCCAGCCCGATGGCCCAGCCCTGGCCGATCTTCGGCGGCAATGTCGCCTCCGCCATTGTCGGGGTCCTGGTCAGCCGCTGGCTTGGCCATGGCCCGGAGGCCATCGGCGTTGCGGTCGCCGGGGCGATCCTGGTGATGTCCCTGCTGAGATGCCTGCATCCGCCAGGCGGCGCGGTCGCCATGACCGCCGTGGTCGGCGGCCCGGCGATCTGGGCCTCGGGCTTCGCCTTTCCCTTCGGGCTGGTGGCGCTGAACGCCGCGGTGGTGGTGGCGACAGGCTGGTTGTTCCACCGCGCATCGGGCCACTCCTATCCGCACCGGCCAGCGCCCCCGGCCGTCACCGCGGCGGCGGGTCGTCTGCACCACGACGACATCCGCATGGCCCTGGCCGACGCCGGCGAGACCTTTGATATTTCCGAGGCCGATCTCGAGGTGCTGCTGTCCCGCGCTGAGGAATACGCCGAGCGGCGCAAGGCCCAGCCGGCCTAGGACGTCAGGCCCCCGAGCCGGATCGCCCCGGAAGCAGCGCCCCCACCAGGGGATTGGGGAACCGCCGGTTCTGGACGATGGCGTAGAAGCGCTCGGCCAACCGCTCGATGCGGTGCAGTTCGACCAGCACCCCGGCGTTCAGTTCGTCGCGCACGACGATGGGCGGGGCCAGGGCGACGGCCTGCCGCTCCCGCGCCAGCAGGCGCAGCATGGCCATGTCGTCGACCTCCGCCATGATCACCGGCCGCACGCCGGCCAGATCGACCAGCTGGTCGAAGGCCTGGCGCACCTCGCTGCCGAGGCTGGGCAAGAGGATGGGCGTGGTCGCCAGATCCTGCGGGAACCGGAAGCCGCCGAGCTCCGGGCGCCCCACGATGCTGACCGGCGTCTGGTCCAGAAGATGGCTGCGCAGGGAGGACCGGGCGTCGCTGGGCGCCGGGCTATTGGCCAGGACAATATCCAGCACCTGGGCCTCCAGCTCCTGCAGCAGTTCGCGCAGCGAGCCTGAGCGGACCACCAGCTCCACATCGTTGCGGCCGACCAGGGGGCGAAGGAACTCCAGCTGGAAGTTCCGCGACATGGTGGGCAGGGCCCCGATCCGCACCGCCTTGCGGTCCAGGTCCGGGCGACCGCGCAGAGTGTTGAGCAACTCCTCGCCGGTCTTGAACACCGTATCGGCATAGTCCAGCGCCACCCGGCCCGCCTCGGTCAGCTTGAGCCGCTTGCCCACCCGATCAAACAGGGCGTGGCCGATCTGGGCTTCGAGCTTCTGCAGTTGGACCGACAGGGCCGAGGGGGCGACGTTCAGCCGCTCCGCCGCCCGCGCCAGACCGCCTTCGTGGGCGATCACCCAGAAGTATCGGAGGTGGTTGTAGTTCAGCTGGGACATGCGGCTTTTATACAAAAGCGAACAGACGCATTCAAACAATGAATTTCCACGAACAACATCTCATGCATAGAAGCACGGTCGCCTTCCACCCGGAGACGACACATGGCCTGGCTAGTCTGGTTCGCGGCGCTTGCGCCCCTGGCGCATCTCACCCTGGCGCTGACGCCGGGGGGAGCCCCGCGCGTGCTGCGCGCCTCGCGGATCACGGCCCTGGTCGGCCTGGGCGGCGGCGCCTTCGCCCTCGCCTACCCCCTGCTCTTCGGATCGGTCACCCTGCCCCTGGTCGGCGGCGATCCGCTCGGCCTGTCGCTCCGGCTTGATCCGCTCAGCGGGGTGATGAGCGCCCTGATCGGCTTCATCGGCTGGGTCGTCCTGGGCTACAGCCGCAACTACCTGGCCGGCGACCCGCGACAGGCCCAGTTCCTGCGCAATCTCAGCCTGACCCTGGGCCTGGTCCAGGGCCTGGTCCTGGCCGGCGACCTCCTGCAACTGGTGCTCTGCTGGATTGGCGCGAGCCTGGCGGTGAACCGTCTGCTGCTGTTCCGCAGCGAACGCCAGGCCGCCGTGCTGGCGGCGCGCAAGCGGTTCCTGGTCAGCCGGCTGGCGGAGGCCTGCCTGATCCTGGCCGCGGTCCTGATGTGGCGGGCGACCGGCACGACCGATATCGCCCAGATCCTGGACCGGGCCAGCGCCCTGCCCGCCCCGACGCTTAGCCTCGCGGCCCTGCTGCTGGCGCTCAGCGCGGTCTTCTCCTCGGCCCAGCTGCCATTCCACGGCTGGATCCTGGAGGTGATGGAAACCCCGACCCCGGTCTCGGCCCTGCTGCACGCCGGCGTGGTCAATGCGGGCGGCTTCCTGATGCTACGCTTCGCCGAGGTGCTGACGGCCCAGCCGGGCGCCCTGCTGCTGCTGATCGTGGTCGGCGCCGCCACCGCCATCTTCGGCTCGCTGGTCATGCTCACCCAGACCTCGGTCAAGGTCGGCCTCGCCTACTCCACCATCGCCCAGATGGGTTTCATGCTCCTGGAGTGCGGCCTGGGGGCCTTCTCCGCCGCCCTGCTGCACATCGTCGCCCACTCCCTCTACAAGGCCCACGCCTTCCTGTCGGCGGGCGGCGC
>CAZXVO010000022.1:0-29182 GCA_964643835.1 uncultured Phenylobacterium sp. | reverse complement strand
CCGGCGCCGCCGCCCACACTGAGGAAGTTGAGGACGCGGTCACCCATGCGCTTCAGTGCAATGGCCGAGTTCGAGGTGTTGGCCCCGCCCTTCACGTTGGTGGTCGCGACCTGGGCGACCTCCGCGAAGTCATCGATGATCTTGCGCTCGTAGGGGGTGAACAGCGTGCCCATGACGCGCGGGTCGTCGCGCCAGGCCTTGCCCCACGCCTTCATGAAGTTCTGGCCGGAGAACTGCGGCACACCCGCTTCCGGGGGTCCTTCGCCCGCCTTAGCCACCCGCATGAAGGCCTCGGCGCGCAGGCCGTTCCACTCGGCCGAGTCCTTGCCCAGCACGCCACGCAGCCGCACGAGGTCGCGGCCGAGATCCTTCTTGCCGACGAAGCCCAGCGCACTCTTGCCGAAGATGTAGTTGACCGCCTCCTCGGGATCGACCTTCAGGGCGGAACTCTCGCCGTGCCGCGCCTTGGTCGTCAGGGCTGCGATCAGGTCGTCGCCCTCGAACAGCTTGCCGAGGTCCGCCCGCTGGCTGATGGCCTTCTTCCACGCCGCCACCGCCGTGGGGTCGCCCAGGAAGAGGTCGTCCTTCAGCGCGAGCTTGATGTACTCGTCCAACCCGCGCTTCGCGACGCCGGCGGCGCCCGCCTCCACGGAATCGCTGGACTGCGTGAGCGCGGTCAGCCGCTCCCGGGTGTCGTACAGTTCCCGCACCGTGGGCGCGCCGCCCTGGCCGATGTTCTCGATCTCCCCAGCTACCGCCTTCACCCGGTCGAGGCTGTAACGGCTGCGCAGAGACTCGAGAATGGCGTCCCGAATGTCCCGGCCGGTGGCGAGCATGGCGTTGTCGCCGCGAGCCCGCGCATCGTCGTAGGACTTGTTGATCACCTTCGTCATCGCCTCCTTGCGCTTGTTCAGCACATCGGAGACGGCCTTGGACCCCTCGCCAGGCACCGCATCCGCACCGGAGATCGCCTGAGAAATGACCTCGACGTTCTGGCGGATGGCCCCCTGCTGGGTGGCCCGGAAACCCTGCACCACGCCCGCGGCGGTGTCGCCAGAGGCCCCGCGCAGCATGTCATCGATCTGAGCCTGTGCGGCGGGCGCCCGGCTGAGTTGCCCGGCGTCCAGCGGAATCTCCACCGGCAGCTTTGCGGCGCGATCCGCAATGTCGGCCTGCGCATCGGCCGGGGCTGCCCCCTTCATGCTCGGGCCCATGAACCGGCGCATGCCCGTCTCGACCGCGCCGGCCACCGGCTTGAGCACGCCCCCGGCCAGAGCGCCGATGAGCATCTGGTCCTGCAGGGGCTCGTCGCTTGCCGAGGACAGCAGCGCGGAGCCCACAGCACCCTCGCCAGCCCCCGAGGCCGCCATGGAGCCCCCACGGAGCGCAAGCTGCCCCATGCGGGCCGCCATGGGCGCGTCAGCCGCCAGAGCGACCTTACCAGCCGATCCAGCCAGGAACAAACCCACGCCGCCCATGCGAGCCGCCAGCGGGGCCAACGCGGCCTCCCCGCCCACCATAAGCGGCACGGAGGCGGCAAGCTGCCCGGTGAAGCGCCCGGCGTCGGTGCCGAGGTCGCCCTTAAGGTCTGCGTCGTACTTGGCCTGGTCGACCAGCATGCGGTTGCGCAGAACCGAGTCCTCGGTGCCCGGCGCAAGCTCGGCCGCCGAAAGCATCACGTCGCCCACGCCGCGGCTGACGCCCTTGAGGAAGGACCCGCCGATCTCCTCCCCGCCACCCGCGCGCTTGAAGGCGCCGGTGCGGTCGACGTAGTAGGCGCCGGCGGGGACGTCCTTCTCGCGCGTGCCCTTCTGGACGAAGAACGGGTTGTCGGCCGTGCCGCCCTCTGCGTCGGGCTTGTAGCTGCCACCCTTGTTGATGGCCTCATAGAACCGCTGCTGGCCCTCGGTGAGCGTCTCACCCTTGAGGTCCCGGTAGGGCGTCAGGCCCGCGCCGGTCAGTTCGGCGCCGGGCTCGAACCGGCCAGGGTCTCCGAAGATATCCTTGAACTTTGCCTTGGCCGCCGCATCGGCCTTGTCGTCGTACTGGAACATGCCAGCGAGGTCAGCGTTCGGCGTGCCACCGCCGCCCTTGCGGAAGAACAGGGTCTTGCCGACTTGCACTCCAGTGCCGTCATCGAACTCGGCCTTCTCCGGCCGGCCATCCTTGGCTGCGAGCGCCTTCTGGGCCTCGGGCGCGTAGAAGTGCGTCGCGCCTCCGGTGGGGTCCGGCGCCTCGCCGCGCAGGATGGGGGCGACGATGGCTGCGACGGCCTTGTACTCGGGCGAGTTGGGATCGATCTCCGCGATCCGCTTGCCGCCGTTCGCCCACGGCTCAAACTGCCCCGGCTCCTGCACGACGCCCAGGAGGTCCCCGCCCTTGGCCTTGGCGCGGTTGGCGATCACGCCAGCCACCCACTTGCGCGCCTCGGGGTCGGCCTCCTCTGCGATCACCGTGCGGACGGCGGCGTCGAGGGGGTCGTAACTTTTTGCCTTCCGATTTGAGGCCTTCGGAGCCTTGGGCTTCGGGGACGTCTCGCCGGTCAGGATGGAGGCCAGATCATCGCTCATTTGCCCAGCCACCCTGCCTTCTGTGCGAACGTCCACGCGCCCTCGAACTTGGCGCGATCATCCTTGCTCATGCCCTTGAGCATGGCCTGCCGCTGCGCGTCGCTCATGTGCTGCGCCTGGAAGACGCGCGGGTCGTAGAGCGAGTTGAACTGGGTCTGGAACTGCCCGTAGGTGTCGGGGCCCTTGCCGGACGCCATCCACTTCTGCCAGGCCGCCGCCTTTGCCGACGTGGCGTCTTCCAGCCCCAGCATGAGCGCCGTGACGTTCTGAATGCCGAGGCTCGACATGAATTCGTTCGGGGAGCCGTGCCGTGCGCTCTCCAGCTTCGAGTCCGTGCCGGTGCCGCCCAGCGCGCCCACCTGGGCGTTGATGAACTGGGTGGCGAGCTTGTTGAACTCCTCCTGCCCGGCCACGCCCTCGGTGACCTTCGGGGGCGCCACGCCAAGCTGCTGCGCCAGCGCGCCGATCATGTAGGACCAGTTGGCCTTCGGACCCGGGGTGAAGGTCTTCAGGGAGTCGCGGATGTTGGTGAGCGCGGCCTTGTTGATCGGCACCCGGTCTGCGGCTTCCATGAGCCCTTGAGCTTGGCGCGCGGAACCTTGCGCCGTGGTGCTCGCAGCTTCACTGACGCCCGGCGCCAAGGCCGTCGTGACCCCGCCCTTGTTGAGAGGCGCATTCGGATCTCCAACCGTCATTCCAAGCTGCGAACCCTTGGTCACCGTCTTCCGCTCGTTGGTGACGGGGTCGATGACCTCCATGGTGCTGGCAAGCTCGGAGGGCGTGAGGCCCTTCAGGATCGGGGTGCCCGTCTGCGTCTCGCCGGTCACCGGGCTGGTGCGCACGGGCGAGATCACCGTGCCGGTGTCCACGTTGTTGAACGTCCCGAGCGTGTCCGCAATGCCCTGCGCGCCAGAGTGCGTCTGCCGGTAGAGGCGCATGATCGCCAGCTTGTTCTGCACGGGGTCGTCCCCGAGTTGCTGGATGAAGCTCGCCGCCAGCGGGAGGTCGTCCTTCGTGAGCAGGCCGGAGTCGAACAGGCCGCTCTTGATGCTGTCGACCAGCGCGTCCTTGGTCATGGGCGCGTCCTTGGTGCCCAGGACGGACAGGAGGTGGTCCGACACCGCGCCCATCTTCTTCTGCGTCTTCTCCAGATCGGAGAGGGTCACCTGATTTTCGGCCAGCGCCCGGGCGAGCACCTGCTGCGAGAACTCCGGCATGGCGAAGGCGCCCTTGGGGTTCTGCGACAGCAGCGTGGTGGCGCGCCCCCAGTCGGTCTTGCCGGTCTCGGGGTCGGTCGCCTTCGTGACCGCCTCGCCCAGAGCCATCTTGGCGTCGATCTGCTGGCCGAGCAGCTTGTTCTGCAGAAGGCTGGTCCCGACCTTCGTGACTTGGCCAATCGTCGCCAGCACATCAATCTTCGGAGGCTGAATGCTGGCCGCAATGTTCATGTCAGGCATGGAAGCCCCCTAGATGGTGGTGGTCGCCGGCAGGCCGCCCCCGCCGCCGTACATGCCGAGGAACTTGTTGGCGGCCAGGTAGTTGGTCACGTTCCCGATGGCGCCCGAAATGGCGTTCGTCGCGCCCACCGTGCCAGCGGCCGAGGCCGTGCCGGCGCCGATGAGCGATTGGCCCACGGTGTTGGCCGTCTGGCCGCTCAACTGCCCCGTGGTCGCCGCAGCGTTCTGGCCGAGGCCGGCCGCCGCCATGAGACGGTTCACCTGATCGCCGTAGGTGGAGTCGGCCAGGCCCGTGACGAAGCGCGCGATGCCCTTGGCCTGCGCACCCGTCTGGCCGCGGGAGCCGACGCTGCTCTGGATCGACTGGATGCCTTGGTCGCGCGCGAACTTGTATCCGGGCAGCGTCTCAAGGAACTTCGAGATCTCGTCGCCGCCGGTCATGGCCGTGATCGCCCGACCCTCCGGCTTGCCGTAGGTCTCGTAGTGCTTGGCGGCGTAGTCTTCCGCGCTGTTGATGCCGTTGGCGGCCAGCGAGGCGCGGCCCTCCTCGGTGGCGGCGAGGCCCTGGTAGGCCTGCATCACGTCGGGGTTGCTGGCCAGGTATCCGCTGGTGTCGTAGCCCGTCTGGGAGCCGCCGAAGCCCAGCAGCTTGGCGAGCGGGGACAGGGCCGACGCGCCGTAGTCGCGATAGGGGGCCAAGTCCTCGCGGGTCTGGCCGAACATCTTCATCTGCACATCGGCAGCCTGCTGGGCCGACTTCGCCTGGATCTTGGCCGCGCTCCTGGCGCCGAGGGCGCTGATGCCCCCACCGATTACAGAGCCCGCTCCGATAGCTGCGCCGGTCGGCATGGTGCACCCCTTATTCGGTGGGTGCTTGCCTCACGAGGAGCACCCGCATCTCGCCACCAGATACCTCAACGATGGCATCGCGTACATCGATGAGGTTGTGGCCCACTGCTTCGATGGTCGCATATCCGGCGAAGGTTGCCCATCTATTGTAGAAGCCCACCGCCTTAGCGGGTTGCCCGGCCATCACCATGAGCGCAGCGGCACCCACAGCGCGGTCGTGCGCATCATCCTCGGGGTGCACCACGAGAGCGCTGCCCGCCTCGATCTTGGCGGCCTCCAGCGCGGCATGGAACTTCCGGCCTTCCAGCAGCGCCGCCTTGTCGCGCGTGAACCAGTCATCAATGCTGAAGACCCGGTAGGAGACACCCACCGCCGGCGCCTCGGGTGGCCAGCAGGCGTCGCGCCGGAAGCGCTCGCGGAAGCCCATGACGCTGGCAGCCATCCGTGCGCCCGGGTTGTCGTCGGGGCACTTGGTGATGATCTCAAGGCAGTCGGTGTTCGTGAACATCCACCGCATGGCCTCGCGCGCCGCGGCGAAGTACGACTTGCCCCGGGCGTGGGGCATGAACAGCGTGTGAAGCTCGTACACGCCCGGGAGGGACGGCTGCAGCAGCCACCCGCCGTCGCCCATGACCTCCAGCGCCACCACGGCAGGGTTCGAGAGCAGTGGGCCCAGGTCCAGCGGCTCGGCGCCGCCGCCCAGGAAGGGCCGGACGTCCTCGTGGTTGGCCACCTCGTTGAGGAAGGCCGCGTTCATCGTGCGGTAGATCATGCGCTCGCTCCAGCAAGGCCGCAGTGGCCGCTCGGTGCGCCCTGCGGCATGGGGACCAACTGCCCCTGCGATTCAATCACGCGGTCCCACCGCCACGCCATGCACTGGGAGGCGATGCAGAGAGCGTGCGGCTGGCCCGATGAGTCCAGCCCGAAGGAGTCATCGCTTTCGCCGTCTGGGTCGGCAGGCCAGCGATTGGCGGCGGCGTCGTCGCTTACGGCCCCGATGGCGCGCACGAACGGACACCACTTCGTCTTGGCTTCGTCTTCGGTCATCCGGGCGCCCTCTCTGAGATGAGACCTACCGTTTCCTCGCGGCGCAGCAGAACCACGGTCACGCGGTCGATGCGGAGCGGCGCCACGCCGGGGTCTTCGGACAGGCGGTCGGCTAGGGCGCGCGCCACGTCTTCGGTCACGCCTTGCGTTCGGAGCGCGCCGGTGCGGTCGGTCACCTTGTAGGTAACGACGGGCTCGCCCCGGGTGAAGTCTTCGGTCATCTCGATCTCCTCGGTCAGTGGGTCTGGCGAACCCGGCTTAGCATGCCATCCGCGCGCCCGACTAGGAGCGCCGGACGTAGATGTATGCCTGCACGTTGGTCACGTCCACATCGGGCGAGGACATATCGAGGCGGTAGCTGACCGCGCCGACCGACACCTGGCCGGGGATGGCCGCGCTCGTGTCGGCGTCGTTGTAGAGGAAGCTGACGTTCGTGATCGTCATCAGGTCTTCCAGCCAGTTCTCAGCCGTGAAGGTGCCGGTGTAGACCGTGGTCTCCACGGCGCCGACAATCTCCTGAATGCGCCACGAGCCGGAGAACGACCCGGCCATGCCCACCGCCGTGGCGCTGATCTGGCTGGGGCCGGAGTTGATGACCGACAGGCTCCCGGCGATCACGCCTAGGAGGTCCACCTGCGGGCCAGCAGTCCAGCCAGCGCCGGCAGGGACGCTTATCACGCCCATGGCATCGCCGGACTGCGCTGGGGATCCGGCCGCCGCGTCCGCCTGGCCCTGCGCCGTGGCGACCGACTGCGCCTGCGTGATCACCTGGGCCTGCTGCGCCACCGACTGAGCCTGCGCCGCCAGCAGGCCGTCGACGGCGTTGTTAAGCGCCTGCACCGCGTTGGTCAGCTTGCTGTTCAGCGTGTTCATGTAGTCCATGAAGAACTGCGTGGGCACGCCCGTCTTCACGTTGATCAGCGGCACCTGCGGGATGAGGGCCGGGAGGGCGAACTCCTGAAGCGCCTGGGCCATCAGCTATCCGCCGTCTGGTAGTCGATATAGGCGCCCGAGATCGACACCTGAAACGGCAGCGACCAGAAGACCTCGAACACCCGGTCCCGAGCGGTGCCGAGTTGCCACCACGTCGCCCACTCGTCGTACTGGCCGGTGGATCCGGGCGTGGCCGCAACCGGGTCGCCCCAGCTATAGCCCTGCGAGTCCGACCAGCGGAGGTACACCTGCGGCTGGTCCGTCGTAAGCCGCCCCTCGGCCTGGCCCGGCGTCGCGGACAGCACGAGCTTCTGATAGGTCACCTTGTAGGCGCCCTTGACCAGATGCCGGAACCCGCGGCGGTAGACGATGGGGTCCTCGACGTCCTGATACCAGTCGAGGTCCATCGACATGAGGAAGCCGTTCTCCCAGTCGCCGCAGTAGACCTTCCCGTAGGCGTTGGCCGCGCAGCTTGCCCGGTGGCGGTGCTCGATGCCGTTGCTGTCGATCCAGCACTCCTCGTGCCAGAGGCCGGTCGAGAGGTCGTAGACCCAGGTGTGGTCGGCGGTCGGGAAGTTCAGTTGCACGAACGTGTGGCCGTCCAACTGGTAGGTGAAGGACGAGGCGTCGGTGATGGTGTTGTAGCTCTGCCAGGCTTGCTCGATGGCGTGGGTGGAGACCCGCTTCACCTCGTAGCCGGTGCCCTGCAGGAAGATGGCCTCGCCCTGCTCGTTCTGGTTCAGCCAGAAGACCGAGACGTCCGCCTGGCAGACCGAGTCCTTGGCGTTCGTCCCATGCTGGATGAGCACCCCGGGAACTCGAGCCAGGGGGAAGTCCGCGCCGCCGGAGTTGTACCAGACCTCCGTGCCCTCGTTGCCGATGAGCCATAGCTGGGCGGCGTTGACCACGATGCTCTCAAGGTGGTCCGGCGTGCCGATCTTGTCCGCGATGTAGAGCGGGTCGAACGGGGAGATGCCGTCCCAGTCGAACGGCGAGAGGTAGATTTGCGTCGACTGGGGCCGGTTGAAGATCAGGTATCCGTCGAGATAGGCGACCCGGTCGGCGCCGTAGAAGGCCGGATCCGCGATGGCCGAGAACCCGTAGGTCCCCATGTTGATCACCCAGCCATCGGCCGATCCGTCCACCACGACCACGACGGTGCCGTTGTCCTGCATGAACACCAGACCGACCCCGGCGTTGATCACGCCCAAGAGGTTGCGCACGCCGGTGTTCGTGGTGGCGTAGACCTTGTCGTCCACGCACTCGAACAGCACCCCATTCGAGGCGCGGTACATGCAGCGCGCGCCAGCGTTGATGGGCGGGCTGGGGAGAGCGCCCTCGAAGCGCAGCCCTGCCCTCGGGTAGTAGGTGAACGGGTAGGGGGCGTCGGCCTCGTTCTTCTCGGGGTACAGGTTGAGGCAGCGCTGGGCGCCGGCCGTGAGCGAGCGGGCGGTGTAGGAGCCGCCCAGGAGGGGGACTTGCTCGGGCATCTACCGCCCCCGGTCGCTGATCGGGTCGTAGGCGCGGAAGCCGATGCCGTTGGGCATGAGCAGCTTCGGGATGTGGGCGTTCTTCCGGCGGATATTCCGCAGCGTGGCGCCCGCGCGCTTCACGGTCAGCGGCCTGGGCGCGTAGCCGAAGGCCTCGCGGAAGATCATGCAGAGGTTCCAGTACAGCATGTTGCCGTACCGCGGCGGGAGCAGGATGGTCGCCGTGGGGTCATCGATCTTGTCGAGCAGCGCCCGGACCAGCAGGTGAAGCTGGTAGGGCACCTGCGAGGTCGGGATCGGCCAGGGGTACACCGTGCCGATGGGGTAGGCGTTGTCGTACCAGAGCAGATCGGACGGCGCGCCCGTCAGGCTCTTGATCGTGATGCGCGAGTAGTCGATGCGCGAGTTGAGCACCTCGATGGGGTAGTCCACCGGCGTCTGCGCGTTCGTCATCTGCCGGATGAAGGCGCCGTCGATCAACTCCGGCCGCACCGCGATGTTGAACTGGCCGCCGGGCCCGACCGTGTACGAAGCCGCGCCGGTCATGTTGTAGGAGAGGTCGTCCAGCCGGAAGATGACGAACTCGTCCTCGCGCCACTCATCCAGTTGGAGGTTCGCGCGGTCGACCGCGTCCTGCATCATCTGCGCGTTGGGCGTCTGCCCCATGCCGGTGATGCCGGCGTCTCGGAGGCAGAGCGCGATCAGTTGGCTCCAAGTCGTCATGCTTGCCCCCGGCAATTGCGCGGGGGTGGCGAGCCAGGCCCGTCACCCCCTGCGCGGTTAGACCACGTCCGTGGCGGCCTTGGCCTTGGCAGGCTTCGAGGCCTTCTTCGTGTCGATGGCGTCCTGAATGCGCGCCGTCGACCACACCTTGTCGACCGTGACACCCAGGTGCTCGGCCTCCTGCAGAAGCTCGGCGCGCTCGTCGTCGTCCGACTTCACGCGCACCTTGTCGCCGTCACGCACAGTCTCGGCGCCGCCGCCCAGCAGCTTGTCGAGTTCCTCCTGGGTGGCGACGGTCACGCCCGGGTGGATGAGACGGCCAGGCCGCTCGGTGTCGTAGGTCGGCTTGAACGGATCCTCGCCGCCCGGATAGACCATCATCGGAAACTCGTGGAACTCGTACTCCGGCCACTCCGTCAGGGCGTACCGGGGATGCTCTTTATAGGCCATGGGTCCTCTTCGGGGTTGTGGGCTAGTTGCCCGGCTTGCGCGAACCGCGGCGCCCAGTGTTGGGGGCTGCGGGTTCGCCAGTCTCGTTCTCGTGGGTGGCCACGTCGGGGCCTTCCCTCGCGGCCAAGCAGGTGTCGGCCGCCTGGCACTCGCCAGCGCCCGGGCACACCTCGTAGCGGCACTCGGGGCGGCTGTAGGGCGCGGTGTCGTCGTCGGCGGGCTCACGGCGCACAGCGACCTCGGAGCCGCCCAGCGGCAGAAAGTCCGGCGCAGCGGCCTGCTCCTCGCCAGCGTCCGCCACGATCAGCGTGGCACCGCCAAGCGCGCCACCGGCGTAGAGCACCTTGGGGTACTCGCAGAACTCGGGTTCAGGGAATTCGAGGCCGTTGATCACGGGCATGGGATGGTCCTCCGGGCGTCGATCTGCTCGGGGGACTATCGCACATTCAGCGGGTCGGGCAATCAGGATGGCGGCTTGAGCAGTTCCAACACGTCGCCCAAGGGGTACTGCCCCGCCAAAAGGAACTCGTACACGGCCTCCATGGCCAGCCGCGCCCCCTCATGGTTCGGGCGCCCTTCGTAGTCCTGCAGCGACAGCGCCACGGCCACAGCGCGCTCCAACTGCTTTGCGTTGTTCCGCATCCGCATCCTGCGCTCGCGCTCGCTCATAGGTCGGCCACCGCCTCCATAAGCACCTCCTCGACCGTGCGCTGCCCGAGAAACGCCAGCAGGTTCTCCTTCACCTGCGCGCGCGCCAAGGCGTCTAGCCCGTCCAGAAGGTCCACCTCCTCCCAGACGCCTCCGGGGTGGGAGCCGCGCTCAGCCGGGGGCGCCGGAACCAGCCGGTCGCCCACCAGCGAGAGCACCTCCGCGTCCTCGATGTGTGCCGGTTCGGACGGTTGGCCCCCGCTGGCGTAGGTGGGCCCCTGCTCGGGCACAAACGGCTGATAGCCGCCGCGCAGGGTAACGCGCACGTCGAAGTCGTGGGTGGTCTCGATGGGGGTGCTCATAGCCGGTTGCCTTTCACCTGATTATCGACCCACGCCATTGCGGCTTCGGCCTCCTCGCGCCCCAGAAGGACGTTCTGCCAGCGCACGGGCGGGGTGCAGCCGGGTAGCTCCGCGCAGAGCACCTCGCCGCCGGGGTTGATCCTCAGTCGGTGCGCCTCAATCGCCGCGTCGATCACGCCATCCGCCTCAACGATGGCGACGCCGAGAAACTGCGTACCCGGCGGGAGGTGCGGATCCGCAAAGCTCAGCCATTGCCAGCGAGAGGCCATCAGAAGCCGAGCCCCTTGAGGTCGGCGTTCAGGCAGCGCCCGCGCACGTTGTAGGAGGTCAGGGCGTAGGTCTTGCCCGCGTTGTCGGTGCCGACCCCCGTCAGCGGGTGGGCCACCCCCGCCTCGATGGCGCGCTTCAGGCGCTCGGCCAGCTTCCGGCCGCTGGCGGTGTCGGGCAGCGCCACCCCCATCCCCTCGGGGCGGTCGACCCCGTCGTAGAAGGGGCGGACCACGATGCTCGGCGCGGGAAGGTCCGGCCGGTCGGTCTCGGGGGTGATCTCTACGCGGTTCAGGGTGGCGGTCATCGGTAGCTCCTCGGTTCGGGTCTGGCGTCCCGTCCCCGCCTATGAACCATCACGGGCGGGGATGATCAAGCGGATTGTGATTTCTTGATCACACGCTTCGCGAACGGGGCGAGGTAGTGGTCCCGCACGTAGTCCAGCGGCGCATTCTGCAGCACGTCCTCGGGCACGCGGAGCCGGTGCGTGAAGCCGCCATGCTGTAGTTCGAAGATCACGACCTCCGGGTAGCGCTCACGCAGCGCGTCGCGGCCGGTGCCGAGCATCGGAGTCAAGGCGCCAGCGAGTTGATGATCTTGAAGTCGGGCCATTGCGGTGTCCTTTCGGGTTGCAGTCATACAGGGCGTAGATCAGCGCGAGGTCGACCTTGGCGCGCTTCCGCACGTTCTCCGGGCCGGGGATGACCCGCAGGTTCGTCTCGACGTGGAGGCCGCAGATGCCCTTCCCCTGGAGCGGCACGATGTGGTCGACGTGGTAGGGCACACCCGTCTCGTCCGTGAGCCGCCGCGCCTCCTCGTAGAAGGCCTGGATGGCCAGCATGTCGGCCCAGGGCGGGATGGCGCTCAGTTCGGCCGCACGCCGCTTGCTGGCGTAGCTGGCGCAGCGGTCGAGGTTTCGGAGCCGCCAACTGGTGAACACCGCGTGGCGCTTCTCGGGGTTCTCCTCGGCCCACCGCTTGGCCGCCGCGGCGCGCTTGCCCGGATTACGTTCGTCGTACCTGCGGTCATAGCCCTTCTGGCGCTCCGGGTTGGCCGCGTGGGCGAGGCGCTTGCGCGCGTTCTCCCGGTCCTTGATGCGCGCGTAGTCGGCCTTCCGCTCTGCGGCCAGCCGATCCTTGTGGCGGACACGGTAGCGCCGCACCATCTCGCGGGCGTAACGCCGCTTGTGGTCCTCGGCGGACTCCCCCGGCTGCTGCTGGAGGGATGCCCACTCCTCGTGGGTGAGGTCGCCGTTCTTCGCGGGACCTTTGCCCTTCCCGCGCTTGCGGTCGTTCTTCGGACGCCTGGCGCGATAGATGGCCTGCTTCTCGCGGCCATACCTGCGCTGGAAATCCTCTTCGGTTTCGCCCTCCTGGCGAGGGGCGATGGGCAGCTTGTCCATGCACCACGGATGGCATCGGACAATTCATAACGCAAGAGGCCCCAGCGTGAGCCGGGGCCTCGCGTTGCTCAAGTATAGAGCAAGTAGTCTCTAGACGACGTCGGGAATGACGACCGCCCACTCTGGACGAATAAAGAGATATCCGTACAGGACGTCCAATCTCGTGAGCAATTGGTCGGTGCCGGGCATGTAGGCGGTCAGCATCCGCATCCGCACGCCGTCGAGGGTCGCGTTGGCGATCTCTTCGACCATCTTCGGCTTCACGAGGTCGGCGGTGGCCATCGCAATGGCCTTCGGCAGGAAGCCGAAGTTCTTGCGGTAGACCTCCGAGGCCTGGTTGACCAGCGACAGGGCCGCGCCGTTGGCCGGGAGGGCCGCGACGGTCTGGTACTGGGACGGGCCGCCGGTGACGGTGTTCGGGCCGATGAGGGCCGGGTAGATCGGGATCGAGGTCGCGCCGCTGGCCACGTTCGAGGTGACCGTGAACTGCTGCAGCACGCCGTCGCTCGCCTTGGTCACGCGGTTGACCGCGTTCACGCCGGCGATGGTGATGATATCCCCGACCTTGAACGTGCCGGTGATCGCGTTGACCACCAGCGTGGTGCCGGTCTGGCTGGCGCCGTTGACGGTGCCGGCCGTGAAGGTGCCCGTGGTGTGGACGACGACCGTCTGGTCTTCGAACCACTTGAAGTTCAGGGCGTTGTAGACCTGGCCGGTTTCGAACTGGCGGCTGATCTTGGCGGTCGGGTTGAAGAGGCCCTGCATGGAGGCCACCGAGCGCGCCATGGTGAACGGGTCGAGCACGAGGCAGCGGTTGTTCAGCGCGGCCGAGCGCTTGGAGAGCAGGGCCCCGCCGTTCAGCACGGTCTCGTTGGTCGGGCTGATGATGGCGCCCGAGCCGTCGACGTTCGAGACGAAGTTGGACACGCCGCCTTCGCACCCGCTGATGATATCGGCCGCGACGTTGCCCGCCAGGTCGTTGATCATCGGCTGCAGCACGCGCTCGGAGTAGTCGTCCAAGCTCATGGTGCGCTCTTGGGTCGAGAAGCTGACGTCGACGCCCTTCTGGGTCGCCAGGGTCAGCGTGACGTTCGTTTCCGTGGTGTCCTGCGGGCTCGCCGCGGTGCCGGTGCGGACCACGTAGTCGTTGGGCAGGCGGATGCGCAGCGCGTTGCCGATCTTCCAGCCGTTCTGGGCGAACTGATCGTCGTACTGGCGGTCGAGAGCCTGGATGAAGGCGTTCGAGTTGCGGAACAGATCAACCGCTTCACGGGTGATCATGTTGATGGTCAGAAGGGTGTTGGACATTTGATCCCCCGGCGCTCGCAGCGCTCGATGAAGTGAAGTCCGACTGCCCGCGCCGGTGTTCAGGGCCGATCAGGGTTTTGGCGAGGGATCCCAGGAACCCGCATGGGCTGCGCGCCAAGAGCGGCCAGGCCAGTGCCCAGCGAGCGGAAGGTATCGCGAGCGCATCTGGATCACAAGAGGGCACGAAAAAGGCCCCGGTGGGGTGCCGGGGCCTGCCGTTCGTGGGTGGCGCTGTCTACCAGCCGCCGCGGGCTTCGTGGCGCGCCTGGCGCTGCTTGGCGCGGATTTGCGAGTATTCCTCCTCGCTCATCTTCTCCAAGTCCGGCGCCGGGGTGGTGCTGGTGTCGATGGTCTTCGGCGGCCGGTGGGTGGTGCCGGCGCGGCTGGGCGCGGGTGTACCCCCCGGAGCCTTCTTCACCTGCCGGTCCATCTTGGCCAGTTCCAGCGCCAGGTCGACGGGGTCGCCTTCGAGGATCTCGGAGAAGTGGTCGAGGTTCTTCGACAGCGCGTTGATCACCTCGGCGCCGTTATCCAGCTTGGTCAGCGCCTTGAAGAAGTCCGGCCGCTTGGCGAGATCCTCACCCACGGCCTCACGCAGCGGGCCCAGGCGCTCGGTGAACTTCGGATCAAGCTCGACGGCCTTGTCGTAGATCACGTCGACCTTCTGGTTGAGCGTGGTGACGCCCGCCCGGCGCGCCGCCTCGGCTTGGAACTCGGCCTCAGTGTAGACGCGCGCTCCGGGCTGGGCGGTCGTGGTGCTGGTCGAGGTGTCGCCGCCGCCATCCCCGCGGCCGGCCAAGTCCTTGAGGGCCTCGTTCTCCTCGGCCAGCGCCGCAGCGCGCGCCTCGGCAGCCTTGGCAGCCGCCGTGACCTTGGCGAGGCGCTTCACCTGCCAGGGCACGCGAGCAGGCTGCTGGCCCACCTCGTCCTCGCCGTCTTCACCGGCAGCGGCCTCCGCGCCTTCAGCAGCGGCCTCCGATTCCTCACCGGCGTCGCCCTCGGCGTCTTCCTCGCCGCCGGCGTCATCCTCACCGTCTTCCCCGGCGGCTTCGTCGGCGCCCTCGGTGGAGGTCTGGGAGTCGGCGCCCTCGTCATCCGGGGCGCGGGTGATCATGGGGCCCCGCAGTTGGAGCCAGCGTGCGTAGTTCATGGGGTCCTACCTCTTCGGAATGTTCGCGGTGATGGTCTGGGCCAGAGCGGCCTCGGGAGAGAGTTTGCGCGGGTTGACCAGCGTGTCCAGTCGCAGGGCGTCGTGGATATCGGCCTTCACCTGCTCCGACAGGTCTTTGCGGCCCAGCAGCGCGGTCATGGCGCCGCGCGCCGTGTCGATGAACTCGTGCCACCGGGCTTCCACGAACAGGTCTTGGTCGGGCCAGGCCTTGTAGAAGTCGTTGGCCGCCTTCCTGGCGTTCGGGTGGAGCCTGCCCCGGTACTTCTGCCCGGTGGCCATCTGCTCCCAGAACTCACCGGCGATGCCGCGCGCGGCTTTCGCGATGGCGTGGTGGGTGAAGTGGCGGCCGACGTCCGGCTGGTTGATCAGGCTGGCGTTCATCACGCGCTCCCCACGGTCTGCATGGCCCCGAGGTCTTCCCCGGGGACGGTATCGGGCTCCACGAGGACGCCCATCTCGTCGGCGCCAACCGACACCCACGCGCCGCGGCGGTCAAGCATGGCCTGGCCAGCGGTCTCGGGGACGGGCGCCATGTTGCCCACGAAGCGGAAGCGGGTGGAGCAGGCAGGGCAGAACACCTGCAGGTGCACCGCCCAGATGGTTCCCCCACCCGCGCCGCCGTTGACGAGGGTGTAGCACACCGCGTGCGGTATCGGGGCCGGGTGGGGGCAGCCGCTCATGGCTAGGCGTAGACCGTCAGGCGCGCGGCCTCGGTCCCCGTGGTCGTCTCGGGCCCGTTCTCGCCCTCCACAACCTCGCCCCCGCCCGTGACGCGCTCCACCGTGTAGCCCAGCAGCGCGCCGGGGAACGGCGGGTCGGCTTCGGCCACCTGGGCCCGCACCTCGTCCCAAGCCATCGAGACGTCGATGGGATCCACCAGACCGTCGCTCAGCGGGTAGTCGGCCGAGCGGGCCATCGTGAAGCCGTCCGGCGGCACCGTCAGCGCGGGCACGGAGGTGGGGTTCACGTCGTACCGGCCAGCGGGGAGGCCGGCCTTCTCCAACCGGATGGCAGAGGCGAGGGCCGGGCTGTAGGTCATGTGATCGCGCTCCGCGTAGTTGCGAGCGGCCTGCAGCGCGCTAAGCGCATGGCCCTCCGCAATGTCCGCGCCGATCTCGGCGTTGAACCGAGCGCTGTCGGTGGGGCAGGCCGTGCCCACCGTGAGGTATCCGTTCGCGTCGATCACGATGCAGATCGAGAGGTCGGCCAGCCGCGGGTGCGGAGGCATGCCCATCGCGCGAGCGGCGTCGGCGGCGATGAAGGCGTAGGTGAGCGGTTCGGTGGTCATAGGGCTTTCCAATCTGACGGGATGCGGTGGGGGTTTTGGTAATCGAACTCGATGTAGATCAACTGGTCGTCGCGGTCACGGCTCGCGAACTGGTACACGCCAGGCCCGAGGTCGCGGCGCGGCGCGAACTCCACATGCCGCTCGACGTAGTCTCTGGTGGAGGCCTGCGACCGCCGCCCCATCTCGCCGGGCACATAGCCGGTCAGGGGCACGGGAGGCATGGGGAGCGCATTGGCCATCTGATCTCCTCGGGTGACGCCTGGCGAAGCGGGCTCAACATGCCCGTCGCCAGCGCGTCACGCAAGGGTCAGGCGGCCGGCGGGGGTTCCGGCGGCGCGCCGTCGATGGCCGGACCACCCATGGCCTGCGGGATGGTCTCGGGGATGTCCTCGTAGTTGTCGGTCGAGAGCGCAGGCATGAGCGCGGCGCCGCTGTCCGAGGTGGTGATCGCCTCCACGATGACCTCGCGGACCAGCGCGCGCAGGCCTTGCGGATCCAGTCCGAGCGCCTCCTTGAGCGCCGAGAGCCGCTTGGTCTGGGAGTCGTAGGCCGCGACCGCGTTCTTCTCCTGGGCGGTCAGTTGGTCGACGGACTTGTCCTTCAGTTCCTTCGCCATCGTGGTGAGGGCGTCCATGGCCTGCTGCAGTTGCCCCTGCAGCGCAGCCACCTGCGGGTTCTCCCCCTCGTCCAGCGCTTGCGCCGGGACCATGCGCTTCAGGCGGCGCGCGATCTCGTCGGCGCCGGGGAAGTCGGCCGCCTGGAACACGAGGTCCCCGATGATCGACGTCAGTTCTTGGTTCTGGGACAGGATCAGCGTCCCGGCCTCGAACGCCTCTTGGCGCTTGGTGGCGAAGGACTTGCCCACGTCGGCCTCGACCTCGTAGCGGCCCACGTTCGGGTTGAAGATGGTGACCTTCTGGTCGGTCTCCGTCTGCTCGGAGTCGACCGCGCCCTTCAGCTTCGGGTCGATCTTGATCGCGACCTCGTTGCCGTCCTCGCCGCGGTAACGCATCACCCGCTCGGTGTCGTAGATTTTCGGGATCAGGTCGATGAAGATTTTGCCCGTGTACCTGATCGCCGTGCTCTGGTGATCGAGGTAGTGGAACGTCGCCATGTCGCCTTCGCGCCGGCGCTCGTTGATGGCCTTGCCCGACCGCTCGTTCGAGGGCGCGCCCATGTCGGCCTGGTACTGGCCGGAGACCATGCGCATCCACTCGGCGGCCACGTTCATGCCTTCGAGGTAGAGCGGGGCTCCCGTGGGCGGCTGCGGGCGCTGCGGGTTCGGTAGCTGGTTGCCCTGCTCGTCCCAGGCATTGTACGGCAGCACCGAGTGGTTCTCGGTGTTGGCCGTCGACCAGTACTCGTCCATGTAGTCCTCGATGGCCTCCATGGGGGCCACCCACGGGACCTTCGTCTGCAGCGCGCCGTACTCGATGAAGGCCGCGGCGTTGTAGTTGAACATCCGCTGGGCGTCCTTGATCGCCCGGGTGTGGCCCTTGCGGTCGAGCACGCCGTCGATGCAGGTCTCCTCACCGATCACGCGGACGATGGGGATGTAGATGCCCGGCCAGTCCTCCTCCTCCACGACCTTGTTGCCGAGGATGGTGATCGCCTCGACCTTCCAGACCGTGATCTCGCGGGTCTTCGTGTCCTCGTCATCGAGGATGGCCTTGCGAAGCTGGGCGGGAATCTCCGACAGCCGCGCCTGCGAGCGCTCGGCGGTCAGCGGGTTCATGTAGGAGATCAGCGTGTCCTTCGAGGGGACCTTCCGCCAGTACTCGGCCATGCGGAAGTGATCCGGCGAGATCCACGTGTCGTCGCCGTTGAAGCTCGTGTTGGCCAGGTCGTCCGCGTACTTGGGATAGCGGCGCTTGGCCTCGTCCTTCGGCACGAGCACGGTCACGAAGGCGAACCGCATGTCCGAGCCGTCGACCTCGTTGATATCCGGGTCGAGGTAGATGAGCAGCGGATCCTTGACCCGGCGCACCATGATCTCAAGGTCGAAGGTGTCGTCGGCCGCGTAGCCGGTCATCACGCGCCAGTAGCCGATGCCCCCCTGCACCGCGTGCTTGAGGCCGTGCTGGTAGGCGCTGTCCGCGTTCGAGCGGTACTCGATGGCCCGCACCACGCCCATGAACGCCTCGGCGCTCTCGTAGGTGGCCTCGCCGCCGGTGGGGATGATCTTCACCCCGACCTTCGCCTGGCGGGCGTCGTTCAGGATGTCGAGGTTGTGCTGGCGGGTCTTGTTGATCGTGATGATCGGCTTGCTGTCCGTCTCCCGCGGCGCGCGGATATCGTCCGGCCACTGCCACAGGTTATCGGAGTCGCCCTCCGCGAACTTCACGTCCTCTTTCCAGAGCGACCGCGCCTTGCCCTCCCAGGCCTCGCAGCGGGCGAAACGCTTCTGCGCCTCCTCAAGGATGGCGGCGTGGCGAGGGTCCTGACCAGTGGTGGTCGCCGGCAGGTTGGTGGAGTTGCTGGCCATCTTGCCCCCTCTAGCGCGCCATCCACGAGCGCGGCGACGGCGCAACTCTACTACGCTGATGCGCCTTCGGCCTATCCCCCTTGGGTTTGTCCTCTCGGAGGGCCACGCCCATGTACCTGAAGGCGTCGGCGCCGTTCGATGACCAGTCGTGCACGGGGTTCTTTGAGCGGGTGCCGTCGTCCTTCACATCGTAGTGGTACTGGCGCAGCGCGTTCACCCCGTCGCCGGCGTCCACCTCGTGGAAATAGCACTGCGGGAAGATGGAGCGGGCGGCCTGGATACCCTCGGCCACGCCCAGCTTCGGGACGATCTTCACCTTGAACCCGGCGTCCTCGGTCTGCTGCCGGGTGGTGCGCTTGGACTGCAGGCGCTTCTCGTCGGCGTCGTGGGGCATCCACATGGTGCCGAAGATGTAGCCCTCCTCGCGCTCCAGCCGCTTAAGCTCTTCGAGGTAGTGCGAGATGTGGAAGCCGTTGTTCGCGTAGTAGCGGATCACCCGGTTCTCCAGCCCGAACAACTGGACGAACCAGATGGCCGTCAGGTCGGAGCGGCCGAGGTCCCAGAAGCACTGCACCGGCTTGTGGGGCACGAAGGGGATGCGGCAGATGCGGTCGTGCTTGGTGGCGTCGCGAAGCTCCCGGGCGTAGACGGCGCCTTCCAGCGCGGCCAGGCAGTGCCCCTCGTAGATGTGCAGGTACTTGTCATAGTCGTCCTGCCGCATGCGCTCCATGGAGACGCGCATCACATCGGGGAACCACGGGTTGTCGTACCAGTTGATCTTGACGACGATGGCCTCGGGCGGCGCGTTCCCCTTCACGAACAGCTTGTAGAGGTAGTCCGTCTCGAGTTCTGGGTTGAAGCTGACCCAGATTTCCGACCCCGGCTTGCGGATGGTCGGCTCCAGCTTGTCCCAGGAGGCTTCGAGCACCCCATGGGCTTCCTCGATCCAGCAGACGTCGACGCCCTCGGTCGACTTCAGCGCGTCGGGATCCGACAGCCCCTTGAAGGTGAAAAGCGTGCCACCAGGCCCGCGGATTTGGTCATCTAGGACGCGGTACTTGGCGCCCAACCCCAGAAGCTCGATCTGGTCCTTGAGCAGTTGGTGCACCGACTCCTTCATGGAGGACTGCACCTGGCGCGTGCACAGCACCCGCAGGCCCGGCTCGTTCACGCCACGGATGAGGAGGGCCCGCGCGATGGCCCAGGACTTCGCGCCGCCCCGGCCGCCGTAGACGACCTTGAACCGGGCTTTCTTGCCCAGCAGGAAGTCCAGCTTGCGGGGGAACTTGGCGCGGACGGTCACGCCGCCGGCGGTATCTCGGGCCAGTGCGGCCATGGGCTACTCGGTCGCGAGGATGGCCCCACCGGCCGACGATACGGTGATCACTTGCGCTTTTTGGCGCCGCCCAATTTGGAAGAAGCCCCGGATGCCCCGCGAGGCTTCATGGCGGCAGCCATGTTGGCTGCACGTCCTGCGCCGCGAAGTTTGTAGTACGCGGCCTCGCGCTGCTGGTCGGTCATTCCTTGACCACCGCCCTTGCCATTTGAGCCGTGCCCCTTGCTGTCCTTAGCCATCTACTTTCCCTTCGTGGGTTCGATCTGGATCGTGGGCGGCTTCTCGGAGAAGCGCTCGGTGCTCTTGTACTGGCCGCCCTTGCCCCACGAGGACTCGCGGACGATGTAGCCGTTGTCGATCTTGCGGACCTCCACCGACTTCTCGGACGATGGCCCGCAGACCGTGGCGCGGTTGGCCTTGATGGCCGTGGACTTCGGCGCCGGAGCCTTCCGGGCTGCCGAGACGATCTTTGCGCCCTTGGCCATCAGCGCTTCGCCATCTTCTTCATGGCCTTGGCGTCGGCCTTCTTGTCGGCGGCCGAGCCCTCGTACTTCTTCATGGAGACGCCGGCCTTCTTCGCGCCAGCCTTGTCGGCGCGCTTGTCGGCCTTGGAGTTCTCGTACTTGGCCATGTCGGATGCTCCCTTCGGTGCCCGGGACTATCGCACGGAACTGGGAAAAGGGAAGGCCCTCGCATCCGGCTTGTCGCAGGGGCCAGGGTGTGGGCTCTGGCTGATCCTTTGGGCGACCGCGAGGGCCTATGAGGTGGCGGCCGGAGAGAAGGGCCGCGTGAGGAAACGCCCCCAAGGGGCAAGCGCCAGCATGGAGCCAAAAGAAAAGGGCTGCAACCCTGCGGCTGCAGCCCTCCCCCGTAGTCCCCCGACTGAGGTATTAGGCGCCGAGCAGCGTCACCCAGGTGCCGGCCGCGCCGTCACCCACACCGCTGGTCGCGAAGTAGAGCTTGCCCTTGCCGGCCGCCTGGGCGTTGCCGGTGGCCGAGGCCACACCGTCGATGGTGTCGGTGCCATAGCCGAAGACCGTGGTCGAGTCGGCGGCGTCCGCGTTCTTCACGAAGCACCACGCGCCCTTGACGGCCGGGGGCAGTTTCACGGAGTCGGCCGCGGTCGCGACGACGGTCACCGTGTTGATGCCGTAGCCCAGTTGGGTGGCCGAGGCCTGGCCGCCGCCCGCAAAGGCCGTGGCGCCGATGACGCCCGTGCCGATGAAGGAGCCGATCAGTTCGATGGGCACCGCCGCGAACTGCGGAGACGCGCCGCCGCCGTACTGGGTGTCGACCGGGAGAAGCTGGCCAGCGCGCAGGCCAGCGATGGTCAGGTTGGGCACACCGTTTGTGGTAAGGCCGGGCATGATGATGATCCTTTAGGTCTGGGGGCCAGTTAGGCCGAGAGGATGCGGAACCACGCCCCGCTGACGGCGCAGACGTAGGCAGCGGAGAGGCCGGCGGCCTGGGCCACGCCCGTGCCAGTCGCCACGCCGTTGATCGTGTCGGTGCCCTTGCCGAACACCTGGGCCGAGGCCGCGCCGGCGTTCACCACGAACACCACGGAGCCCGCGATGGCCTTGGGGAGCAGGACCGAGTCCGCGTTCGTCGCGCAGACCGTGATCACGTTGATGGACTTGGTCAGGACCCGCGCCGCGGCTTTGGTGCCGCCGGCCGTGGCCGTGATGCCGCTCTCACGCGAGATGCCGCCTTGGAAGATGCGGGCGAACATATCGAGGAGGGAGGTGCCATTCTGCATGGCGAAGCCGGTGATGAAGGGCCGCAGGGGCTTCCCGTAAGTGTCCGGCATGATGTGCGCTCCCACCGAGTGCTGAATACGATGGCCGGAGCATCGGGCCTAAGAGCGTCGCTGTCAATCGGGAGGGTGTTGGCGGGGCACCGGGGCCTAAGCGGTCGCGTACCGCCGTGCTGCCCGTTCCCCGCCATCCCGGCCGCCCGAACCCCTCGGGCATGGCGGGGTGGTGTGACACACCCCGGGCGGAATTGAACCGCCGTTGCACCGCACTCTCGGCCAGCGAGCGGGAGTCGAACCCGCCCTCGCGATCACCAAGCCATCACTCGGCGGCTATGGCAACAGCCTCGGCCGCTAGGAGGGCGCGGAACGCTGCGGCGCTCATGCGGGCCTTGCGGGTGTTGCAGGCCCAGCAGGCCATCGCGTAGTTCCACGGGTGGTCGTTCTCACCCGGCACCAGAGGCTCAACGTGGTCGACCGTTGCGCTGTTCGGCCGCCCAGCCCGGCGCACCATGTGCACGGCGCAGTAGGCGCAGTGGCGGTTCCCCTCGTTCCACTGGCCCTCCTTCCACACTCGCATCTGCAGGCGGTTGCGAGCTAGGCGTTGGCGGTCGGCCTGGTACACCCCGTCTCGGCCGCAGGCGTAGCGCGTGGTTTGGGGAAGCGCGGCCCGCCGGCGCTGGGCACTCTCCCGCCGGCGCTCTCGCGTCAGGGCTCGAAGGTCTGCCTCGGTGAAGTCGCAGTAGCCCACGTCGTCCCCTCCGAGCGTCATGTGGCCACCGCCAGAGGCTCTGGGCAAGGGACTTGCGTCCTGTGGGGAGGTGTGGATTACATGATCACGCCAGACCACACCGAAGAGAGAGAACCGACATGGAAGACCGCGAACCGCAGACGCCGCCCCCGGTCGTGCCGACGCCCCTGACGCCGGAAGCCCAGGACGAGCTTCTATGGCAGTCAGAGGCGGAAATGTTTGGGCCCGTGAAGGGGCTGCACGCTTACTAACAAGTCCCGAACGTGAGGTTGATCGAGTTGCCACTGACGAGGTCGTAGTTGCCGCCGCCGTCGATGATGCACACCGTTCCGGTGTTGAATTGGGTGATGACGAAATACCCGGCGAGGCCTGCGTTCGAGCCCTTCTTGAACACCGAGTTGCTGACCGTGAGACGCAGGCTTTTGCCGTTTTTCCCAGCGACCTGAAGGGTGCCCAAGAGAGCCATGGCGTCGGGCCAGTTGATAATGGTCCGATCCATCGTCGCGACGATGTTGCCCACCGCATCCGCTTCGAAATAGAGCGGGCCAGTTTGTCCGCCGGAAGGCGCCGCTGCCGAGTTGTCGACCAACACCCTCGACAGCGTGGTGTTGTTGCTGAAGAACGCGCTTTCGCAGTGCGCGGCGACCGGCGGGTTGAGGCAGAACGTGCCGAGGAAGCTGTCCTGCACCACTGCAACGCCGAACGCCTTGAGGTTGATGTGAGACGCCCCGAACATCCGGCTGTTCTGGACCGTGAGCGTTGAGTTGGAGTCGATCTGCGTGGCGCCAGCGTTGACGTTGGAGATGCCGGTCGCATCGAAGTCCGTGAACTGAACCAGCGCCGTCCCGGCGGGGCCATCGTTTCCAACCTTCAGCAGGCGGCCAAAGCCAGGGGCCCTGAATTTGTTGTTCGTGAACGTGTTGAGGTTGGCGCCGCCTCGCACGACGGGGTTGTAGTTGTTCCAATCCCACCGATCCAACGTCGGCGTGCCGGTGGTGGGCAGAAACACCTGCGGCGGCGACGCGGTGACATTCGAGGTGGCCGGAAGACTGGCCTGGTCGGCGTTCATGATTTTGTTGGTGGCCAGCGTGGGCCCGGCGGTGCTGCGGAGGTCCCAGACAGACTGGAGGCCTGCGGCGATGACGCCCGGCGGATAGACCGCCGACTGCGAGCGGCCCAGACGCAAGCGCCCCGCCCCCGCAGCCAGACCGAGGTCGGGCGCGAGGACGAGCAACGCGAGAAGGAAGGCGGCAATCTGGCGCATGCGGTTACGGGCCCACATAGCCGTTGGCGTTCACATAGACCGCGCCGGTGACGCTGGCGGTCAGGGTGGCGACTTCCATGAGCGTGTTAGCGGTTCCGCAGATGGCCGCTGGGAACGTGATCTCGCGGCCTTGCGGAATACCGGCGGCGCCCAGCTTGGTGCGATAGATCACGGTTCCGGCGGCGCCGTCGCGGATCACGAACTCGGTCGCGGCACCCAAGGCTTCAGCCGTAAGGTCGAGCCGAGTGAGGCAATTGCGGACGCCAGCCCCCGCCGCCGCTTTGATGGTGACCGCCGTTGTGGTGTTGACGATACCGCTGGCCGCCGCCGCGTAGTTCCAGCGCGCAGAGTTGATGCCGTAGGGCACCACGGCCTGGCCAACCGTATCGCCACGCACCCGGTCCCAGGTACTTCCGTTGTAGGAGTACGGGGTCGTGAACACCTGCAGGCCTGCGGTGGAGATGCTTTTGGCATCCGCCGTGGGCACCTGCGTTGCCACTTCACCACCAAAGCCGGAACCGGCGAGGGTGACCTTCATGTCCCCCTTGTTGTTGTACTGGGTCTGAATTCGAGCGCCGTCCGTGAGCGTGGGAGCGGTGGCATTGTACCGACCGCCCACGGGAACGGGGTTGGTGACGGTGGCGCCCAGGACGGCAGCGTCAGCCTGCAGTCCTTGCACGCTCAGGAGGCCTGCCGCCGGGCTGGCGGTCGTGCCGGTTCCGGTTACGTTGAGCGCCGTTCCGCTGGCGATGCCCTGAACGCTAAGCACGTCGGTGGAAGAGGAACCGGCCGTGCCCAGCGCCGGCTGCTTGGCCGCAGTGGCCGCGCCCGTGGGCAGGCTTACCGTGCCCGAGACGTTGGTGATGTTCCACGTGCCGCTTTGCGTGACGGGCACAGCGGCGGTCCAGTCGACGTTTGCGCCGGTGGCGTCTCGCACGATGACGCCGGTGCTGCTGAACAGGTCGATGTTCTGGGGCTTGCCCGTGCCAGCCACAACGGGAAGAGCCGCGGCGCTGGCCGTTGCACCACCACCTCCACCCCCGCCGCCGGTGACGGCGATGCTGCCGTCCGCCGCAGGCTTGATGCACCGCGTGGGGTATTGAGGGTCGCAGACCGCCTGGCGAGAACTGACGACTTGGGCGTAGCCCGGGCTGGGCCACGCGAGAGCGGTGGCGAAGTAGGCGGCGCCCACGAGGAGCACGGCGGCAAGACGCTTGAGCATGGGAGCCCCCTTGTGATGGAGGCCCGAATGTCTCCCCGATGGCCTGCTAGGTCAATCGGCTTGCGGATCGTCGCGCAGGGGCACGAAGTCCTCGCCAGCCGCGGCGCTCTCTACGGTGGGGCGCAGCATGAACGCCACGTCTTCCGGCAGCGCAGGAAGGATCCGCTCGGCCAGGCCGGTCAGCAGGTGGCGCAGGCTCTCGACGGTGTTGGGCACCTGATGGTTCGCCATGCGCTGGTAGGCGGCGGCGATCACGAATGGGTCCTGCTCGGTCACCACGTCGATGGAGATGAAGCCGTTGCGCTCGTGCACCGACCAGGTCGCGCCCAGCAGGCTGACGCGCTCGCGCGCCGCGGCGCCGGAGAGGTTCTGGGCGCAGGGCAGGAGCACGCGCTCCCAGAGGTCATCGTCGGCCAGGCCCGCGAGGCTGCCCGGCTGGCCGAGGTCGATGCCCACCAGGGTGAGGTCGTTCGGGATGCGCCGGGACGGGTCGCTGTGGAACACCCGCGCCTGCAGCACACGCGCCATCTGGTCGACCAACGTCTCTTCGGCCTGCACCTGCTTATCCATAAATCGCCTCGTGAAGTTGCTCGGGTGTCTCATACACCTCGATGGAGAAGGACTGCGGGATGCCGTTGAGGCGCCCCTTCTCGATGCGCACCGCCACGCCCATGAAGGTCAGCGGGTCGCCGGGAAGCTGGCCAAGCTGGCCTCGGGTGCGCGGATCCCGCCGGAGGTCCGCCCAGTCGCGCCGGCCGATCCGCATGGCGTAGGGGCGCTCCTCGAACTGGGCCAAGCGCTCAACGACCACGTCGTAGGGGGTGGTCACTTGGAGTTTGCCATCACGAGCAGGCAAATCACCGATGCTCTCCACGCCGCGTCGATCACGTTATCCGCACCGGCTCCGGCCGCAAGAAACCCCGTGACGATGACCATAACCTTTAGCACGATCATACGACGTCTCCGGGTTCGCCCACTGGCTTGGGGTCGACGTACTCTACGACGATGGTCACGTGCGGTCCACCTGGCAGCGGCGCGCCGTCCAGCCCGCTGACCTCCTGCCGCGTGCGGAAGCCCCGCGAGCCCAGCTTCATGGCGGCGTACCAGCGCGCCATCTTCTTGCGCTCCACCGCGTTGCCCGGCGCGGCGTCGATGAGCGTGGACTTGATCACGCCCTCCGCAATGTCCCCGATCTCCTCCTCGATGCTCTGCACAAAGGCCTGCAGTTCTGGCGAGCGCCGCACGCGGTGCGCCACGTTCGAGCGGTCGCACCCCAACTCCTGGGCGACGAGGACGAAGACGCCGGCGTGCTTGCGCAGGGCGCGCTTCAGAGCCGCGTTCGTGATGTTTTTCGGGCCGGTGCTGGGCATGGGGCGGGTGTGACTCTCGTGGAAGAGGCGAGGGCGCACACCGCGCGATGCATACGGGCCAGGTTGGCGGGTTCGAGGGCGCCTGCTGCGGCCATGATAGCGAGGATTCCGCCGAGGGTGAACATGGCGAAGAGGATGGCGATGAGGGTGATCTCGGTCCACCTCTTCACGGGGTGTACTACGCCCCGCGCTTCTTGGGCGTGCTACCCTTGAGCCGAGAGCCCGGCGGCGCCTCGACAGGGCCGAGGTGGACGCCCTTCAGGGACCACTTGGACTTTGGGCGGGGCTTGGCGAGGTGGGCGGCCTTGCGCTCGGCCTCGGCCAGTACGCCCTTCGGAGTCATGTAGAGGGTCTTGTCCGCGATGGTCTTCACGGTTCCGGGCTTCGGGGGCGCGACCGGGAGGGTGACGCGCTGCAGGCCCAGGTCCACGAGTGCGAGGATGGCGGCGCCGAGTTTCAGGCCGTGGTCGGTGGCGTAGGCCTGAACGAGAGCGCCCCGGTCTTTGCCGAGGCGCACGCTGGTGGGGGGGAGTTTGGATGGCATGTGAGAGGGGTACACCCCTCCCGACTGCGCCGCAAGATCAGCCGCGGGTCGACCGAAGCACCGCGAACTGATGCTGCGTCTGGGTCTGGCTGTCGCGATACATGCGGGCAAGCGTCTGGAAGACCTCCAGCAGGCGCTCGTGCGTCATGGTCGCGATGGGTTCTCCTGCCCAGCTTATGACCTCGTCGTGCGGCACCATCGGGCCGTTGGGCTTCTTGGGCGGGCCATTAGGCGGCTTCCTTGATTTCAAGTTCAAGGTCGGCGGGGTCAACCGCGTTGAGTTCGGGAATGTCGGATTGCAGGGCTTGCAACGCCCATCCGTAGCGAACCCAAAGGGCGGGCCACGACGGAAGATATGGGCCGTGCCAACTGTCGAGTCCGGGTCGCAGTTCCCAATGCGCCGAGAAGAAGCGTTGGAACGATCCACCATGTTCCCGCTTGTCGTCGCATATGTCGGTGAACTTCGCGGCCTTCTTCGGGTCGAGGCCGATATACTCCCCGGTCAGGATCGCCCGCGAACTGGCGGTGAACTTGTCTAGCGGGCCGTGTAGTTTCTCGGCGTAGGCGCAGACAATCACGAATATGGCGTCCATGCCGGGCGCCAGATGGTCTTCGCAGTCCTCGTCAAAGGGTTGCCAATTCATCTCGTAAAGCCTCCTCTTCTACCCCCTCAACCTCCACACGCTAGGCGCTGGAGGTATTGGGGCTCTCCGCTAGGTGGGTGGGGTTAGGCGGAACACATCGAGCAGTCACGCTCCCGAACGTAACCGTTCAAGCCGACGAACATTTCGACGCCGGAACCCTTGCAGTAACCGCACGGCGCATCTGCCTCGCGTTCCTGAATGGCTGAAATGCAGTCTTCGACGGTGGCTTCAAACCCACAGCGCCCGTCCTCGGGGCCGTCGTAGTCGTCGTGAGTGTAGAGCCACGCGACCGAGCGCCAGTCGGGGTGCGCCGTGAAGTCGTTCCGGTAGATGCTCCACGCGCCGAAGCGGATCGGTTTGGAGTGGGTGACGCTGGGGATTGCGCCAGCCATCACGCGTCCCACCCGGCTTCGAGGCCATGATGCGGCGTGAAGGTGTACTTCTTGCCGTTGGTGGGGTTCCAGAGGCGGTACTCATCGGGGCGGAAATCGCCGGGGGTCGGAACGGCTTCGACCACTTCCAGCGTCATGAAGCCGACCTTCACTGCCGAGCCGGGGGTCCAGTCTTGCTTGGTGCGGCGGATCATCTCGTCTCTCCCTGCGGGCCTAACCCCGCTGTTGATCGTGTGGTCTCTTCAGTTCCGGCCCTGGCGAGGCCGCAGGTGGACAAGGCCATCGATCTCGCGGGAGTGCAAGTCGAATGATCATCGAAAAGGATTTGACCGGCCGGAGTTTCGATGGCTCATGGTGATCACAGCGCGGACGCCAGGCCGCAACGGAGAGACGCCATGAAGACCAAGATCGCGAAGGTGGGGAACCCCTGGAGCGCCTACGGGCAGGAGCCCACGGACGTTCGGATCACCCGCTCGAAGGCCCGCGCGGCCGGCCCCGATGGGGTGCAGTTCTACGCGCCGGGCTGGCGGCCGATGGTGTTCCGCAGCATGGATGCGGCGGTTCGGAAGATCGAGCGCCACCCTGGGTTCGTTGAGTGGGTGGCGTAGCCATGAGCCCCGAGAAGGCCATGCCAGCGGCTTTCACCGAAGAAGGAGACTACCCTATGCCCCCGCACCCCAAGCCGGCCGTCAAGGCCAAGAAGCCCGGCGCGATGCGCAGCAGCGCGAAGCCGAAAAAGGGCTACGGCCCGGTGACCGAGACGGAGAAGGTCGCCATCGCTGCGCGGGTCGCTGCGAAGGATCCCACGCCCAGGCCGAAGCGCGTGGCCAAGCCCAAGGCCGACAGCGGCCAGGCCCCGCCGGTGAAAGCCGACGCCAAGCCTGCCGCGCCCGAGGGCAGCACGAAGACCGACATGCTGTTGGGCATGCTGAAGCGCGACGGCGGCGCGACCTCGAAGGAGATGGAGGAGGCCACCGGCTGGGCGCCCCACTCCGTGCGTGGCCTGCTGGGCACCCTGCGCAAGAAGGGCGTCGCGGTGACCTCCACCAAGCTGAAGGGCGAGGCGACGATCTACCGGATCGCGGCCACCGTGATCGGGGACGTCGTGTGATGGCTGTGGAAAGCGGCTTGAAGAACTGCCCGTTCTGCGGAGGGAAGTCCGAGATCATCATCGATACCGATGACGACGGACGCTTTGCAGCGGTGACGTGTCCAAAGTGCGGCGCGGGCTCTCGCCAGCACTACTTCTGCGGTGACGATGCGCGCGACTACGCAGCATCCGCCTGGAACACCCGCGCACCATCAGCCGCCGCGCTGGTTGAGGCTCTGGAGGAGGTGATGGGCGTCGCGGAGCTTTACGTTCCCGTGCCTCTGTCGGCCCCCGGCTTCAAACGAGCCAGAGCCGCCCTCGCTGCTGCGAAGGGTCAGCAGCCCGCCCTCGACCGTAACACCGTGA
>CAZXVO010000021.1:3923-29287 GCA_964643835.1 uncultured Phenylobacterium sp. | reverse complement strand
GCGGCCTTGATGGCCTGCAGGATCGAGATCATGTCGCGCGGGGTGACGCCCAGGGTGTTCAGGCCCGACACCAGGGTCGCCAGCGAGGCGCCGTTCTTCAGGGTGACGAGCTGTTTGCCCTTTTCCTCTTCGACGCTGACGCCGGACTGGGGCACGACCGTGGTCTGGCCCTGGCTGAAGGGGGCGGGCTGGCTGACGGCCGGGGTTTCCTGGATCCGGATGGTCAGGTTGCCCTGGGCGATGGCGACGGTGGAGATGCGGACGTTCTCGCCCATGACGATGACGCCGGCGACCTCGTCGATCACCACCTTGGCCGGCTCGTCGGTGTCGACCGACAGGTTCTCGACCTGGGAGACGAAGCTGACCATGTCCTGGCCGACCGGCGGCTGGACGGTGACGATGGTCGGGTTGTCGGCGCGGGCGCAGCCGGGGAAGCGGGCGTTGACCACGTCGGCGATGCGCCGGGCGGTGGTGAAGTCCGGATTGCGCAGGGTCATGCGCAGCTGGCCCATGGTGGCCAGCTGGAAGCCGATCTCCTTTTCGACGATCGCCCCGGAGGCGATGCGGCCGGCGGTGGGCACGCCCTTGGACACCGAACTGCCCGAGGCGCCGGAGGCCGAGACCGAGCCGGTCTGCACGGTACCTTGCGCCACCGCATAGACCTGGCCATCGGCGCCCATCAGCGAGGTGACCAAGAGGGTGCCGCCCTGCAGGCTCTTGGCGTCGCCCATGGCGGAGATGGTGGTGTCGATGGGGGTGCCGGCGGCCACGAAGGGCGGCAGCTTTGCCGTGACCATGACGGCGGCGACGTTCTTGGTGTTCAGGTTGGCGTCGCGGGTGTTGACCCCCAGCCGCTCCAGCATCGCCTCCAGGCTCTGCTTGGTGAAGGGGGCGTTGCGGAGGCTGTCGCCGGAGCCGTTGAGGCCGACCACCAGGCCGTAGCCCATGAGCATGTTCTCACGGACGCCTTCGAACTCGACCACGTCCTTGATGCGGGACCGGGCGAAGCTGGGCTGGGCCACGAGCGCGGCGCAGGCCAGAATGACGCTGAACAGACCAAAGGTGCGACGCATGGGGTTCCGGACGCGATCAAAATGAACGCAAGGTCCGTTGCCATGTCCGTGCCAGTTCGCGGCCCCTTGGATTCCTTTGGAAAATCGGAAGCCGGGGCGATACGCCGCTACGCCCCAGGGGTGACTTGGGCAGAAATTGCCCGGCATTAACCATACCTCAAGGCGCTGGGGCCGAGATTCCCCAGGACGCGCAAGGCGGAGTTCGAGTCGACCATGAAAGTGAATGGCGCCAGCGGCGTGGGACCCACAGGCGGTCCGGGCAAGGCCCGGGGCGCCGACGGGTCCGGATTCCGCCTGCCGACGGCCGCGCCCGCGGCCGGCCCGGCCCAGGTGGCCCGCACCGGTTCGGTGGGCGGGGTGATGAGTGTTGATGCGATCCTGGCCCTGCAGGAGGTCGGCGGCCCGCTGGAGCGCCGCCGCCGCGCCGTGCGCCGGGCCGGGCGGCTGCTGGACGTACTGGACGGGGTGAAGCTGAACCTGTTGTCCGGCGAGGTGTCTTCCGCCGATCTCGATAATCTGAAATCCGCCATCCGCGACCAGCGCGATCAGACCGACGACGAGGGTCTGGAAGGGGTGCTCGACGAGATCGAGACGCGGGCGGCGGTTGAACTGGCCAAGCTCGAATGCGCGAAACGTTCATGACGATCCGCGCTTTGCGAGCGAGTCGCGTTGTGCGGTTCTCCGAGCCTGCTATAAGCGCGCGGCGTGTCTTACGGGGCGTAACTCCAAGGGGGCGCGAGGCGTAAATGACCACAGCCGCTGTATTGGCTGACAAGCCGGAATATCGTCCTTCCGAGGACGAGGAGTTCATGAATGAGCGGCAGCTTGAGTATTTCAAGCAGAAGCTCATCAACTGGAAAGAGGATATCTTGCGGGAATCCCGCGAGACCCTCACTCATCTGCAGGCAGAAACCGAAAATCATCCTGACATCGCCGATCGCGCGACGTCGGAGACTGACCGGGCTCTTGAACTGCGGACCCGCGATCGCCAGCGCAAGTTGATCTCCAAGATCGACGAAGCTCTGCGGCGCATCGAGGACGGCAGCTACGGCTACTGCGAAGAGACTGGCGAGCCCATCGGCGTCGCCCGGCTCGACGCCCGGCCGATCGCCACGCTGAGCCTTGAAGCGCAAGAACGGCACGAGCGACGCGAGCGGGTTCACCGCGACGACTGATTTTTGTGACGCCGCTCCCGACCAGGGGGCGGCGTTTCTCATTCAGGCGGTCTCGTGAACGTACTGGCGGTCGGTATTCCATGTGGCGGGGCAGGGCGCCCGACGCTACATGACAGGACATGAGCCAGCGTCTTGTCATCGCCGCCATCCAGGCCAATCCCACCGTCGGCGCCATTGCGCGCAACGAGGCCCTCGCCCGCGAGCGGATGGCGCAGGCGCGCGCCGCCGGCGCCGATATCGCCCTGTTCTCCGAACTGTTCATCAATGGCTATCCGCCCGAGGACCTGGCGCTGAAGCCGGCCTTCTGGGCGGCAGGCAAGGCCGCCGTCGAGCGGCTGGCGGCTGAGACCACGGCGGATTTCGCGGCCCTGGTCGGGCTGATCTGGCCCTCGGACGTCCCCGGCGTACGGCCGCGCAACGCCCTGGCCTTTCTCGCCGACGGCAAGGTCCAGGGCGTGGCCTTCAAGTGCGACCTGCCGAACTATGGGGTGTTCGACGAGAAGCGTGTGTTCGAACCCGGAACCGCGCCCAGCGTGTTCACCTGGAAGGGCGTGAAGATCGGGGTTCCGATCTGCGAGGACATCTGGAGCCCCGTGGTGTGCGCCGGCCTGAAGGCGGCGGGCGCCGAGATCCTGCTGGTCCCCAACGGCTCGCCCTTCCGCCGGATGGCCGATGCGGAGCGGATGCAGGTGGCCTCGGCCCGCGTCGCCGAGACCGGCCTGCCGCTGGTCTATGTCAACGAGGTGGGCGGCCAGGACGAGCTGGTGTTTGACGGCGGCTCCTTCGCCCTGTCGGCCAAGGGCGAGGTGGTGATGCGCCTGCCGATGTTCGAGGAAGCCCTGGCGGTCACCATCTGGGAGAGGGGCGCGACCGGCTGGACCTGTCTCGAAGCCCCGATGTCCGACTGGGTCTCCGGCCCGGAAGAGGTCTATCGGGCCATGGTGCTGGGCCTGAGAGACTACGTGAATAAGTCGGGCTTTCCTGGCGTTCTGCTTGGCCTTTCGGGCGGCGTGGACTCGGCGATTGTGGCGGTGGTGGCCGCGGACGCCCTGGGGCCGGACCGGGTCCGCTGCTTCATGCTGCCGTCGCGCTATACCAGCCGCGACAGCCTGGAGGACGCCGCCGATTGCGCCGGCCGGCTGGGTGTGCGCCTGGACGAAATCGCCATCGCCCCGGCGGTGGACGCCTTCTCCGGCATGCTGACCCCGCTCTATGAGGGCAAGGCCCCCGACCTGACCGAAGAGAACATCCAGGCCCGGATCCGGGGCCTGTCGCTGATGGCCCTGTCGAACAAGCTGGGCTCCATGCTGCTGACCACCGGCAACAAGTCGGAGATGGCGGTGGGCTATGCGACCCTCTACGGCGACATGTGCGGCGGCTACAACGTGCTGAAGGACGTCTACAAGACCGAGGTCTATGCGGTCTGTGAGTGGCGCAACGCCCACAATCCCTATGGCCTGGCCGAGGACCCGATCCCGCGCCGGATCATCACCAAGGCGCCCTCGGCGGAACTGCGGCCCGACCAGAAGGACCAGGACAGCCTGCCGGAGTACGCCGAGCTGGACGCGATCCTGTTCGGCCTGGTGGAGGAGGAGGCGACCCTGGACGAGATCGTCGCCCGCGGCCATGCGCCCGAGACGGTCGAACGGGTCCAGCGGCTGCTCTACAATTCCGAATACAAGCGCCGTCAGGCGGCGCCGGGCGTGAAGATCGGGCCCCGCGCCTTCGGCCGCGACCGCCGCTATCCCATCGTCAACGGCTTCCGTGACGCGGTCACTCGCGACTGAGGCGAGTGTCTCATCCGAGGGTTGCTGTGGCGCTCGACCCTGTTAGGGTCGCGCTTCGGAAATTGGGGGATGATGATGTTCAGACAGGCTTTGGCCCGTGCGCTCGCGTGCGCGGCCCTGTTCACGGTGGCGGCCTGCTCGACCACGGTGGACATCAGCGCCCGGTTCCCGCCGCGCTACGCCGAGACCGCCAATCTGCGGAAGATCGCGGTGGCCAATTTCGACGGCTATGGCGGGCCTGAGTTCCAGGCCGTGCTGCGCAACGAGCTCTATTCCGCCCAGTTCGACGGCCAGACCTATTTCACGGTGGTCTCCGGCGGCGGGCCGGCGGATCCCGGCGCGGCGGCGGGCTTCGGCCGCTCGGTGGGCGCCCAGGCCGTGATCCTGGGGACGGTGGGCTCGGATTTCCGCACCGACCAGTACCAGGGCAGCGAGCAGCGTTGCGTGGAAAAAGACGGCGACAAGTGCAAGAAATACAAGTCGTTTCCCATTCCCTGCTGGCGGCGAAATGTTGACCTGATGGTCACGCCCAGCCTGGTCAATGTGGCCAGCGGCCGGGTGGTCTATTCGGCCCAGAAGCGCGCGCATCGGGAGAAGTCCTGGTGCGCCAACCAGACGCCCTCGGGCAGCGACCTGGACCTGGTTAGCGACGCCCAGCGCGAGATCGCCGGCGACATCCGCCGCGACATCGCCCCCTACAACACCACCCTCAGCGCCACCTTGAAGACCAAGGGCGAGGGGCTGTCGGCCGACCTGAAGACCCGCTTCACGGCGGCGGTGAAGTCGGCCTCGAACGGCGACATGGGCGGGGCCTGCGAAGCCTGGAAGGCCATCGACGCCGCCCAGCCGGGCAACCTGGATACGGTCTATGACCTGGGTGTCTGCTTCGAGAGCGCGGGCGACTATCCCCGGGCGCTCGCCCAGTACCGCAAGGCCCAGGGCCTCGCGCCGGCCGACAAGGAAGTCGGGGCCTCGCTCAACCGCGCCAACGACCTGCTGAACGCCCAGAACGCCCTGAAGCGCAACGCTGGCGGTCGGCGTTAGGGATTTCGCTCAACGGATCGGCCCCAAAGCGGCGTGCAGGGTGGAGCCCAATCTGCGCCGTCATGGCCGGGCTTGTCCCGGCCACCCATGAACTCCGTGGCGGCGGATGGAGTGAGGCGGAGCCGCCTTGCCCGGATCTGAACCTCAGGCGCGTATGGGTGGCCGGGACAAGCCCGGCCATGACGGTCTGGAGAAGAGGCGTTTGCGGCCGCTAGCTCAGCCGTGCCACATCGGGCGCCAGGACGGCGGCGGCGGCGCGTGGGGCGAGCAGGGCGGGGACGACGTCCTCGATCGCCTCGACGGTGACCCAGCTGTCCATGAACTCGGGCGGGGTGAAACTGTGCTCCACCGTGTGCTGGAACAGGGCGAACAGGGGATCCCAGAAGCCGTTCGGGCTCCAGAACACCACCGGCTTGGCGTGCAGGTCGAGCCGGCGCCAGGACAGCAGCTCGACGATCTCCTCCAGGGTGCCGACGCCGCCCGGCAGGACCACGAAGCTGTCGGCCTGCTCGAACATCATCAGCTTGCGCTCGTGCATCGAGGTGACGGTGATGGTCTCGACCACGTCCAGGCGGCGTTCCTTGATCTTCAGGAACTCCGGGATGATCCCCAGAACCTGGCCGCCGGCCTCGTGCGCGGCGATGGCGCAGGCGCCCATCAGGCCCACGCCGCCGCCGCCGTAGATCAGCCGCAGCTGCGCCGCCGCAATGGCCCGGCCGAGGTCCGCCGAGGCGGAGAAGAGCGCCGGATCGGCGGCGTCGGAGGATCCGCAGAACACGCAGACGGAAGTCAGGGGAGCGGGGTCGTGCCCCATGTGGCAGGCTCCAGAGAATCAGGTTCAGCCGCTTGAAGGACGCAGCGGAAGGATCAGAGTAGCTAGGTTTTGGTTTCAGGAGTTGCAAGCAACCCGTGGTGCGTATCCCGGTTCCCCTGATCGCGGCCCTGGCCGTGGCCGCCCTGGTCGGCGGATGCGGCCGCGCGGCGGCCCCGAAGGCGGCTGATCCTGGCGCCAGCGAGATCACCGCGGCGGGCTATCTGGAGCCGCCCTCCATCGCCGAGGTCTCAGCGGGTGGCGGGCAGGTGACGGTGGCCGGCATGGCGCCGCCCCGGTCGACTGTACGCCTTGCCACCCCCACGGGGCAGGAGACCCTGATCCGGGCCGACGCCCGCGGCGCCTGGCGCATGGCGGTCCCAGCCGGGCAGGGCGCGGGCCTCTATGGCCTGTCGGCGAGCCGTGGGGATCGCACGGTCCAGGCCGAGGGCTATGTGCTGCTGGCCCCCAGCGGCCAGGGGTGGCTGTTGCGGGCGGGCGCGGGCGCCCTGCGGCTGGGCGGGGCCGCTGGCCCCGGCGTGACCGCGGTGGATTTCGACCGGCAGGGCGCGGTGGTGGTTTCCGGCCGCGCCGCGCCCAAGGGCGGGGTCAGCGTCTGGATCGATGGCCGCCGGGTCGCCGAAGGGCGCGCGGACGACGCCGGGCGGGTCAGCCTGGCCCTGACCGAGCCCCTGGGGCCGGGGGCGCATGATGTGAAGCTGTTCGGCGACGGCCTGGACGCGCGGCTGCGCTTTGACGCCGGGGCCGCCGCGCCCCTGACCACCGGCCCCTTTCGGGTGCAGGCCAGTTCAGGCGGCTTGCGCGTCGACTGGATGACCCCTGGCGGCGGCGTGCAATCGACCATATTGGCGCTCTGATTTCGCGTTCTGCGCCCAAGGATATTTGATTTGGCTTTTCATCACGCCCACGGCGCCGGCTCCACGGCGGCCCCCGATCCGACCATGCGGGCCGCGGAAAAGTTCGGCTTCTGGCGCTCGATGGGCGAACTGGGCCGCCTGGTGCTGCGCTCCGGCGCGGCGGGCCTGCGCTGGCGGCTGCCGACGGCGCTGACCCTCGTGTTCCTGGGCAAGCTGGCCGGGGTCTGGGCGCCGGTCATGCTGGGCGACGCTATCAACACCCTGGCGCCTGCGGCGGGGACGGCGGTCCAGATCGGCGCCGACTTCGTCACCCTGGCGGTGGCGTTCGCAGCCCTGCGGCTGATCTCGTCCTGCGCGCCCTTTGCCCGCGACGTGGTGTTCACGCCCGTCTCGCAACAGACCATGGCCAAGGCGGCGGTGGAGACCTTCGCCCACTCCCTGGCCCTGTCCCTGGATTTCCACCAGTCGAAGCAGACCGGGGCGCTGGCCCGCATCATCGACCGGGGCTCGCGGTCCACCGACTTCCTGCTGCGCAGCGTGGTCTTCAATCTGGGCCCGACCGCTATCGAGCTGGTCCTGGCCATGCTGGTGATGGTCACCCGCCTGGACTGGCGGTTCGCCGTCGCGGCGATGGCGACCATCGTCCTCTATACGATCCTGACCTTCCGGATCACCGACTGGCGGCTGTCGCACCGCCGCCGCCTGAACGAGACCGACACCAAGGCGGCCGGCGTCTCGGTGGACGCCATGATCAATTTCGAGACCGTGAAGACCTTCGGCGCCGAGGCCCGCACGGTGGGCCGCTATGACAGCGCCATGGGCGAATATGTCGGCGCCTCTGTCCAGGCCAACGCCTCGTTGTCGCTGCTGAACGCCGCCCAGGCCCTGGTGCTGAACGTCGGCCTGGGCCTGATGGCGGTGATGGCCGGGATCGAGGTCATGCAGGGCCACATGCGCATCGGCGACGTGACCACCGCCATCCTGCTGCTGACCGGCATCTATGGCCCGCTGAACATGCTGGGCTTCAACTACAGGGAAATCCGCCAGGCCTTTATCGACATGGAGCAGATGGTCGGCCTGACCTCGATGAAGCCCGACATCACCGACGCCGCCCAGGCCCAACCCCTGCCGCCGGCCAGCGGCAAGGGGGCCGAGCTCGCCTTCCGCGAGGTGGAGTTCCGCCATGACGCCCGTTCCACTGGCCTGACGGGGGTCAGCTTCACCTCGCCGCCCGGCACGACCACCGCCCTGGTGGGGCCGTCCGGGGCCGGCAAGACCACCGCAGTGCGTCTGGCCCTGCGTCTGCTCGACCCGCAGAGCGGGGTGGTCAGCCTGGACGGGGTGGACCTGCGCCAGGCGCGCCAGGCCGATGTGCGCCGGGCCATCGCCCTGGTGCCGCAGGATGTGGCCCTGTTCAACGACACCCTGTTCGCCAACATCGCCTTTGGCCGGCCCGAGGCCAGCGAGGCCGAGGTCCGCGCCGCCGCCGACGCCGCCGAGCTGGGCCAGTTCATCGAAAGCCTGCCCAAGGGCCTGGAGACTGTGGTCGGCGAGCGCGGCCTGAAATTGTCCGGCGGCGAGCGCCAGCGGGTGGGCATCGCCCGCGCCCTCCTGGCCCAGCCCCGCCTGCTGATCCTGGACGAGGCCACCAGCGCCCTCGACGGCCCCACCGAAGCCGCCATCCAGGAGACCCTGCGCAAGGTCCGCACCGGCCGCACCACCCTGGTCGTCGCCCACCGCCTCTCCACCATCGTCGACGCCGACCAGATCCTGGTGCTGCGGAGAGGCCGCGTGGTGGAGCGCGGGACGCATGCGGAGCTGCTGGAGAAGGCCGGCGAGTACGCGGCCCTCTGGCGGCGGCAGACGCGGGGGCAGTGAGGGCCGACAGCCTTGAGGCGTCTGGCGGGAAGTCTGGTAGGTGTTCGCGTTCAACGCGCGTTCGGGGACCCGAGCCATGCCTGCTGTCGGTGAGACCATCACCCTGCGCCTGACCATCGAGAACCCGATCCCAGGGGTGACCTACAGCCTGCAGGACGCCAAGAGCGCGCCGGTCGGGGCGGTGGTGGCCGGGGACGCGCCCCTGTCCTTTGACGTGCCGGTGCGGGTGGCGGCGGGGTCGAAGTTTCTGGGTGACTTTGTGCGGCGCGAGGAGCCGGAGCGGCGGTTCGTCTACATCGCCATCGGCAAGCAGGCCGGCGACGGCCGCTCGCACTGGAGCCGTCGGGTGAAGGTGGACATCCACGACCTGCCGGCCCCGCTCCTGGAGCGGGCCCTGTCGGGGGCGGTGCTGGAATGCCGGCTGGCTGGACGCGACGCCAAGGGCGACCCGGCGTGTGCGACCCAGAAGCCGCTGGGCGGCTGGCGCGTGGCCGGGGGCTAAGACTCAGTCCGCGCGATCGTTCGCCAGGGCGCTCAGGCCCCGGCGCACCGCCTTGAGCATCAGGTCCGAGCGGGCCGGGTCGGTCATGGCGCGGGACAGGGCGAGGCCGCCGACCAGGGCGCTGACCGCCAGCATGGCGCGCTCTTCATCGCCGTCGAGGGTCCTGGCGAGGGTGGCGATGAAGCTGTCGATGTGGTCGCTCATCACCGCGCGGGCGGGCTCGTCGGCGCGGGCGGCGTCGCAGACCAGGGCGGCCACCCCGCATCCGCTGTCGCGACCGTCGCGGTGCGTGCGGCTGAGATAGCCGCGCACCATGTCCTCAAAGCCCAAGCTGGGGTCCTGGGCCTTGGCCTCGCCATCCTGGAGGGCGCGTTCGAGCGCCTCGGTCAGCAGGGCCCGGCGGTTCTCGAAATGGCCATAGAAGCCGCCATGGGTCAGGCCCGCGCTCTTCATCAGGGCGCCGACGCTGACGGATTCCAGTCCGTCGCTGCGAACCTGCCGGGCGGCCTCGGCCAAGATGCGCTCGCGGCTCTGCGCCTTTTCGGCCTGCGAGTGGCCCATGGGCAAATCTCCTGGTTGACGATCAGCATTATGACCATCATCTTTCTGAATGACAAACGTCATTCAGATTGCGCTGCGTTCAGCCGGTCCGCACGACAGCCCGGCGTCCAGAGGAGCCCCCCTTGGCCAAACTCGACTTCTACTTCGACTACCGCAGCCCCTACGCCTACCTGGCCCAGACCCAGGTCCGCAGCCTGGGGGCGGAGATCGCCTGGCGGCCCTTCGAGATCCGCCCCCACCGCGAGGTGTGGTGACCGGCATGGCGCAGGACAAGGACGAGGCCCCCGACGGCTTCCAGCAACTCCAGGCCATGCTGACGCAGGACATCCGGGCGCCTATGGCCAGGACCCTGGACTTCCGGCTGATCGAGATCGAGCGGGGGCGGGTGGTCTTTGAGGGGCGCCCGGACCGCAGCGTCTATAACCCGATGGGCGGCGTACACGGCGGCTATGCGGCGACCCTGCTGGACAGTTGCTGCGGGATCGCGGTGCACTCCCAGCTGGGCGCGCACAAGGGTCACACGACCCTGGAACTCAAGGTCTCCTATGTGCGCGGGCTGACCGAGCGCAGCGGGCCGGTGCGTGCCGAAGGGCGGGTGATCTCGTCCGGGCGTCGGGTGGCCTTCGCCGAGGCGACCCTGCACGACAATGAGGGGCGGCTGTGCGCCACGGCCACCTCGACCCTGCTGGTGTTCGACGTGGATCCCCAGCCGGGCGGCGTGCTTCATGGATGAGGCCGCTAGGTCCGAGGCGCCGGCCGCCCTGACCGGAGGCCGGCTGGCCCTGCTGGCCAGCCTGGCGGCGCTGGGGGTGCTGGCCACCAACATCATGCTGCCGGCCTTTCCGCAGATGGCGGCCAGCCTGGCCGTGACCCCGCGGGACATGGCCTGGACGCTCAGCAGCTTCTTCCTGGTGTTCGCGGTGGGCCAGCTGGCCATCGGACCGTTGTCGGACGCCTATGGCCGCGCGCCCTTTGTGATCGGCGGCCTGGTGGCCTTCCTGGCGGGCAGCCTGGTCTGTGGGCTGGCGACCGCCCTGCCGGTGCTCATCGCCGGGCGGATGATTCAGGCGCTGGGCGCCTGCGCGACCTCCGTCCTGTCGCGGGCCATTGCGCGGGATTCCTATGAGGGCGCCGAGCTGACGCGGGCCATCGCCCTGATGATGATCGTGATGACGGCGGCGCCCGGCTTCTCGCCCGCCCTGGGAACCGCCCTGACGGCGGCCTTCGGCTGGCGCAGCACCTTTGTCCTGTCGGCGGCGGCAGCGGTGACCATCGCCGCGGCCTACGCCCTGAGCCTGGGCGAGACCCTGCCTCAGGCGCGGCGACGCACCGCCTCGCCGGGCGCCGTGGGGCGCACCTATGCCGGTCTGGCCGTCGATCCGCGGTTCATCTTCCCCGGCTTGTCCGTGAGCCTGGTGATCGGGTGCCTCTACGCCTTCTTCGGCGCGGCGCCGGCGATCCTGATGGACGGCATGGGCGTCAGCGCTACAGGCCTGAGCGTGTTCTTCGCCGCCACCGTGCTCGTGGTCTTCGGCGCCGGGCTGTCGACCGGCCGGCTCATCCGCCGTTGGGGCGCGCCCAGGGTCGGGATGGCCGGGGTGCTGATCGCCCTGGCCGGCGGGCTGTGGCTGTTGCTCGAGGCCGGAGCTACGTCCCCGGCGTCCTTCATGGCGGCGGTGACCCTGTTCCTGGGCGGCATGGGGCTGATCAATCCCATCGGCACCGCCATCGCCCTGGAGCCCTTCGGCGACCGCGCGGGCCTGGCCTCGGCGATGCTGGGGTTCCTGCAGATGTCCCTGGCGGCGACCGGCACCGCCCTGATCGGCGCCCTGCCGATCGGTGCGGCCAGCGCCTATGCCTGGGTCGTGTTCGGGGGATGCGGACTTGCGGCCCTGGCCTTCGTCCCAGTTCTAGCCGCCACGCGCCGGGCCTGATCGACATTGGGGATCGCTTACGCCGACGCTGACGGTCTGGTGTCAAAGATATTTGACATTCGCCTCGCCGCACCCAATCATGTGTCGAAGATTTTTGACACTTGCGGAGACGGGCATGTCTTTGAGGGAGATATCGGCCTGGGTGATGGGGGCGGTGATGCTCGTCACCGGGGCCTACTATGCGAAGCTGTTCCTGGCGGCGGCGCAGGCGGGGGCGGGGCTGCCGCCGCCGGAGGACTTCCTGGGGCCGGCCATCTGCGCCTTCGTGGCGACCATCGTCGTCGACATCGCCCTGGGCATCCTGGCGCCCAAGGGGGCGGATCGTCCACCGGATGAACGCGAGCGTCCGATGCTGTGGCGCGCCGGCCATTGGGCCGGGCTGCTGCAGGGCGGGCTCGCCATCGCCGCGGTGATCTATGTGGCGGACTCGGGCGATACGGCCCTCCTGTTTTATCTGATCGTCGGCGGGCTGATCCTCGCGCAGTTCGTCGAGTACGCCCTGCAGGTCGCCTTCCTGCGCTCCGGCTCATGATCGGCCGCAAGCCGCTACCGATCACCAACCGGGTTGCGGCCTATCGCGACCAGCACGGCGGCATGAGCCAAGCCGCGCTCGCCGAGGCCATCGGGGTGAGCCGCCAGACCGTGGTGGCGATCGAGAAGGGCCACTATTCGCCGAGCCTGGAGACCGCCTTCCGGATCGCCCGGCTGTTCGGGGTCGGGGTCGAGGACGTGTTCGGATGGGACGAGGCGTGACGAGGTAGCGCTGGCGGCGCTACCCCTTCCGCTACTCCGCCGCCTTCGGCAGGCCCTCAACGTCCGTGCGGCGCTTGCGCAGGCCGAGCTTTTCGAACAGCCAGGCGAAGCGGCGGGAGGCGACCTTGGGGGCGGCCAGCAGGACCGGGGTCAGGACCAGGGTCAGCAGGGTGGCGAAGGACAGGCCCCAGACCACGGCGGCGGACAGCTGCACCCACCACTCAGAGCCGGGCGCGCGGTACTCCATGTGGAAGTTATGGAAGTTCGGGTGGATCTGGAACATCAGCGGCAAGAGGCCGACGACGGTCACCAGGGTGGTGAGCATCACCGGTCGGAAGCGCTGGGCGCCCGCGCGCACCGCGGCCTCGTCGGCCTCATAGCCGGCGCGGCGTAGCTGGTAGAAGGTGTCGACCAGCACGATGTTGTGGCCCACCACGACCCCGGCCAGGGCGACGATGCCGGTCCCCAGCATGATCACCGAGATGTAGTCGAAGGTCCCCAACAGGTTCACCTCGACCCCCAGCAGCACCCCGACCGTGGACAGGATCACCGCCGAGAGGGTGACGAACACCCCGTAGAAGCTGTTGAACTGCCACAGCAGGATGATCATCATCATGAACAGGGCCGCCGAGATGGCGGTCATGAAGAAGACCACCGCCTTGCGCCCTTCCTCGTCGGCACCGGTGAACTTCCAGCGCACTGTTGAGTCGATGGGCGCCTTCTCCAGCCAGGGGCGGAGCTGGGCGATCTTCTGGTTCGCGGCCACGCCCTCGATGGTGTTGGCCTGGACGACGATCAGGCGCTGGCTGTCGCGGCGGGCGATGGTGGTCACCTGCTGGGCGGGCACGCGCTTGACGAAATAGGCGGCCGGCACCGGCCCCATGGCCGTGGGGATCTTCAGGGTCTCGAAGGCCGCGACGTTGCGACCCTCGGGCGTGAAGCGGACGCGGATGTCCAGTTCGTCCTCGGCGTCGTCGGGCCGGAAACGGCCGACGAGCACGCCGCCGGTGGTGTACTGGATCGCCTGGCCGACGCTCAGCACATCGACGCCGTAGCGGCCGGCGGCCTCGCGGTCGACGGTCAGGTTCCACTCGATGCCGGGCGAGGTGCGGTTGTCCTCCAGCTCGATCAGCTGCGGGTCCTGGGCGAGCTTGGCCTTGACCATGTCGGCGGCGCGGTTGAGGGCGGCGGGATCATTGCCGCGCAGCTCGACCTGGACGTCCTTGCCGGTGGGCGGGCCGCCCTGGGGCTCGCGGACCTCAACCTGCATGCCGGGCACATCGGCGACGCGCTTGCGGACCTCGTCGGCGATGTCCTTGCCGCGCAGGCCGAGCGCCTTGCGGTCCTCATAGTGGAGGAACTCCACCTGGATGCGGCCGATGGTGTCGTTGGGCGGGGCGTTGGGGCCGCCGCCGGAGCTGGCCGAGCCCGTGCGGACATAGAGGCTTTCGACACCCTTGATACCCATCAGCCGGCGTTCCACCTGACTGACCAGCACGTCCTGGGCGTCGGGGGACATGTTGCCCCGCGCCTTGACGTAGACCGAGACCCATTCGGGATCCTGCTCCAGGAAGAACTCGGTGCGGTGCGGGGTTTTGCCGAACACCACGAAGACCGCGATGACGATGGCCAGGGTGCCCAGGCTGGTGCGGCCCGGATGCTGCGCCAGGGTGCTGAGGGTGCGGGCGTACCAGCCCATGAAGCCGCTCATCTCGCGCGGGTCGCCGCGCTCGGACTTCTCGATCTCGGCCAGCAGGTGTTCGTCCACGCCGGCCTTGCGGCCCATGATCGAGCCCAGCGCCGGGGTGAAGATCAGGGCCACGAAGATCGAGGCCCCCAGCACGAAGAACAGGGTCAGCGGCAGGAAGCTCATGAACTTCCCGGCGATCGAGTTCCAGAACATGAAGGGGATGAAGGCGCACAGGGTGGTCAGGGTGCCGTTCAGCACCGGCCAGAACATGCGCTTGCCGGCGGCCGCGAAGGCCTCCTCCTTTGGCAGGCCCTCGGCCATCTTCCGGTCGGCGTACTCCACCACCACGATGCCGCCGTCGACCAGGATGCCGACCGCCAGCACCATGCCGAACATGACCATCTGGTTCAGGGTCACGTGCATGGCGTTGAGCATCAGGAAGGCCAGCATGAAGCAGGCCGGGATCGCCAGGCCCACCATCAGCCCCTGACGGATGCCCAGGCTGGCGATGATGATCACCATGACCAGCAGGGTGGCCGAGATCAGGCCGCCCTCCAGGACGTTGAGGGTGCGCCCGATGAAGTCGCTCTCATCGAAGGTGTAGGAGACGTGGACCGTCTCAGGCCACCGCTTCTGCTCGGCCTCGACGGTCGCCCGGACGCGCTTCACCGTGTCCAGGATATTGGCGCCGGCCCGCTTGGAGACCTCCAGCGAATAGGCCGGCTGGCCGTTGAAGCGGGTGATGTAGTTGGGCTCCTTGAAGGTGCGCCGCACATCGCCGATGTCGCCGACCGTGATCAGGCGGTCGCCGTTCTTCTTGATCGGCAGGGCCAGGATGTCCTCGGGCTTGTCGACCACGCCCGGCACCTTGACCGCGAACTTGCCACCGCCGGAGCGCAGGTCGCCCGCGGGCACCAGCTGGTTGTTGCGGCTGATCACCTGGGCCAGTTCGCCGGTGGTGACGTTGTAGGCCTCCATCCGGACCGGATCGACGGTGACCTCCAGGAATTCCTCGCGGCCGCCGCTGAGTTCTGCCTCCAGGACGCCGGGGGTGGCTTCCAGGCGGTCCTTCAGATCACGGGCGACCCGCACCAGCTCGCGCTCGGGCGCTGCGCCGGACAGGACGATGCCGATGACCGGATCGCCGGAGAAGTTGGCCTCCTGGATGATCGGTTCTTCGGCGTCGGGGGGGAATTTGCCGCGGGCCAGGTCGACCTTGGCGCGGACGTCGGCCAGCACCTTGTCCTTGTTGAAGTCCGGCTCGAACTCCAGGGTCACCACGGCCATGCTCTGGCGCGCGGCGGCGTTCATCTGCTTGATCCCCTCAAGGGACTGCAGCTGGGTCTCCAGCGGCTTGACCAGCAGGCGCTCGGCGTCTTCCGGGCTGACGCCGGGGTAGGGGACCACCACCGAGACGAAGGGGATGGTGATGTCCGGGTTGGATTCCCGGGGCATGGCCATATAGGCCAGGAAGCCGAAGAAGCTGGCGATCACGGTCACGCCGAGCACGACCTTGCGACGCTTGATGGCTCCGTCGATCAAGGGACCGATCATCTCTTCGCCTCCCAGGGCGCGAGGCAAGCCCCTAGCGCCCGTTCAAACTCTTCAGAGGCCCGCCTGCGCAGGCCCGGCGGATCAGCGGTTGGCGCCGATCTGCACCTTCTGGCCCTCGGCCACATAGGACTGGCCGACGGTGATCACCTTCACCACGCCGGACAGGCCGGACACCCAGACGCCCTGCGGCGTCTCCTCGATCACATTGACCGGTGAGAAGGCGACGACGTTGTCGCCCCGCACGTGGCGCACGCCCTGGCGGCCGGCGGCGTCGAGCACCAGGGTCGAGACCGGCACCAGATGGGCGGGGCCCTGGCCGGTGAGGATCCGGACCGTGGCCGACAGGCCCGAGCGGACCGCCAGCGACGGGTTCGAGGCCGTAACCTCCACATGGTAGGTGCGGGTTTGGGCGTCGGCTTCACGCGAGACGTAGCGGACCTGGCCATTCAGCACCTTGCCGTCCAGCAGCTTGGCGCTGGCGGTGGCCCCGACCCGAAGACGCGAGGTCTCCATTTCCGGCAGGTCGCCGACAATCAGGATCGGGTTCAGCTCGAGCATCGAGCCGCAGGACTGGCCGGGCGCGAGATAGGCGCCGACCTCGGCGTCGCGCTTGTCGAACACGCCGTCGAAGGGCGCGCGAATGTTCATCTGCTCCAGGGCGACCTCGGCCTGGCGCAGGGTGGCCTGGGCGTTGTCCAGGTTGGCCTGGTCCTGGAGGACCTGGGTCTGGGAGCGATAGCCCTTGGCGGCGAGGTCGGTGGAGGCCTGGCGGGTGAGCTGGCGCGAGCGCACCAGGGCCTTGGCCTGATCGACGGCGGCCTGGCGGGCGTCGACGTTCAGGCGGCACAGCACCTGGCCCTTGCGGACGAAGCTGCCTTCCACGGCCGGGGTCTGGGCCACGGTGCCGGCGCTCTCGGAGCGAACGACCACAGAGCGCGCCGCTTCGGTGCGGCCGCGGATGGTGACGGTGTAGTCGTGCAGGGCTTCCTGGGCGACCAGGACCTGGACCGTCGGCAGCTGGGAAGCCTTGGCCTGGGCGGCCTTGGCGTCCACCTTGGGCTTGCCGTCGCCGCTCAGGCTGCCGATGGTGAAGGCCAGCGCCACCACCACCAGAATGGCGATCACCACGATGTACGAAGACTTCATACGCATACGGTCGTGTCCCCAGCGCGACTGTCGCTACTCCGCCGGGCGAGACGCCCGAGGGAATCCCCTAAGCCTGATCAGATAGTTGCTTGCGCTTCTGCTGCCACCGTTCGGCGAAAACAAATGAAATCGCGGACAGGAAGCGAGAGGCCCGGCTATTGTGCCCTGCAAGCCGCAACCTGGCGGCATGGTTTTGCACGCGCCGCACCTTTGGCGCGTGGGTTTGGACGGGAGTGATCCGGCGATGAAATACCTGCACACCATGGTCCGCGTGACCGACCTCGACGCCTCCCTGGACTTCTACTGCGCCAAGCTGGGCCTGAAGGAAGTGTCGCGGGTGGATAACCCGGCGGGACGCTTCACCCTGGTCTTCCTGTGCGCGCCCGGCGACGAGGCGACCGCCAACCAGCCTGGGGCCACGACCCTGGACCGGTCCCCGGCGGTGGAGCTGACCTATAATTGGGACCCGGAAGAGTATGGCGGCGGCCGTAACTTCGGCCACCTGGCCTATGCGGTGGACGACATCTACGAGACCTGCGCGCGGCTGCAGGCCGGCGGGGTGACGATCAACCGGCCGCCGCGCGACGGGCGCATGGCCTTCGTCCGTTCGCCGGACGGCATTTCGGTGGAGCTGCTGCAGGTCGGTCCGGCCAAGGCCCCGGCCGAGCCCTGGGCCTCCATGCCCAACGTCGGGACCTGGTAGGTCAGGCGCCGTAGCCGAGCCGCTCCACCCACGGGGTCAGGAGCGGCAGCACCGGCTTCAGCTGGTCCTCATAGCGACGCCACGCGCCGACGCCCTCGGCGCTGAGGCCGCCGGTCAGCTGGGCGGTCGAGGGGGTGGCGATAGCGCGCGTTGCGGTGCGGGCGCCGAAGTCGGCCATGCCGCTCGTGAACTCCAGGCCGATGGCGTCGCAGATCTTGCGCATTTCGCCCTCGAAGTCGGCCACCAGGGCCTCGTGCCGGACGGTGTGGATCGACTGGCCAAGTACCGGGCGGACCTTGTCGGCGAAGCCCATGACCGCGTCATAGAAGCGCGCGGCGCCTTCCAGGGTCAGGAACTCGTACATCGGCGCGCTCATGGCGAAGCGGCGGCGGAAGCAGCTCAGCACCACGTCGCGGGGGTCGCGCTCGGCGAACAGGATCACCGCATCCGGGAACAGCCGCGCGATCAGCGGCAGCTTCAGGGTGTTCATCGGGAAGCGGTCGAGGAACACCTTGCCCGCCACCTCGGCCCCGGCCTGGCGGCAGAGGTCGAAATAGGTGTGGCGGAGGTCTTCGAGCTCGCGCTCCGAGGCCTGGGTCAGGCGGTCCATGGCCGGGCTGGACATGAAGGCGCGGGCGGCGGGGGCCAGGGCGTCCTGTTCCTCCAGGGTGGCGACATCCGGATGGCCGGCCAGGGCGACTTCCAGCAGGGTGGTGCCGGAGCGCGGGAAGCCCAGCAGGAAGACGTGGCGGCGCGGCTCATTGGCGCGCGGGGCGCGGGCCGGCGTCTTGGTCCAGGTCGGGCCCTGGGCGAACCAGCGGGTCATGGCCTGGGTGAAGGCGCGGGCTCCGTCACCGCCGAACCGCGGGGCGTAGAGCGACTTCAGCGCAGTGTTGCAGGCCTCGTAGGCGGTGAAAGCCTCCGCCGCGCGACCCTGGGCGTCGAGGGCGTCGCCGAGGGCGCTCTGGGCGTCGGCGACCTCCAGGGGCGTCAGGCGCGGATCGCTCAGCTGACGGCGCATACGGGCCTCGGCGGCGGGGGCGTCCTTGGCGGCCAGGTCGGCCTTGGCCAGGGTGAGTTCGGCGTCCGCATAGCCGGGGTGCTGCGCCAGGACCTTTTCCGCCAGTTGACGGGCGGTCGCATGGTCGCCCTTTTGGCTGGCGATGGAGGCGAGGCCCGCCAGGGCGATGGGATGGTCCGGCCACAGCTCGAGCGCCCGGCGGTGGGCGGTCTCGGCCCAGTCCAGCCGACCGACCATCTGCAGGGCGAGGCCCCGGCTGGCGTGCAGGAAGGGCAGGTCTTTGTCGAGGGTGAGCGCGGTGTCGAAGGCTTCCAGCGCCTCCACCGGGCGTTCCAGGCGGACCAGGATCAGGCCCAGCGCGTTCAGCACGCCCAGGTCGGTCGGGGCGATCTGGCGGGCGCGGGACAGGACCTTGAGCGCGTCGCCCAGATTGCCTTCCCGCTCTAGCTTCACCGAGACGATGTTCATCAGATAGGGGTGCTCAAGCCCGCCTTGCAGCAGCTGGGCGGCCTTGAGCGCGGCGGCTTCCATGTCACCGGCCTGGGCCAGCTGAGCGACGGACTGGAGGGCGGCGCGGTCAGCGTCCGGGTTGCGCGCGATCGTCTGGGACGTTTGGGGGGACTTGATCGTGAATTTCATGTGCCAGCCATACGAAATCCTCAGGCCGCCGCGCCACTAAATCCGTGCGTGAGGCGAGCGCGGGTTTGCGCTGTCGCCTGAAAATCCGCATTGAGGCGGCGCGTGTTTTCGAAAAGGGGCGGGCAATGAGCGAGAGCCTGGATCAGAGCCTGGTGGACACCTGGCGGGGCTGGATCGGCCGGGAGGAACGGCGCACCGAGGTGCTGGACGCCGAAGCCCTGCGCCGGTTCGCCGCCGCGGTTGGGGCCGACCTGGAGGTCGAGGCCGCGCCACCGCCGCTGGCCCACTGGGCCTTCTTCCTGCCCGTGGCGGCCGACGACCAGATCGGCGAGGACGGCCACCCCAAGCGCGGTGGGTTCCTGCCGCCGGTGACCTTGCCGCGCCGCATGTTCGCCGCTTCGTCCATGAGCTTCGACGCGCCCCTGGAACTGGGCGCGGAGGCGGAGATGGTCTCGACCATCCTGGACGTGAAGCACCGCTCGGGCCGCACCGGCGACCTGGTGTTCGTCGAGGTGGAGCGGGTGATCCGGCAGTCCGGCGCCCAGAAGCTGCGCGAACAGCAGACCATCGTCTATCGCGAGGCCGGCGATCCGACCCCGGCGCCGACGCCCAAGCCGCACGTGCTGGAGCGTGAGGACGAGCTGTGGAGCCCGACCCCGGTCAACCTGTTCCGGTTCTCGGCCGTGACCTTCAACAGCCATCGCATTCACTATGACCGCCCCTATGCGCAGGGCGAGGAAGGCTATCCGGACCTCGTGGTCCACGGGCCGTTTACGGCGGCGCGCCTGTTCGACCTGGCGACCCGCAGACTGGGCCGGCCGCTCAAGCGGTTCTCGTTCCGCGCCACCTCGCCGATCTTCGTCGGCCAGCCGGTGAAGCTGACCGGCGACGTGGCCGGCGGCGTCTTCAAGGCTATCCGCTGCGACGGCGCCGAGGCGATGACGGCGGAGGCGGGTTAGGCTCCCCCTAGCGCGTCGTCATGGCCGGGCTTGTCCCGGCCACCCATGAACACCGTTTAGGCCGAAGTCGCGAGCTGGTCCGCCACATCTTGTTCTGAACGTCAGACGCGTATGGGTGGCCGGGACAGGCCCGGCCATGACGTTCAGGAAATGGGTGCGCTGAGATGGCTTCCTGGACCTAGGCCAGGCCGATCCGGCGCGCCTTTTCCACCAGGCCTTGGGCCTGACGGATGGAGGCGATGTCGATCATCTTGCCGTCGAGCACGACCGCGCCGCGGCCTGCGGTGGAGGCTTCCTCCAGCGCCGCCAGGATGCGGCGGGCCTTGTCGATCTCGGTCTCGGAGGGGCTGAAGGCGGCGTTGAGCGCCTCGATCTGGCTGGGGTGGATGGCCCACTTGCCGTCAAAGCCCATGGCCGCCGAGCGACGGGCGGCGGCCTCGAGGCCCTCGGCGTCCTTGAAGTCCGCATAGGGGCCGTCCACCGGGCGCACGCCGGCGGCGCGGCAGGCGACCACGATGCGGGCCAGGACATAGTGCCAGGGATCGCCCAGGAACCGGTGACGGACGCCGGCCTCATCGGCGTCGGCCAGGATCGCATAGTCGGGCACCGGGCCGCCGATGGAGGTGGTGCGGGCGCCGATGGAGGCGGCGAAGTCGCCGGGGCCGAAGTGCAGGCTCTCCACCCGCGGGCTGGCGGCGGCGATGGCCTCGACATTGTTCAGGCCTTCGGCGGTCTCGATCTGCAGCTCCAGGCCGAGGCGGCGGCGGCCGGTGGCGGCCTCGATCTGGGAGAGCAGGACGTCGAGCAGGTGGACGTCGGCGGCCTTGTTGATCTTGGGGACCATGATCAGGTTCAGGCGGTCGCCGCCGCGCTCGGCCACCTCGATCAGGTCACGGTACATGAAGGGGGTGTCGAGGGCGTTGATCCGCACCGATACGGTGCGCTCGCCCCAGTCGAGCTCGTTGAGCGCGGCGATCACCGTCTCGCGGGCGGCCGGCTTGTCCGGCGGGGCGACCGAGTCTTCCAGGTCCAGCATGACGATGTCGGCGGCGCTGGTCGCGGCCTTGTCCAGGAACCGGCGCTGGGAGCCGGGGACCGACAGCTGGGAACGGTTGAGGCGGGCGGGGCGCGTGATGTCGAGCATGGGCGTCATATGTCAGGGCGCGCGGCGGGGCGTCCAGATGCCGTGGGGGGATGTTCCTCTATCCGCGCATCCCGGAGAATGCCGGGATGAGCGGTCGGGGGAGCTAGACCGCCAGCACCCGCTCGATCACCCAGAAGGCCGCGAGGCCGCCGATCAGATAGGCGGGCATGGCCTGGGCCCAAGGCGCGTCCAGGACAGGCGCGCGCAGGCGGATGCGCCGGAGGGCCAGGATCACCGCGACGGCGCAGGCGATGAACATCAGCTGGCCGATCTCGACACCGACATTGAACAGCAAGAGCGCCAGGACCGCGCCGTCCTTGGGCAGGCCGATATCGGCCAGGGCGCCGGCGAAGGCCAGGCCGTGGAGCAGGCCGAAGGCGAAGGCGACGACCCAGGGCCAGCGTTGGGTGAGGGTGGGCTCGGCCGGCTTCACCAGCAGCTCGCGGGCCACGAAGACGATGCTGAGCGCCACCAGGGCCTCGATCACCGCGCTGGGGAAACGCATGTAGCCGAGCGCCGCCAGGGCCAGGGTCAGGCTGTGGGCCACCGTGAAGCCGGTGACTGCCTTCAGCACGCCCCAGCGCGGGCCGATCAGCAGCAACAGGCCCAGGACGAACAGCAGGTGGTCCGGGCCGGTCAGGATGTGCTCGATCCCCAGCAGCAGGTAGGCGGGGACGGCGAGGGCCTGGGGCGCGTCCGCGCCGATCCGCATCGACGGGACGGCGGGCTTGAGCACCGTGTTAATCTCGGTTCCGTCGGGCGCGCGGATGCGGACCAGGGCGTCGGTGACCGATTGGGGCAGGCCTTCGATGGTCAGGGTCTGGCCGTCGAGGGGCGCACCGCCACGGACCTCCCAGGTGCGGACCAGGAAGGCGGCGGTGGAGGTCTCGGCGTCCGGGCGGCGGTCGATGGCCCCGCTGGACAGGTGCGGGCGCAGGCGCACGGCCATGTCGCCCACCACGGGCTGCTTCCAGGTCACTTCGTAGTCGCCTGGGGCGGTCTGGAGGATTTGGACCAGGGCCGGGCGCACTTCGTGGGCGGCGGCGGGGAGGGCGGTCGCCAGCCAGACCAGGACCGCCGCGAGGACCGCGCGGATCATTGCGGGGCGCCGCTCACGACGACCCGGTAGCGTTGGCGCAGGCGGTCGAGATAGCGGGTGTTGGCGGCCTTGCGCGCCTCAGCCAGCAGGTCCTCGCGGACCAGGTCGCGCACGCTGTCGAAGGCTGGCGGGTGGGGCGGCTGGCGCGCCTCGACCCGGAGCACGTGCAGGCCATAGGGCGAGGCGACAGGGCCGACCCACTGGCCGACTGGAGCGGTCTCGGCGGCCTTTACGAACTCTGCGCCGTAGTCCCGCTCCAGGTCTCGGGGCGCGACGTCGGCGTAGGTCAGGGGCAGCATGAAGGGATCGCCGTGGGGCTCGCCCTCGTTGGAGCGCGCCACGGCCAGGGCCTTCAGGGCCTCGCGGTGGGCGTCGTCGGCCTTGCGGTCGCCGCTGATGAACACGTGACGCAGGGCGACCTTGCCGGGGTTGGCGTAGCGGGCGGCGTGGTCGCGGAAGTAGCGCTCGAGCTGGGCGCGGCTGGGCTCGCGCACCGGGGCCGCGTCCTCGCTGGCGAAGGCCATCTTCTGGGCCAGGCGACGGCGAATGATCAGGTCGTCCTTGTCGAGGCCCAGGCGCAGGGCCTCGCGGGCCAGGAGCTCGTCATTGACCCGCTCGTCGATGATCGCCTTGAGCTCCTCGGAAGTCGGCTGGCGGCCAGCCTGGGCGGCCCAGTAGCCGGCGAGCTGCTCGATCTCGGCGGAGTCCAGCCGGACCGTGGGGCGATGGGCCGCCTTCAACGCCGTCATGCCGACGAAGAGGACGAGCCCGATCGCGATGAAATGAACCAGGGGCTCCCGAAGGAGTCGCTTCCACATGCGTACCGATCAGGCCTTGGGTTCGAACCAGATCGGCGAGGACCAGGCGCGCTCCATGATCGTGGGGGCGAGCTTGGGGTTGGGGGGCGTGCCGTTGCGCAGGGCGTCCCAGGTGGACCAGCGGCAGGAGGGGTTCTCCAGCACGCGGACATAGTAGAAGGCGCGCTGCTTCGGATTGTACTCCGGGTCCTTCCAGACGGTCTTCAGCTCCACATCGCCCTTGAAGCGGTCGGGTTCGCAGGTGGCCATGTTGACGCTGGCGCCGTTGGACGGGCAGCGGCTGGTGGCCGGGTCGAGCTTCAGGCCGTCGGAGCAGGCGACGTCGAAGACCTTTTCGTTGGCGACCCCGTTCTCGACCCAACCCTTCACGACCTGGGCCCGTTGCAGATAGCCGGAATTGGGGTCGCGCACCGCCCAGACCAGGAACTGGGGCGAGGCCTTGGTCGGGGTGTAGTCGCCGCCCATGGGCACGCCGCGGGCATAGGCCTGACGCACCGAGTCCGGGCGATCCAGGATGTTGTCCGGGAAACCGGCGCCGGCGAAGAAGCGCACCCGGATGCGCGGGCCGGAGGTGGCGAAGGTCTCCTTGCGGCGCAGGGCGGCGTAGATCGCCTGGCGGCTGTTCTCCTCGGCCCAGACCCCGGCGAGACCCGAGGCGCCCCAGGTCTGGAACCGCGCCTGGCGAGGATCGGCAGGCGGCGCCTGATCCCAGCTGGTCACGCCCTTGGGCGGCAGAGAGCCGCGCAGCTCGCCCGTGGAGTCGGACCGGCCGACCTTGCCCACATAGTGAGTTTCCTCGGCGCTGGCGGGGGCGGCGTTGTGGGTGTCGGTGGAGCTGATGAAGCCGAACTTGAAGGGGTTGAAGCCCTTGGTCTCGCGCATGAGGATCCCGTCCTCGAGCGCCCGCCGCACATAGCCGCCGACGAACTTGGTCACCGGCTTGTCGGAGCCGATGTAGCTTTCCATGATCTCGAAGTTGGCCCACTCGTCGTTGGGCGACAGGGAGGGGTGGGTCTCCGACGTGCCCTTGATCTGGGAGATCTCGGCCAGGGGCTCGTTGCGCATGCGCAGGTCGGCATAGGCCCGGTCCATCGGCGCGCCGTTGCGGCGCACGGTGTCGAACATCAGGCCGTCGGAGCCGTTTGAGTTGTGCGGGATGGCCAGGGCTTCCATGCCCTTGCCGCGCCAGCCGTCCATGGTGCGCCACAGGTCCTCGGGGTCGCGGGACATGTTGGCGGTGTAGGGCAGGGTCGGGACCTTGGTCCCCTTGAAGATCACATTGCGATGCAGGTTCCGGCCGTCGGGCGCGGAGGTGTACTCGTAGCCCACGAAGGTCGTGAAGCGGCCGGGACGGTTGTACTTGGCCGCGGCGTCCTGGACCTCGGTCCAGGCGCGCGACGCGATGGCCGGGTCGCTGAACTCCTTGGGCAGGGTCCCGTGCTCGTAGCCCTCCACCATGGTGTTGAAGGCCTGCATGATCTGCTTGGGCTCGGGCGAGAACAGGCCCTGGACCAGGGGCAGCTTGTTCAGCGGGCTCGACTTGTCGGCGGCCTCACGGATGGCGCCCATATATTCGGAGTGGTCGGTCACCGCCGTGAAGTCCAGCGGCCCGCCCTGGAGCCGGATGTCGTAGCCGCCGGCGTGGCCGATAGGCTGGCCCAGGGCGAAGCGGTAGGCGTCCTCCGGCGTGCGGCGAACATTGAAGATGTAGGCGTCGAAGGACAGGTAGGTATGGACGTGCAGATCGCCGAAATAGGCGTTGCGGTCCTGACTCCAGCCGGGGAGGTGGTTGTCCGACGCGGGCTTTGGTTTGGCGGCCGCTGGCGCCGCGGCCGGCGCGGGCTTCGGCGCGGCGTCAGGCTTGGCCAGTTCGGCGCCGATGGCGACGGCTCCGCCGGCGATCAGGCCGACCAGCACGGCGGGCGCAAGCTGCTTGAGCGTGGACATGATGGTTCCTCCCCGCCGGCCGCTCCTTCCCAGACCTGGGCGACCGTTCGTTAGGGAGAAATTGGCACGACAACTGCCGCCTGGGGAGGGGCAAAACGCACAGGGGCGAACCAAACTGTGTTTGGTTTTTCAGGTTTGCGATGTGAGGAAATCTGAGCCCGCGATGGCTCGCCGGGGTCGTCGAAGATGCGAACTACGAGTTCTCGATTTCGCTACTCCCAACTACGCCAATACTGCCCAAAATCCGC
>CAZXVO010000021.1:2246-3913 GCA_964643835.1 uncultured Phenylobacterium sp. | reverse complement strand
ACGCCTCGCCGGCGGCCCAAAACCCTCGCTTAGGGACTGCGCCGTTGCCTTGGCGAATGAGCGTGGCGTCGTGCGGACCCGCGATCTAACGGACATCGGCGTACCTCGCTGCTACCTGGCCCGCATGTGTGAAGAGGGGCTGCTTATAAAGGTTGGCTATGGCCAGTATCGCGCGGCCGATCGTCAGGCGGCCTGATGCATGGGGGACGCTCGCACGGCGCCAAGGAACCATGCCGCAACCAAAAGGAAAGTTTGAACCATTTTGGATGGAAATTCTGCAAACGCGTCGCAATAGCATTCTCTTCCTAGCCTCACTACATTCTTGTCAGCAGCTCCGCCGATCCGAGTCTGTTGTGCGCTCGGACAGTCAAAATCCGGCGCACAGTTCCCATATTGGGTGAGGCGGTTGCTGCTCGGCCGGGCACACATATTCCGGGGGTGCCATGACTGGAGGTAGCCGGAGTCACAGGAGGAGTTCCGGTCCCTGGAAGCACAAATCGAACTGAGACATCTGCGTTTTGCGGTCGCCGCTGCGCATTACCGCAGCTTTCGGCGAGCGGCTGAAGCTCTTGGGGTCAAGCAATCGACTCTGAGCCGCGGCATTTCGCAATTGGAAGAGCGTCTGGGGGTCGTGTTGTTCGAACGAACCAGCGGGGGCGTCCGGCTGACGACGGCTGGTGCAGAAATATTGCGAACGTCCCGTCATCTTGTCGAAACGGTCGATCATATGGCCGCGACCGCCAAGGCCATCGGCAGGGGCGAAGCCGGCAGTCTCACGGTGGGATTCTACACCTCTCTGTCGGCGGGGAACCTGCGGGCCAGCTTGATCGAGTATGCGTCGCGGTTTCCGAAGGTCGAAATCCAGACGTATGAAGGCGCACGCGCATGCCTGTTCGCCGGCGTCGATGCTGGCCGGCTCGATATCGCCATCGTGACGGGCGATCCGATCTCTCGCGGGGGGAAGATCATGGGTCTTTGGAGCGAGCGCATCATGGTCGCGCTGCCCGAAGGTCACCGATTGGCGGGCAACAACATCGTCTATTGGACCGATCTGAAGGACGAGATCTTCCTTTTCAGCCAGCGTGATCCCGGGCCGGAGATCCAGGACATCTTGCTGGCGAAGCTCGCCGCGCCAGGCGAGCGGCCCAAGGTCATCAGTCACGATGTCACCCGCGAGAACATCAAGAGCCTCGTGGGAGCGGGCTTCGGCGTCAGCCTGATGTGCGAAGCCTGCGTAGGGGCCTCTTATACAGGCGTAGTCTACCGTGAGGCGCGGGACGGAATCGGCCCGAGCCGGATCAACTACGCGGCCTATTGGCAGCGCGACAACGACAATCCGGCGCTGGCGGGTTTCATCAACCTGCTGCAAGAGCGCTATCCCTCGCTGCCTGCAGGCGACTGACGCGGCCGGCGCGCCTTCGCGAAGCCGCGATCGGTGGCCATGAATCTCTCCACCATAGGGACGATCAACTTAGCCGGGTCACTTACCGGATGGCCGGTCTCGCGGGCCAAAATCTCCGCGTAAGCGACCAAGTCGCGATGAACGGTCGCTGGAAATTCGATCACGAGCTTGATCGGTTTGTCGTCGGCGACCACCCCGAGCTTCAGCTTTGCCATGTCAGCCTCCGTAGGGTTCGAGGACGCGGTCGCGGGTGACGATGACGCGC
>CAZXVO010000021.1:1045-2236 GCA_964643835.1 uncultured Phenylobacterium sp. | reverse complement strand
TGTTCAACTGGCGGCGAACGATCTGCTGACCGGCATCGTTGATGGTGTCCTGCCCGCCGTTGCGGATCGCCTGGATCAGGCGATCGTCGTCGTTGGTGGCGAGCTCGGCCCCGATGCTCAGCAGCGTGGACAAGCCCGCCGCTTTGGCCAGATCCCACCAGTGATAGTCGACGCCGTCCTGAAGGCCGGCATAACCTTCGGCATCAGCGCCAGGTTGACGCTCGAGCACGATTGAGCGGCCGTTCGGGAAAATCAGCCGGTTCCAGACCAGCAGCACGCGGTTTTGGCCGAACTGAACATTGTTGTCGTATTGGCCAATGATGCGGGTGCCCTGGGGGACAAGGAGGATGCGACCCGTCGGGCTGTCATAGAGGTTCTCTGTCACTTGCGCGGTGATCTGGCCCGGAAGATCGGAGCGGATGCCGGTGATGAGCGCGGCGGAGATCACGGCGCCCGCCTGCAGGATGTTCGGCGACGCCGGAGCCGCGATGCGATCGGGCGCGACGGTGCGCCGATCGGCGGCGGCGTTGAGGAAGGCGTTTTGCCGATCCTGGGCCGTCGGCGTCGCCGGAGGCGGCGCGAGACCGAGCCCGGTGAGTTTCGGGATGGCCGGGGCTTCGGCGCCAGTTGACGCGGCGGGCGCCGGACTGGCCGTGCGGGTCTCGGTCGCGGCGAACAGGCGCGCGGTTCGTGCCGACTCCAATTCTTGGAGCCGGCGTTGCTCCTCCGCGCTGAGGCCAGGATTGGGGGCGGCCACGCCTGGCGTGGGAACGGGTTGGCCTCTGTTCTGAGCGCCGAGCATCGGTCGGCCGAGGTCGCCGGGAAGTGGCGGGCCAAGCTGCGGCACACCGCTATAATCGCGCGGCAGACCGGCGATGCCGTCAGCGGTTGGACGGTTCTCGGTCGAGTAGAGTTCGTCGTTCGGACGCCCGCCATCGCGAGTCTGAAGCGCATAGACGAGCGCGCCGCCGATCCCGACGCTGGCGAGTAGGCCTAGACCTGCCAGCACCTTCCGCGACAGGCGGGTGACGCGCGGCGGCTCCGCGCGCAGCCGCATTGGCGCGGGACCGGCAGGCTCGCCGGTCAGCGGCCGGGCCTCGTCGTCTGGCCCTTCGTCGTTCCGGGGCTCGGACTCGCTCACGATGCGGGCCTCCCGTCAGAGCGGGTGATCCGAACGCGCTGCTGGCGTTT
>CAZXVO010000021.1:0-1035 GCA_964643835.1 uncultured Phenylobacterium sp. | reverse complement strand
GCCTCTGGCGGTCACCGGAGCCAAAGCGCAGTTCGGCGGCCGCGAAGAGCCGGTCGACGATCATGTAGTTGCCGCGCACGCGGTAGTTCACCAGCTCGGACGTATTGCCCTCGGGGCCGACGACAAAGAGCGGCGGCATCTCGCCCTGGCCGATGCCGCGCGGGAATTCGATGAAGACTTGGCGGCCGTCGTCGAAGGCGCGCAGCGGCCGCCAGGGCGCGCGGTCCCCATCGATCGCATAGCGGAAGTTGACGTTGGCGAGGTCGACGCCGGATGCGACCGGTTGCGCGGCCTGGGCCTCGGCGTTCTGCCGTCGCAGCGCGATGAGTTGATCCTGCGGATACTGCCAGGAGACCGAGGCCATGTAGGTCCGCTCGGTCGAACGCAGCTCCATATGGTAGGTGCGCAGGTTCGTGTTGATGACGAGGTTGGTCATCAAATCCGGACGGGTCGGCTTGACCAGGATGTGAACCTGCAACGTCGGCCCGGCGCCGCTCTGCGTGTCGCCGATGATCCAGCGCACCGTGTCGCCGGCTGCGACTGGCCCGGAGCCGACGAGCTGTTCGCCAGGCTGCAGCGCGATGTCAGTGATCTGCCCGACGGCGGTGTAGACCTGATAGAGGGCGCCTTGCGTGAACGGATAGACCTGCATCGAGTTGATGAAGCCGTTTCGCACGGGCTGGATGCGGGCCGCGGCGTTCGCCTGATTGACGCGTGCCGTCGGGTCGGTTGGTTCGGGTGTCGATCGGGACGGCTCGACGCGCTGCATTTGTCCGGGCAGCGGCAGCGGCCGCGGTATCTCGACGACGGTCACCGGCGCGGGCGGATCGACCGTCTGCACCGCTGGCGCGGCGTTGTCGTAGGAGATCTCCGGTGGCGGATTGGTGGTGGCGCAGCCGGCGAGCGCCGTCGTTGCCAGCATGAGGATCGGCAATGCTCTTCTGCGCAAAGCCGGGACTGCGGAAATGTGCGAAGCCGGGTTTCCGGCTTTACGGAAAGACGGCTTCATTGCCCAAGCTCCCGTGACCAGTTGAT
>CAZXVO010000020.1:0-29403 GCA_964643835.1 uncultured Phenylobacterium sp. | reverse complement strand
GACGGCCGAGCCCGCGGCGCCGACCACCGCCGAGGCGGCCGCCGCGGCCCTGGCCGCCGCCCAGGCCATGTCGACGCCGGTGTCCGAACCCCGTTCCGCCCCGGCCCAATGCCGACAGGCCTGCGCCCAGGAGTACTATTTCTGCCTGGCCGGCGAGGGCACGGACGACTGCGCCCCCCACTGGGGACAATGCCGCGCCCGCTGCGACGCGCCGGATCGCCTGGCGAGCAATTCACCCGGCTAGACCTCCTGACACGCTAGCTTGGTTGGCGCCGCCCCCGACGCACCGCTAGAATGACGCGCGTCAACTTTTTTCATGCATTCAGGTATAGATGTCCGAAGCCATTCTTCTCTCCCCCGTCGGCAAACGCGAGCAGACCAAGGTCCAGAACCGTCAGGCGATCCTGGACGCCGCGCGTGAGGTGTTCGGGGAGCTGGGCTACGACAACACCACGGTGCGCGACATCATCCGCCGCACCGGCCTGGCCGCCGGCACCTTCTATAACTACTACCGGTCCAAGGAGGAGGTCGCGACCGCCCTCTCGGACGACGGCGCGCGGCGCTTCGCCCCGATCCTGAAGTCCATCCGGGCCCAGGCCAAGGGCTGGGACGATTTCGTCCGCAGCGCCATCCTGGCCTACTACGAGTTCCTGGCCGACGAGCACGAGAGCTGGCTGGCCAAGCGGCCGCCTGAAGAGACCCAGCCCCACGTCTATGGCGAGACGCCCGAGATGGCCGCGGTGTTCCGCGAGGTGCGCGACGCCATCGTCGAGCGGATCACCACCGGCGACCGGCCGCCGGCCGACCCCGACTACCTGGCCGCCGCCTGCATCGGCGTGGCCCGCGAGGTGGGCGAGCACATGCTGGCCAAGCGGCCCATCGAGACCAAGGCGGCCGCCGCCTTCGCCACCGCCATGATCCTGACCGGCCTCAAGGGCCTTTCCGAAGGCGCGGCCTGATGGCCAGCCTGGGCGCCCAGCGGTTCATCCTCCGCACCCTTCTGTCTCTGCCCACCCCGGTCCTGCGGCTGATGTCCGGCGGCGGCGTGGTCTATCAGGGCGGCCGCACCCTGGATCCGAAGATCCAGTTCCTGGCCGCTGGCGCGGCCCGCAGCCCTTCGATGACCACCCTGACGCCCGAGGCGGCGCGCCGGTCCAGCGCCCAGGGCATGGCCGCCATGACCGCGCCGCTTGAGGCGGGCGTCCGGGTCGAGCCCCTGACCATTCCGGGGCCGGCCGGCGACATCCCGGCGCGGGTCTATCGGCCGGCCAGCCAGGACCCGACCATGCCGGTCATGGTCTTCGCCCACTTCGGCGGCGGGGTGATCGGCGACCTGGACACCTGTGAGGCCTTCTGCGGGATCCTGGCCAAGATCGTCCGCTGCGCGGTGGTGTCAGTGGATTATCGCCTGGCCCCCGAGCACCGGTTCCCCGCCGGCCTGGAGGACGTACTGGCGGCCTTCCGCTGGACCCGCGACAACGCTGAGCGTTTCGGCGGGCCGGCCGGCCAGGCGGCTATCGGCGGCGACTCCATGGGCGGCAATTTCGCCGCCATCGTCTGCCAGGAGCTGAAGCGCAAGGGCGAGGCCCAGCCGGTCCTGCAGCTCTTGGTCTATCCCTGCACGGACGTCGCCAGCGAAACCGCGTCCATGACCACCTATGGCGAGGCCTTCCCCCTGTCGCGGCCGATCATGGAGTGGTTCATGGGGCACTATATGGGGCCCGGCGACGACCCCGCCGATCCGCGCCTGTCGCCCCTGCGCGAGCCGGACCTGACGGGCCTGGCCCCCGCCGTCGTGATCACCGCCGGCTTCGATCCCCTGGTCGACCAGGGCGAGGCCTACGCCCGGCGCTTGCGTGACGCTGGGTCGCCCACCGTCTATCGCTGCTACGATTCCCTGGCCCATGGCTTTACCGCCTTCACCGGCGCGGTCACCTGCGCCGACGTGGCCTGCCGCGAGATCGCGGGTCTGGTCCGGGAAGGGCTGGAGGGACGGATTCGCTGATGCGTGCGCTTGTGGTCGAGAAGCTGGCGGCGGAGTACGCTGGCTGCGTGGTCAAGGACATCCCGACGCCGGAGCCCAAGGCCGGCGAGGTGCTGGTCAGGGTCCGCGCCGGGGCGGTCAACTTCCCCGACCTGATGCAGACCCGCGGCGAGCACCAGCATAAGCCCGAAGTGCCCTTCATCCCTGGGATGGAGCTGGCCGGCGAGGTCGTGGCCCTGGGCGAGGGCGTGACCAACTGGAGCGTCGGCGACGAGGTGGCGGGCGGCATGCGCGGCGCCTTCGCCGAATACGCCGCGGTCCCGGCCGGCGCTCTGCACCGCAAGCCCGCCGCCCTCAGCTTCGGCCAGGCCGCCGGCTATCCCGTCGCCTACCTTACGGCCTATGTCGCCCTGGTGCGGCGCGCCCAGGTCCAGCCCGGCGAGTGGGTGCTGGTGCACGGCGCGGCCGGCGGCGTGGGCCTGGCCTGTGTCGACATGGCCAAGCTGCTGGGCTGCAAGGTCATCGCCGCCTCGGCCTCGGACGACAAGCTGGCGATCATCCAGCGCGAATACGCCCCCGACGCCATCGTCAATGTCAGCCACGGCTTCAAGGACAAGGTGAAGGAGATCACCGGCGGCCGCGGGGCCGACGTGATCTATGACCCCGTCGGCGGGGACGTGTTCGACGAGAGCGTCCGCTGCATCGCCTTTGACGGCCGCATCCTGTCCATCGGCTTCACCTCGGGCCGCCTGCCGGTGCTGCCGGTCAACTACGCCCTGATCAAGGGCTTCTCGGTGATGGGCGTGCGGGCCGGCGAGTACGGCCGCCACTTCCCGCAGAAGGGGCTCGAGAACGTCGCCGCGATCTGGAAGATGGCCGAAGAGGGCAAGGTGAAGCCCCGGGTCGACCGGGAGTTCACCCTGGACGGCTGGCGCGAGGCCTTCGACACCCTGGCCGACCGCAAGGTGGTCGGAAAGACCATCATCCGCCCCGATCTGTAGGCGCCAGCGGCGCTAGGGCGAAGGGAACCCTGTCAGGGTGAAGCTGGCCTTGGCGCTGTTCGGCAGAACCACCACGGCGTCGAAGCCGTGGATGAAGTCGCGCAGCATCCACTGATCGGCCACCGCGACCTGGCTCACGAAGTCGCGTGCATAGGGCTTGAGCGGCCGCAGGTCGATCACCACCGGCTCGGCCGGTGGTCCGTCCGGGAACAGCGGCGCGATCCAGGCGCCGTAGTCCGCCGGCGAGGCGTAGTGCCCGCCAAGCGCCATCACCGACACGCCATAGCCTTCCATGCCGTTCGAGATCGCGAACTCGTGGGCGAAGTTGCCGATGGTGAAGGCCGAGCCGGGGCTGCGGCCGCGGTACATGTGCCAATCCCCGAACTTGAACACCGCCTTGGGCGCGAGATGCGGTCGCGCCGCCCGTCGATAGCTTGCCATGAAGCCCTGTTTGAACAGCGCCTCGCGATAGGTGTTGTTGTAGAGCCCGACCCGTTCACCGGTGATCGCGCGGCGATTGAAGCTGTAGATTTCCGCCGACGCGCGCAGACCCTCGATCAAACGGTCAGCCCGCGACCCCGGTTTGGCGGCATAGGCCGCCTTCAGCGCCTCCAGCGCCGGCAGCACAGCGGGGTCGTCGTGCAGGAACCCGCCCTGGTTGGTCCGGCGTTCAGCCACGCGCGCCTTATCCAGCAGCGCCTCGGCCATGGTTCGGCGATCGGCGTCCGGCGCCAGGGCGACGATCTCCTCCAGATACCGGATTGAGCCCTGGGCCTGCTCGAGGCCCCAGATGGCCGGATCGCCGCGACGGCTGTAGCGGCTGACGCGGGCCAAGAGGCCGAGATCCGGATCAGCGGCGAAGCCGATGTGCGCCTCATACCGCCGCGCATACGCCGCTATGGCCGAAAGGTCGCCCCGCAGGGTCGGGCTGTTGACCGCCTCGATTGCAATGGGGTCCTGCTCGACAACGAGATAGCGGAAGCCCTGCTCCTTGCGCAGACGCTCATAGAGGCCGCCCACTAGCACCGGTGTGTCACGATCGAAGTGGCTCTCACCCACCAGCACGAACTGGGCGCGGGTCATCTGAGACATCAGGTGATCCCCTCCAGGGCCACCGACCGTATCGGCGCTGAAGGTCAGGGGCCGGGTGTTGGCGGCCAGCAGGTCGCGGGGTGTCGGGGGCGCCGCATCGGCGACAGACGCCCCCATCAACAGGACGGCCAGCGCCGAAAGCACGGAACAGGACCAGGTCCTCATGTTCTTTCTCCCCCGAGGCGGCAGCGCGCCGCGGGGGGACTATCGGGACCTTGACGCCCCGGGCTCAACTTAAATTGGCGCAATCTTCCCGCCGCGCTTGGAAGGGTGCGGAAACTGCTTCACCCTGACGACATGACCATCGGCAACGAAGACGAGCTTGAGAAGCTGCGCCATGTGGGCGGCGTCGTCGCCCGCACCCTCCAGGCCATGGGCGCGGCGCTGGAGCCCGGCATGACCACCCGCGAGCTGGACCAGATCGGCCGGGCCCTGCTGGAGCGCGAGGGCGCCCGCTCGGCGCCGGAGCTGACCTATGGCTTTCCAGGCGCCACCTGCATCTCCATCGGCCCGGACGTGGCCCACGGGATCCCTGACGACCGCAAGGTCAAGGCCGGCGACCTGATCAATATCGACGTCTCGGCCGAGATCGACGGCTTCTTCGGGGATACCGGCGCCAGCTTCGCCGTGCCGCCCGTGACCAAGCGCGTGGAGCGCCTGTGCCGCGACGGCCGCCGGGCCATGTGGAGCGGCATCCGCGCCGTGAAGGCCGGCGGCAAGCTGAACGAGATCGGCCGCGCCATCGAGGGCTTCGCCTCCAAGAACGGCTATTCCCTGATCCGCAACCTGGCCAGCCACGGCGTCGGCGCATCCCTGCACGAGGATCCGGGCGAGATCCCCACCTGGTACGAGCCGCGGGACAACCGCCGCATCCACGAGGGCCTGGTCTTCACCATCGAGCCCTTCCTGTCCCTCGGCGCCGACTGGGTGGAGGAACTGAGCGATGACGGTTGGACCCTGACGCCCCCCGGCGGCCAGCCGACGGTGCAGTATGAACACACCCTGGTGGCCACCTCGCGTGGGCCAGTGGTGCTGACCCTGGCTTAGGCGGCCTCATCGAAGACGAGGCGCGGCGCATCCGGCCAAGCCAGTTCGGTCGCCGCGGGTCGCCCCGCCTGGATATCGATACGGGCCACGCCATCCGGGCCGCCGAACAGAACGATATCGACGCCCTGGCCGCGCAACAGTTGTCCGGCGTGGGGCCAGAATGCCGATGTCACCGGGGCGAGCCGGTCATAGCCTAGCGCCCGCAAGTCCGCCTCCGCCCGCGCGAGATCCTCGGCGCCCAGCCAGACCCGGCGGAGGATGGCGGCGTCCCTGGCGAGATCACCGGCCCGATAGAGCGGGCCGGAGAAATCCGGGCGGGTCCAGGTTTCGGTGTTGGTTCCATAGGCGATGACGCCGATGAAGGTGAGCAGCCCCTGGCCGCGCCGGAAGTGGAACATCGACCAGGGAAAGACCGGTGCGCCCGGAACCGGCGCCTCTTCGCGAAAGACCCGTGCCGCCCATCCCTGGGCCTGAGACAGCCGCTGCGCGGCGTGGATGTCGCCCTCAAGGATCAGCGCGGCGCCGGGCCGCTCGGTCTCGAAGACATCGAGGAAGGCGCCATTCCCGAACCGCACGCCCCGCGACTGGACTACGCCCGACACCGAGTAGCCGAGGAGATCCGGCAAGCCGGTCCGCGCGGCGATCTCGTCGACCAGCCCCTGGCGATCACGGACCTGGATGGCGATATGATCGATACGGAAGGCCGGGCGCATCAATGATCAGGCCTCAGGCGTAGGGGACGATAGCCGGGCAGGTCTGGGATTTGGCCCGGTGTTTCGGGTGGTGACGTAATCTCTTGGACTCGGCATTGACATCCCAACCCCCTTCCCCTAATCACGTCGCTCGTTTTCGAGACCGGAGTGAACAACGTGAAGCGGACCTTCCAGCCGTCGCGACTCGTGCGCAAGCGCCGTCACGGCTTCCGCGCGCGGATGGCCACCAAGAATGGCGCCAAGGTTGTCCAGCGCCGTCGGGCCAAGGGCCGCAAGCGCCTGACCGCCTAAGACCGAAAGGTCGCGGGGTGTCCGCATGACGGACGCCAGCTTTCCCATTGAACGCATGCTGACGCGGCCCCAGTTTCTGGCGGCCGCGAAAGCGCTTTCCTGCGCCCGCGGCGCTGTGGTGCTGCAGGCCCGCGACCGGGCCGACGCCGAGCCCGTTGTTCGCGTGGGCTTTACAGCTACCAAGAAGATCGGCGGGGCGGTCACCCGCAACCGCGCCAAGCGCCGTCTGCGCGAGGCTGCGCGGGTCCTGATACCCGCTCACGGGCGGCCCGGATTCGACTATGTGCTGATCGCCCGGGGCGGCGCGCCCACCCGGCCGTGGCCCCGTCTGCTTGACGACGTGAAAAGCGCGCTGATAAGCCTCGCGGCCGAAAGCGAAATTCCGCCCGAGCGCCTGACCGGCGCCCCTTCCCCCAAAGTTTGAGCTGGCGCCTGATGCCCGACAATTCCAACCGCAACACGGTCATCTTCGTCGTGTTGGCCTTCCTTATGCTGATGGCCTACCAGGTCTTCGTCATGGGCCCGCAGGCCAAGCGGCGTGAAGCCGAGCTGAAGGCCCGCCAGGGCGAGCAGGCCCAGGTCGTGCCGGGCGCCAAGGCGCTGGACCAGACCCAGGTCTATCTGCCCCGGGCCAAGGTCGTCGGCCAGAGCCCGCGCCTGCAGATCGATACGCCCTCAGTGTCCGGGTCCCTGTCCCTGCGCGGCGCGCGCATCGACGACCTGTTCCTGAAGGGCTATCGCGAGACCGTGGACCCCAAGTCCCCGGCGGTGGAGCTGCTGCGCCCCGAAGGCGCCAAGTTCGCCTGGTTCGCCGAGTTCGGCTGGACCGGCGCCAACCTGCCCGGCCTGCCCACCCCCGACACCGTCTGGACCCTGGTCCAGGGCCAGGTCCTGTCCCCCGGCAAGCCCGTCGTGCTGCGCTATGACAATGGCCAGGGCCTGATCTTCACCCGCAAGATCGATGTGGACGACAAGTTCATGTTCACGGTGACGGACACCGTCGCCAACACCACCGGCGCGGTCCTGAACCTCACCCCCTATGGCTCGATCCAGCGCCAGGGCGTCCCGCCCGAGGCCAACGGCGCCACGGCCCACGAGGGCGCGCTCGGCGTGCTGGACGACGAGCTGCGTCTCATCAAGTACAAGGCCTGGAAGAAGGACGGTGAGAAGAACTTCTCCTCCGACGGCGGCTGGCTCGGTATCACCGACAAGTACTGGCTCGCCGCCATGGTCCCGGACCAGGCCGAGAACGTCCACGCCTCGTTCCGCGTGACCCAGGCCGCCGGCGTCGACATCTATGAAAGCGCCTTCGTCGCCCAGTCGCGCAATGTCGCCCCCGGCCAGTCCCTGACCCATGTCAGCCGCCTGTTCGCCGGCGCCAAGACCGCTCCGGTGCTCAAGGCCTACCAGACCGACCTGAAGATCCCGCGCTTCGTCGACGCCGTGGACTGGGGCACCCTGTACTTCTTCACCAAGCCGATCTTCTGGCTGCTGGAGCAGTTCAACAGCGTCCTGCACAATTTCGGCCTGTCGATCCTGGCGCTCACCGTGCTGGTCAAGCTGGTCTTCTTCTATCCGTACAATCTGAGCTACGCCTCGATGACGAAGATGAAGAAGATCCAGCCGGACGTCGAAGCCCTGCGCGCCAAGTTCAAGGACGACCCGGCCAAGCAGCAGCAAGAGATGATGGCCCTCTATCAGCGCGAGAAGATCAATCCGCTGATGGGCTGTCTGCCGATGCTGGCGACCATCCCGGTCTTCCTGGCCCTGTTCAAGGTGCTGAACGTCACCATCGAAATGCGGCACGCGCCGTTCTTTGGCTGGATCCAGGACCTGTCGGCGCCGGATCCGACCAGCATCTTCACCCTGTTCGGCCTGATCCCCTGGGATCCATCCATCGTGCCGTTCGTGGGCAACCTGATCGCCCACCTGGGCGTCTGGCCGCTGGCCTACGGGATCACCACCTGGCTCTCCATGGCCATGAGCCCGCCCGCGCCCGATCCGACCCAGCAGGCGATGATGAAGATGATGCCGATCATCTTCACCTTCGTCCTGGCGCCGCTCGCCGTGGGCCTGCTCATCTACTACTCGTGGAGCAACCTGCTCACGATCCTGCAGCAGTACGTCGTCATGCGCCGCCATGAGGTCGAGACCCCGATCGACCGGATCTGGGCCCGCCTGACCGGCAAGAACCCGGCGACCACAGGGTGAGCGAGACCGACCCCATCTTCACCGAGGACCAGCTGGATGCGGCGCGGGTGCTGTTCGCCCGCCCCGCCAGCTTCATCATGGGCTGCGTGGCCATGGACGGCCTGCCGGACCCGAGCCTGCCGGAAGTGGCCTTCGCCGGTCGCTCCAACGTGGGCAAGTCCTCGCTGATCAATGCGCTGACGGGCCACAAGCACCTGGCCCGGGCCTCCAACGAGCCGGGCCGCACCCGCGAAGTGAACTTCTTCCTGCTGGATGACCGCCTGCGGCTGGTCGACCTGCCGGGCTATGGCTGGGCCAAGGCGTCCAAGACCGTGGTCAAGAAGTTCCAGAACCTGGGACGCGACTATCTGCGGGGCCGGCCGAACCTGAAGCGCGCCTATCTGCTGATCGACGCCCGGCACGGCCTGAAGGACGTGGACAAGGCGCCGATGGACACCTTCGACCTGGCCGCGGTGTCCTACCAAGTGATCCTGACCAAGGCCGACAAGCTGAAGCCGTCCGAGGTCGAGGCCGTCCGCCAGCGCACCGAGGCCGCCATCGCCAAGCGCCCAGCCGCCTTCCCGCGGGTCCTGGCCACCTCCTCGGAGAAGGGGATGGGCCTGGCCGAACTGCGGGCTGAGATCATGCACGCCTGCGAGATCGCCCTCTAGGCGGACGGTCCTGTCGGGGGGCTGGCGTGACGCGGCGGCAGGCCGCTAGATGCGCGGCAGAGACCCTGCAGGAGCCCCGAGATGATCTCCACCGAAGGCCGCGTCGTCTACGACGAGGACATGAACCTGTTCCGCGATCAGGTCCGCAAGTTCTTCGACAAGGAACTGGCGCCCCACCTGGACGCCTGGGAAGAGAACGGCGTGGTCAGCCGCGAGTTCTGGCGCGCCTGCGGCGAGGCTGGCCTGCTGTGCCCCGGCGTGCCCGCCGAGTACGGCGGCCTGGGCCTGGACTTCCGCTACAACGCGGTGATCGACGAGGAGCTGGCCTATTACGGCTCGTCGGCCGGCATCACCCTGCAGTCCGACATCGTCGCCGACTACATCGCCCACTACGGTTCCGAAGAGCAGCGCCAGCAGTGGCTGCCGAAGATGGTCTCGGGCGAGGTGATCACCGCCATCGCCATGACCGAGCCGGGCACCGGTTCCGACCTGCAGGGTGTGCGCACCACCGCCCGTCGCGAAGGCAATGAGTACGTGGTCAACGGCTCCAAGACCTACATCACCAACGGCCAGAACGCGGACCTGGTGGTCGTGGTCGCCAAGACCGACCAGAACGCCGGCTCCAAGGGCATCTCGCTGATCCTGGTGGAAGCCGGCCGCGAGGGCTTCAAGAAGGGCCGTAACCTGGACAAGATCGGCCAGAACAGCGCCGACACCTCAGAGCTGTTCTTCGAAGACGTCCGGGTGCCGATCACCAACTGCCTGGGCGAGGAAGGCCGCGGCTTCGCCTACCTGATGAACCAGCTGCCGCAGGAGCGCCTGGGTATCGCCGTCTCGGCCATGGGCGGCGCGCAACGGGCCTTTGACGAGGCGGTGAAGTTCACCAAGGAGCGCAAGGCCTTTGGCCAGAGCGTGTTCGACTTCCAGAACACCCGCTTCACCCTGGCGGCCCTGAAGGCCAAGCTGCAGGCCGGCTGGGCCCACCTGGACTGGTGCACCGCGCGCCATCTGGAAAAGAAGCTGACCGCCGCCGAGGCCTCGGCCGCCAAGCTGTTCCACACCGAGCTGCAATGGGAGATCTGCGACGCGTCCCTGCAGCTGCATGGCGGCGCCGGCTATATGAACGAGTACCCCATCGCCCGCCTGTGGCGCGACGCCCGCGTCCAGCGGATCTATGGCGGCACCTCGGAGATCATGAAGGAAGTGGTCGCCCGGACCATCTGATCCGACCCCGGTCGCCCATGAAAAAGCCCCCGGCCTCACGGCTGGGGGCTTTGTCGTTTCAGGCCTGGGCGCTTAGGGGCGCTTGATGGTGTCGCCGCCCTTCATGACGAAGACCGGGTGCTGCATCAGGGTGATGTCCTTCAGGGGATCGCCCTTCACGCCGACCAGGTCGCCATAGGCGCCGGCCTTGACCTGGCCCACGTCGTTGGGCTGGCCCAGGGCCTCGGCGGAGGTGATGGTGGCCGACTGCAGGGCCTGCAACGGGGTCGCGCCCCACTGGACCATGGTCGCCAGCTGCTTGGCGTTGTCCCCGTGCGGATAGACCCCGGCGTCGGTGGAATAGATCATCTTCACGCCGGCCTTCAGGGCCTTCTGGTAGTTCTGGCGTTGGATCAGGGCGATGTCCCGGTCCTTCTGCAGGTTCTCTTCCAGCACCCCGTTCTTGGCGCCTTCGGCCTGGGTGTAGTCGGTGTTGTAGATGTCCATGCCAAAGTAGGTCCCCTTCTGCAGGGCGAGCTTGATGCCTTCGTCGTCGACCAGGCTGACGTGCTCGATGGTGTCGACCCCGGCGAGGATCGAGGCCTTGATGCCCGAGGCGCCGTGGGCGTGGGCGGCCACCTTCATGCTGGCCATGTGGGCCTCGTCCACCACCGCCTTGATCTCATCGAGGGTCATCTGCTGGGCGCCGGGGGAATCGCCGCGGCTGAACACGCCGCCGGTAGCGCAGATCTTGATCGCCTGGGCGCCGTACTTGCGCATCTGGCGGACCATCTGGCGGGCCTGGTCGGGGCTATCCACGACGGCCGGGCCCTTCTCCTCCATGGACGGCGGGAAGAAGGTCGAGTCGCAGTGGCCGCCGGTGGCCCCGATCGCATAGCCGGCCGGCACGATCCGCGGCCCCTCGACGAACCCGGCGTCGATCGCCTGCTCAAGGCCAACATCGCCGTAGAAGTCCGCGCCCACATTGCGAATGGTCGTGAAGCCCGCCTCCAGGGTGTCCTTGGCGTGCTTGGTTGAGATCACCGCCCAGAAGCTGTCGGTGAACAGCAGCGAGTTGTAGCCGCTGAACAGGGGCGAGGAGGTGATGTGGGTGTGCATGTCGATCATGCCCGGCGTCAGGGTCACGCCGGGCAGATCGACGCGCTCGGCGTCGGCGGGGACCGCGTCACCCTGCTTGCCCACCATCTTGATCCGGCCGTCGACGATCAACACCAGCGGCTTGTCGAGGGTCTTGCCTGAGGCCACGTCCACCAGGTGGTCGGCGGTGACCGCGACGGTCTTGGCGAGGGCGCTGGTGGCCGAAAGGGCCGCAAGAGCGACGGTGGCGAGCAGGGCGGAAAGGCGCATGAAATGTCTCAACAGGCGTAACAAGGACGGCGAAGCTAGCACGCCCTGTCGCCGCGTCGAGCCGGGACCGTCCCGGGCTGCGCGCCTCAGGCCAGGTTGGCCGGCCTGGCCAGCACGTTGCGGGTGATCTGCTCGACAAACGGATCCCGCGCCGCCAGGCCGTGGGCCCATTCGGTGGTGCCGCTGTTGAACACGAAGCCGCGCCCGCGCTCGAAACTGGCCATCACCGCGTGGCCGCGCAGGACGCGGGCCTGTCCGGCCGGACTGGCGTCCCCGAAGGCGATCTCGGCCACGACGTCCAACTGCTCCGGCGGGATCAGGGGTGCATAGGGGCTGTCGACCTCCGCAAAGGCCGCCGGCGCCATGCCGATGATCTCCAGGTTTTCCGGAACCCCCAGCCGCGACACGGGAGCCGGCAGGCCGGTATCGTCGAAGGTGATCGCGCAGCCGTCGTTCTCGTAGCCGATCAGCGGGACCGCATCGCCGATCACGTCGCCCCAATAGAGGTCCGCGCCCGCGAGCGCCCAATGGTCGGGGCGATAGATGGTGAAACCGCCCGCGCCCCGCGCCACGCAGTTCCCCAGCCGGTGATAACCGCCGAAGATGAAGCTCAAGCCGGTCATGGTCGCTTCCGGCCGGCCGAACAGCGGGTGCGACCACAGGTGAGTGCCGGCAGCCGCGTCGGGCGCCTCGGCCTCCAGCCCCTTCCACTTGTGGCAGATCATCCGGCGGCCGCCGTCCTCCCAGCGCACCTTCCAGAAGGCGGTGTTGCCCGACAGGATGATCAGGGCCCCGCCGCGGTCGGTGAAGGCCTCGACCACGTCGCGCTGCGGTCCGGACCAGTACTCGCTGTGCCCGACATGGATCACCCGCTCATAGGGGTCGAGCGCATCGGGCTCGGCGTCCAGGTCGTGGTCGGTCAGGTAGTCGAAGACGCGGCCCTCGATCCCTTCCGCCCAGCGGACATAGGCCTCCTCCCACTTCTGCAGGAACCCCGCAGAGCCGTCATAGGGGCTCTGGCCGTGGTCGCGGGACCAGGCGCTGTCCGCGCCCGCCCAGGGCCGGCGCTGGAAGCCGCGCTTGGCCATGTTGACCAGCCGCGGCATGCCCGGCGGCGGGGCCAGCAGCATCTGGGCGAAGGGCCGCTGGGTGGACAGGACGCCGACCGCGCCCTCCATCGCCTGCGGCAGCGGGACCCCGCGCTCCATCAGGGCGGCGACGTCACAATAGGCGTTCTGGCCGCCCCAGTAATTGTAGGCGTGCCAGGTGTTGGTGGTCAGGACCAGCACCTCGCGCTGCTCGCGCCCCCCGGCCGCACGTACGCAGAGGAAGTGGTGGGCGACCTCGCCCGCCGCGTCGGTGACCGCGATGTCGTAGTAGCCGCTGCGCCAGTCGGCCCCAATGGTGATCTCCACCGCCGCCGGCCAGTTGCACCCGGCCGAGACGGCGTCCGCCGGGGTCGGATGGTCGCCGACCGTCACGTCCTCCAGGCGCAGCACCACGGTCCGTTCCGCCCCGACGCGGGCGATCTCCACCGACACCGGGCCATGGTCTCCGGACGCGCAGAGCCCGAAGCTTTCACCGGGCCGCAGGCTGGTGCGGTCCGCGTAGCAGGCGATCATGAGGACGCTCCAGGCTTAGGCGACGAGGAACTGCATCTTCGGCACCGGCCCGAGGGTCGCCGCCTCCTTGCGCAGTTGGCCGAAGGCGCGCTCGGCGGCGTCCAGGGTCAGGTCGATGTCCGCATCGGTCATGGCCGCGCACAGGAACATGTTGTGCCAGGGGTGCATGTAGACGCCCTGGTCCAGCATGTGGCTGCACCAGGCGAAGCCGAACCTTTGGTCCCGGTCGTCGTCGAACAGGAACAGGGGCATCTGCACCGGGCCAGTCTGGCGGAAGCCGAAGCCCGCGGCGTCGGCCCGCTCGGCCAGGCCGTCGCGCAGCCGCTGGCCCAGGCGCACGGTGTGCTCCAGATAGTCCGTCTCGCGGATCAGGCGCAGGGTCTCGATGCCCGCCGCCATCGGCGCGGCCTGGTACCAGTAGGAGCCGGTGACATAGATGCCGGCCGCGGCCTTGCGCAGGTGCTCGGCGCCCAGCAGGGCCGAGATCGGGTGGCCGTTGGCGATGCACTTGCCCCAGCTGGACAGGTCCGGCTGCACCCCGATGGCCGACCAGCTGCAGTCGCGGGCCAGGCGGAAGCCGGCGCGGACATCATCGACAATCAGCACGGCGCCGGTCTGGTCGCAGATCTCCCGCGCCCGGCGGGCATAGGCCAGGTCCGGATCGGACTGGTCGACGAAGGCGTCATGCTTGATGGGCGCGGCGAAGATGGCCGCCAGGTCGTCACCGGCCGCCGCCGCCGCGGCGTTGAGGCTGTCGATGTCGTTGTAGACGCAGAAGATCTGGTGCTCCCGGTCGCAGGGCGTCGTGCCGGTGCGCTGCGGCGTGCACCAGGGCGCGGCCCCGTGATAGGCGCCCTTGGCCAGGATCAGCTTGCGCCGGCCAGTGTGGGCGCGGGCGGTCATCATGGCCATGGAGGTCGCGTCCGTGCCGTTCTTGCAGAACATGGCCCAGGCGGCGTGGCTGACCATGCCCACGAAGGCCTCGGCGTACTCGACCATCCGCGCCGTCGGCCCGGTCAGGGTGTCGGCCACTTCGAGCTGCTTCACGAAGGCGGCGTTGATCCCCGGGTGGCCATAGCCGAGCAGGTTCGGGCCATAACCGCACATGTAGTCGAGATAGGGCTTGCCATCCGCGTCCCAGACCCGCGCGCCCTCGGCACGGCTGAAGAACTGGGGATAGCCGTCGGGCAGCCGGCCCACCGACTGGTGGCCGTACATGCCGCCGGGAATGACCGCCGCGGCCCGCTCCAGCAGGTCCTTCTGCACGCTGTCGCCTTGGGCCATCTCGGTCTCCATTTTTTGGGGTCGATCAAGAACGATAATTATAGCTATCATTAAGCGCGCGGATCGGCGGCGATTGCAAGCCGCTTGGTTGCTTGGATCAGGTTGCAGACTTAAAGCCGGGACCATGGCCCCTCAGGACACAGGTGCGAGCACGCCGGCCAAGGGCCCCAGGAAACGGGTCGCGCCCCGCCAGGAGCGCAGCATCCAGACCTATGAGCACCTGCTGGACGTGGCGGGTCACCTGCTGGCCGAGGTGGGCGTGGAGCAGATCTCCACCAACCTGATCTGCGCCCGGGCGAACATGACGCCGCCGGCCCTCTATCGCTATTTCGACAACAAGTACGCGGTGCTGGCGGCGCTGGGGAAGCGCCTGCTCGATCGCCAAAACGTGGTGCTTTACGCCTGGCTGGACACCTATGCGCCCAAGGGTCTGCGGGCCATGGGCGAGGCCACCGAGGAACTGCTGCTGAAGACCCACGAGGTCACCCGCAGCCAGCCCGGAGCGATCTGGACCTTGAGGGCCCTGCGCGCCGTGCCCCAACTGGCCCAGGTGCGGATCGACTCCCACCGGGAAGCCGCCGACCGGATGGTGCAGGCCTATGCGCCCCTGCTGCCCGACATGGCCGCCGACGTCCTGTGGCGGCGGGTCCGGATCTCCATCGAGCTCGGCTATTCCGCCGACGAGATGCTGTTCGAGGAGGGCCGGCTGGAGGTGTCGGACATCATCAAGGACACGGCTGCGGTCCTGAAGCACGCCCTCCTGCCCTGAGGCGGGCCGCAAGTCGGCGCTTCAAATTTCGATAATGATCGCTATCGTATCGGCTCGCTAGGGGGAGCGCCCATGTCCAGGCCGGTGTTCGGCGCGATCGCAGACGACTTCACCGGCGCCGTCGAGCTGGCGGCCATGCTGGCCTCTGGGGGCGCCCGCGCCGCGCTACTGACCGACCTGTCCGCGCGGCCGAGGGACGTCGACGCCGTGGTCATCGCGGTCCGCTCGCGGGTGGAGCCGCCTAAGGTCGCGCTCAGCCAGTTCACCCAGGCCCTGGACGCGCTGGCGGCCATCGGGCCGCGCCAGTTGTTCTTCAAATACTGCGCGACCTTCGACAGCACCGACCAGGGCAATATCGGCAATTGCGCCGACCTGCTGGCCGAGCGCGCCGGCGCGGCCAGCCTGCTGTTCTGCCCGGCGTTCCCGGAGGTCGGCGTCACCGTCTATACGGGCCACCTGTTCGTACGCGGCGCCATCGTCTCGGACTCCCCCAAGCGGCTCGATCCCCTGACCCCCATGACCGATCCGGACCTGCGCCGGGTGCTCGGCCGCCAGACATCGCGTGGGGTGGGCCTGCTGCCCTGGACCATGATCCAGTCGGGTGCGGACGCAGTCCGCAGCCACGTACAGGCCAGGGCGGCGCGGGGTGCGCCCTACCTGATCGCCGACGCCCTGACCGAAGCCGATCTTGAGACCCTGGCGCAGGCGACCTGGGACTGGCCGGCCATGACCGGGGGCTCCTCGGTGGCGGCCTATTATCCGCAGATCTGGCGCGCCCAGGGACTGACCACCGCCGAGCCCCACGCCCCGACCGCCGGCCGTTCAGGCCCCGGCGCGGTGCTGGCCGGCAGCGTGGCGGACCAGACCCTGGAGCAGATCGCGGTGTTCGAGCAGACCCGGTCGGTGCTGCGCCTGGACCTGCTGGCTGAAGGCGACCTGGCGGGCGAGGCCCTGGCCTGGGCCGGCGAGCGCATCGCCGAGGGGCCGGTGTGCGTCACCACCGCCACGCCGCACGCCCGGACCCAGGAGATCCAGGACCGGCTGGGCGTGCTGGGCGCGGCCCGCAAGGCCGAGGCGATCCTGGCGGAGGTCGCGGTGGGCCTGGCGGCGCGGGGCGCCGAGCGCCTGGTGGTGGCCGGGGGCGAGACCTCCGGCGCCGTCGTCCAGGCCCTGGGGTTCCCGCAGCTGAAGGTCGCCCCCTATCAGGGGCCGGGGATGGGGCTATGCTCGGTGGAGGCTCCCAGGCCGATCAGCCTGTGCCTGAAGTCCGGCAAGCTGGGCGGACCGAACGCCTTCCACGAGGCCCTGACGCAGATGGAGCAGCCGCATTGACCGGGGACCTGAAGGCCGCCGTCGCCGAGAGCTATCGCCGCCTCTCGCAACTGGGCCTGAACATCGGCAGCGCCGGTAATGTCAGCGCCCGCGACGGCGACCGCGTCCTGATCACCCGCACCGGCGCGACGGATGCGATCGACGCGGACGGCGTGGTCGAGATCGACCTGGACGGCGCCTATGAGGGCGATCTCGCCCCCTCCAGCGAGTGGGAGATGCACACCGCGATCTACCGCGCCGCCCCGCGCGCGGCGGCCGTGGTCCATACCCATTCCGACGCCTGTACGGCCCTGGCCTGCCTGGGCGAGGGCCTGCCGCCCTTTCACTACATGGTTCTGGGCTTCGGCGGGCCGGACGTGCGGTGCGCGCCCTACTTCACCTTTGGCACGCCGGCGCTGGCGGCGGCGGCGGCCGAGGCGATCCAGGACCGCACCGCCTGCCTGCTCGCCAATCACGGCATGATCTGCCACGGCCGCAGCCTTGAGGCGGCGGTCGCCACGGCCCTGCGCCTGGAGACCCTGGCCCGCCAGTACCTCATGGCCCGCGCCGTCGCGCCGCCCAAGCTGCTGTCGCCGGAACAGGTCGCCGAGGCCCAGGAGCGCTTCAAGACCTATGGCCAGCCGAAGGCGGGTCGTCGCATCGCGTGACAGGGGGGCCAGGGTCCGCTATCGGAGCGCTCCGACCGGATGGAGGCCGCACCCTTGAGCGACAAGACCCAGGATCTCGAAGACAAGGGGTGGGCCACCGCCAGGACCCTGGCCGAGGCCCTGCCCTTCATCCAGCAGTACGACCGCGAAACCGTGGTCATCAAGTACGGCGGCCACGCCATGGGCCAGGAAGAGACGGCCAAGCTGTTCGCGGCGGACAGCGTGCTCCTGAAGCTGCTCGGCCTGCACCCCGTCGTGGTGCACGGCGGCGGGCCGCAGATCTCGCGGATGCTTGAGAAGGCCGGGGTGAAGTCGACCTTCATCGACGGCCTGCGGGTGACCGACGAGCCGACCATGGAAGTCGCCGAGATGGTGCTGTCGGGCGCCATCAACAAGGAAATCGCCAACTGGATCACCCTGGCCGGCGCCGAGGCTGACGTGCGCGGCGTGGGCCTGTCCGGCAAGGACGCCGGCCTGATCCAGGTGGAGAAGGTGGTCCGCACCAAGTCCAAGGGCGGCATCGAGGAAGTCATCGACCTGGGCTTCGTGGGCGAACCCACCAAGATCGATCCCCAGCTGATCACCGGCCTGATCCACGCCGACCACGACTACATCCCCGTCATCGCCCCGATCGGGGTGTCCAAGGACGGCGAGACCTTCAACATCAACGCCGACACCGTGGCCGGCGCCCTGGCCGGCGCGCTGAAGGCCAAGCGCATGCTGCTGCTGACCGACGTGCCGGGGGTCATCGCCGACGGCGTCGCCACCGGCGGCATGATCCCCAAGCTGGAAACCGCCATCGCGGCGGTGGAGTCCGGGGTGGAAGCCGTGGTCATCCTCGATGGCCGCCGGCCGCACGCCATGCTGGTGGAGCTGTTCACGGAGCACGGCTCGGGCACCCTGATCACCCGCTAGAGGCCGCATGACCGCCGACCTGACCCATATCGACGTCTGGCTGTTCGACCTCGACAACACCCTCTACCCGGCCGAGAGCGGGTTCATGGGCGACGTTGAGCGGCGGATGACCGAGTTCGTGATCAAGGTCACCGGCCTGCCCCGGGACGAGGCCTTCGCCCTGCAGAAGACCTATCTGGCCGAGCACGGTCTGACCCTCGGCGGCCTGATGAAGCACCACGGCGTGGCGCCGGAAGAGTTCCACGCGCTGTTCCACGACCTGTCCCTGGATGTGCTCGCCCACGACCAGCTTTTGCTGGAGGCGCTGGAGCGGCTGCCGGGCAAGCGCTACATCTTCACCAACGCCGATGGCTTCCACGCCGAGCGGGTGCTGAACCACCTGAAGCTGGACCACCTGTTCGACGAGGTGTTCCACGTCCATTCCTTCGGCTTCGCGCCCAAGCCCGACCCGCTGGGCTTCACCCGCATGATCGAGGCCCACGGCCTGGATCCCGCGGCGACCGCCTTCTTTGAAGATTCCGAGCGCAACCTGAAGCCGGCCCACGACCTGGGCATGACCACCGTGCTGGTGGGCGCCCACGCGCCGGCCTCGGCCGCGCCCTTTGTCACCCATAAAACCGAGAAACTCGCGCCCTTCCTGGCCGGGGCGCGTCTGAAGGAAACCGCCTGATGTCCCAAGACCTGAAGTCCATCATCGAAGCCGCCTGGGAAAACCGGGACGCCGTCAACGTCCAGACCACCGGCGAAGTCCGCGAGGCCGTGGACGAGACCCTGAACCGACTGGATTCCGGGACCCTGCGGGTCGCCAGCCGCGAGGCCGACGGGACCTGGGTGACCCACCAGTGGGCCAAGCAGGCGATCCTGTTGTCCTTCCGCCTGAACGCCAACCAGCTGATCGATGCGGACGCGCCGCACCCCTACTGGGACAAGATCCCGCTGAAGTTCACCGGCTGGGACGCCGCCCGCTTCGAGGCCGCCGGCTTCCGGGCCGTGCCGGGCTGCGTGGTCCGCCGCGGCGCCTATATCGCCAAGGGCGTCATCATGACCCCATCCTTCGTCAACATCGGCGCCTATGTCGATGAGGGCGCCATGGTCGACACCTGGGCCACGGTCGGCTCCTGCGCCCAGATCGGCAAGAACGTGCACCTGTCAGGCGGCGCGGGCATCGGCGGCGTGCTGGAACCCCTGCAGGCCAACCCGACCATCATCGAGGACAACTGCTTCATCGGCGCCCGCTCCGAAGTGGCCGAAGGCGTGATCGTCCGCGAGGGCTCGGTCCTGTCCATGGGCGTCTACCTGACCTCGACCACCCCGATCATCGACCGCAAGACCGGCCAGGTGACCACCGGCGAGGTGCCGCCCTATTCCGTGGTCATGTCCGGCTCGCGGCCCAGCCCGCACGAGGGCATGCCGTCCACCTACTGCGCGGTGATCATGAAGACCGTCGACGCCCGCACCCGCTCGAAGACCTCGATCAACGAGCTGCTGCGCGACTGACCGCGCACATCCCGCCTGAACGTCCAGCCCCGCCGGTCCCCGGCGGGGCTTTTCGTTTGTGCGCACCAACCCTGGGCGCCAGGCGCCCAATCACGTCCCCAGAATGGGTTTACACGCGCTTCTCGTTAAAATAGTAGATGCGTAAGGTCATGAGACCTTGAGGTGCACTATAAATGACACCCCAAGAAAGCACTCGAAAACATGTCTCAAGTTGGTTTGGTTAAGGAATGGCTCCATTTCCTTAACCTACCGACTTAATCTTCTCTTAACCGGGGGGCGCATCCCGGAAGGATTACGACGGTGATTGGAACCAACTCGAACAGGATTTCCGGACTGGCGGCGAACACAGCTCGAGAGGAGCCGACTCGTGGCTATCTCGATCAGGATGTCTCCCGCTTCTTCTACCGTTGGGGCGGACACCTCTCGACCACCCTGGTCCGCATCCGCTCGCGCTTCGCCGGCGACCTGGACCAGTACCTGCTCTACCTGGTGTTCATCCTGGCCGACCTGTCGCAGCAGATCGCCCGCGAGCGCAGCTTCGCGCCCGCCGACGGGCCCGAGCACCGCAGGCTCAATGCGCTTAGCCTGTCGGAGATCACCCAGATCCCGCGGGAGACCGCCCGCCGCAAGCTGCTGGCCCTGGCTGAGCGCGGCTATCTCAACCGCGACGACGAGGGCCTGTTCACCCTGGCCGACCGCTATGGGATGGACGAGTTCTTCTCCGATCTGCGCCCCCTGTTCTGGGATGCCGTGAAGCTGGAGCGGCCGGACCGCTAGTCTTCCATCCACCGCCAGAGGGCGCGGATGGACAGGGCCCGCATCGCCGCGTCCTCGCTGTCGGGAACCAGCAGGCCGGCCTTCTCGAGGCAGTCGTTCAGCGCCAGCGGCTCGCCCCGCGACAGGCGGATGCCGCGCCGCCGCGCCACCTGCTGGAAGCGGCGCCAGGCGCATTCCACCGAGGCCGCAGACGCCACCGCCTCGTAGGGCAGCAGCCCGCCCTGCAGGACCCGGTGATAGGCCACTAGGGTCGCGCCGCCGCACAGCCGGGTCATCAGGTACTCGAAGGCCTCCGGATCCGGGCTGGACCGCCAGGTCCTCCGGCAGGGGCGGCGCCAGCATGGCCACGGGGCTGGTCGAGCGGGCGCAGGCGCTCAGGACCACCGTGCCGCGGTCGTCCACGAAGGCGTATTGCAGGATGTGATGCGCCCCATCGCCGCCCAGAGAGCGCACGGCGAAATACAGGTGCTCGCTGGCCGAAACCTGACGCCCACCAAATCTCGGCGCCCAGGACCGGGGCTCTCGACGATCTCGTCCCTGGTCATCAGAAGATTTCGCCAAGAAGGCCCGCGCCACAGAGGCCGGCAGGGACGACTTTCGCTTTCCGAATACGATGGGCTGCATGACCGATATCCTTGTGTGGTGCGATCATTGCGAACCTGATCTTGCGAGTACAGACCTAGCGTTCCCATAACGAGTTGATTTATATGAATTAATCTTCCCAGTTCGGGCGCGGGGGCTTGCGCCCCGGCTGTTGCCCCTGGCGCGCCCTGGCTTTACCAGCAGAGCCATGTCCAGCCTCGATCCCGTCGCCCTCACCCAAGACCTGATCCGCCGCCCTTCGGTCACCCCGGCCGACGAAGGCGCCATGGATGTGGTGGAAGCCACCTTGAAGGCCCTGGGCTTTTCCTGCCGCCGCATGAAGTTCGGCGAGATCGAGAACCTCTACGCGCGCTTCGGGACCGCCCGGCCAAACCTCTGCTTCGCCGGCCACACCGACGTGGTGCCGGTGGGCGATGCTGCGGCCTGGAGCCGCGAGGCCTTCGCCGCCGACATCGTCGACGACATCCTGATCGGCCGCGGCGCGGTGGACATGAAGAGCGCCATCGCCGCCTTCGCCGCCGCCACCGCCAAGGCCATCGCCGCCGGTCAGGTGAAGGGCTCGATCTCCTTCTTGATCACCGGCGACGAGGAAGGCGTGGCCACCCACGGCACCAAGATGGTGGTCGAGGCCCTGGCCGCCGAGGGCGAGGTCATCGACCACTGCGTGGTGGGCGAACCCACCAGCGCCGAGACCTTCGGCGACATGGTCAAGATCGGCCGCCGCGGCTCGATCAATGTCGAGATCGAGGTGCAGGGGATCCAGGGCCACGTGGCCTATCCGCATCGGGCCGCGAACCCGGTTCCGGTGCTGATCCGCCTGTTGTCCGCCCTGCAGGGCCGGGTGCTGGATGAGGGCTACACCGACTTCCAGCCATCCAACCTGGAGGTCACCACCATCGACGTGGGCAATCCGACCACCAACCTGATCCCGGCGACCGCCCGCGCGCGGCTGAACATCCGCTTCAACCCGGCCCACAAGGGCGCCGACCTGGCCGCCTGGATCCAGGCCGAGGCCGACAGGTGCGTCGAGGGCTTCCCCGGCAAGATCGTCCTGAAGCCGGCGATCAGCGGCGAGGCCTTCCTGACCGAACAGGGTCCGTTCACCGAATTGGTGGCCTCAGCCGTCGCCGACGTCGCAGGCCAGCGCCCGGATCTGTCCACCACCGGCGGCACCTCGGACGCCCGCTTCATCCGCGCCCTGTGCCCCGTGGTCGAGCTGGGCCTGGTGGGCAAGACCATGCATTCGGTGGACGAGCGCGCGCCGGTGGCGGAGATCCGCCAGCTGCAGGCGGTCTATGAGCGGCTGATCGACCGCTACTTCGAAACCTTCGGCGCGGCGTAGGATACCCCCGTCAGGTAGAGGCCATCGGCCGGCGCGACAGGTCCGCAGGCCTTGCGATCCCGCGCCTCCAGCGCGGTCTTCACATCGTCGGCGCTCCAGCGGCCCACGCCGACTTCGGCGAGCGTGCCTGTCATGGACCGGACCTGGCGGTGCAGGAAGGAGCGCGACTCGAACACCAGGTGGACTTCCTCGCCCACCCGCGAGACCCGGGCGACGTCCAGGGTCTTCCAGGGCGACTTCGCCTGGCACTGCAGGTCGCGGAAGGTTGTGAAGTCATGGTGGCCGACCAGGATCTGGGCCGCATGGTGCATCGCCTCAGCGTCCAGCGGCTTCTTCACGTGCCAGACGCGGCCCCGGTCCAGGGCCGGAGGCCCCATGCGATTGAGGATGCGGTAGAGATAGCGCCGCTCGGTCGCCGTGAACCGGGCGTGCCAGTCGCCGATGGCCTCCTCGGCCTCCAGCACCACCACCGCCTCGTCGATCAGGTGGGCGTTCAGCGCATTGCGCACGGTCTCGACCGGCCAGGCCTTGTCCAGGTCCACATGCACCACCTGGCCGGTGGCGTGGACGCCGGTGTCCGTGCGGCCGGCGGCCTGCAGGCGCACGCTCTGGCCGGTGAAGGCCAGTACGGCGCGCTCCAGGGCGCCCTGGACGGTGGGCAGCTCGCCTTGCGCCTGGAACCCCTTATAGGGCCGGCCGTCATATTCGATGGTCAGGCGGTAGCGCGGCATCTCAGGCCAGCACCGTGCCCGCCGCCACGGGGAAGCCCCGCATGAAGGTCTCGGCGTCCTGCGGCCCCTTGCCTTCGCGCTGGACTTTCAGCAGCCGCACCGCCCCGTCGGCGCAGGCGATGAGCAGACGGTCGTCCAGCACCTGGCCAGGCTCCCCCTGGCCCGGCTCCACCCGCGACAGCAGCGCCTTGACCCGCACCGGGCCCTTATCGCCGACCAGTTCGAACCAGGCGCCGGGGAAGGGCGAGAGCCCGCGGATCTTGCAGTCGACCTCGACGGCGGGCTTGGCCCAGGTCAGCCGGGCCTCCTTGGGCCGGATCTTCTTGGCGTAGGTCGTCCCCCCGTCCGCCTGGGGGACGGCCACGGCGGTCCCGGCGGCGATCTTCGGCAGGGTCTCGACCAGCAGGGCGGCGCCGGCCACGGCCAGCTTGTCGTGCAGGCTGGACGCCGTGTCGTCTGGTGCGATGGGTAGGCGGGCGGTGGCCAACACCGGCCCCTCGTCCAGGCCCTCGGTCATCCGCATGACCTCGGCGCCGGTCTCGGCGTCACCGGCCATGATCGCCCGCTGGATCGGGGCGGCGCCGCGCCAGCGGGGCAGCAGCGAGGCGTGCAGGTTGTAGGAGCCCAGTCGCGGCGCCTCGAGCACCTCGGCGGGCAGGATCTGGCCGAAGGCCACCACCACGGCGGCGTCGAGGTTCAGGGCCTTGAAGGCGGCGATCACCTCGGGGTCGCGCATGGAGACCGGTGTTCGCACCTCGATCCCCAGTTCGGCGGCGCAGGCGTGGACCGGCGAGGGCTTCAGCTCGTGGCCGCGACCGCGCGGCGCGGGGGGCTGGGAATAGACCGCGACGATCTCATGGCCGGCCTCCGCCAGGGCGGCGAGGCAGGTGACGGCGAAGTCCGGAGTTCCGAGGAAGGCGAGGCGCATGGGCGCGGTTTAGCCGGGACGGGGCCGCGAAGGAACCTTCCGAACCGCCGCGCCGTTCAACCGCCACGTCTGACCGGAGCTTCGCCCATGCGCCTCATCCTGCCGATCACCGTCGCCGCCGCAGCTCTCAGCCTTGGCGCCTGCTCCCGCCAGGACCAGGCCGAGACCCGGTCCGACCTGCAGGCCGCCGCCGACCGGACCGCCCAGGCCGCCAAGGACGTAGCCGGCAGTCCTGAGGTGCAGGAGGTGAAGGGTGACGTGAAGGACGCCGCCCGGGACGCCGGCGCCGCCGCCAAGGACGTGGCCGCCGACACCAAGGCCGCGCTTAGGGACGCGGGCGCGGACCTGAAATCGGGCGCCGCCGAGGCTAAGGCCGACCTGGACAAGCACACAGCCCCGAAGGACTAGTCACCCGCCGCCTCGCTCAGCCGCGCCTTGGCCTGGCCGACCCCCCGGCCGACCCCGAGATAGATGATGGCGAAGAAGGTCAGGAGGGCCTCGCGCAACTGCGGCTTCAACAGCCACAGCCCGTCCCGCGACAGCCGCTCCAGATAGCCGGCCTCGCTCAGGTCGCGCAGGATGCTCAGCACGTGGCTGCGCGACACCTGATAGCGCTTGGCCAGGGCAGCCACGGAGATCTCGACCTCGGCCTCGCTGCCGAACAGGGCGCCAGGCTGCGCGGCCGACTGGATGATGTCCCACAGGATCAGGATGCCGGCGGTGCGCACCGAGAGCTTGTTGATCGGGTCCAGGTCGGCGCGGGGATTGCTGGCGGCGTGGATAACCTCCTGGCCCAACACGGCCACCAGGGTCCGGAACACTTCCGGCTCATCCAGCCGGGCCAGCACGCTATTGAGCCCGTCAACGACCAGAGCCGCCGACCCCAGTTCGATCCGCAGCCGCCGGCGGAAGGTCTCGACCATTTCCGGGGTGGGGACATAGCGCCGCTGCACGCCCGTGCCGCTCCCCTCCTCGCGGTCGACGTAGCCGATGGCCCGCATCCGGAACAGGACCGCCGTCGCCGTCCCGGCGCTGATCACCCCGGTCTGGCCCGACAGGGCGCGCAGGCGCCGGTGGGTCAGCCCCCCGGTCGCGTCAAGGTAGAGCGCCACGAAGCACAGGATCAGTCGACCCACGTCTCGGACGTTTCGGTGCAGGACCGGGTTCTCGTGAAAATAGGCCAAGGCGCCGCCCACGGAGGCGCGCATTGCAGCGTCCATCGCTGGATTTGCCCGGATGGAGGGGAGGAGCGTCTCGATCTCGCCCTCGTCCACGGAAGTGCCGTACTCAAAGTCCATACTGCCCCGATATCGCTCAACTGGCGAGTGCACGCCGGGTTCAAGCGTTGAGATGCCTCACCGTTACAAAAATTGCCATGCCCTCCTCGCAAGTTTCGATGCTACCGCCCCTGGCGTTCACTCGTGAATGACCCGGATCAAGAGCAGCCGCACAGGCGGCAGGCTCGACATCCGCACGAAACCTCGTCGCGAGACCGCACCCACCGGCGGCTCTCAACCCCGACGGGCGTCGCTTCGGCGGCGATGGCGACCGGCGATGATCAGGCCCCTCACGAAGGCCGGTAGCTGGGATCGGGCTTGGGGAGCTCGGTCGGGACGAGCCCAAGGGGAAAACCGTGTTTCCCCGGACTGCTCGTCCCTGCTTGCCCTTGCTTACGAGGGCTCCGGAAGGCCTGGGATCAGGCGGCGCGGACCTGCTTCTTGACCTTGGCGACGGCGCGGTCGCGCTTCAGGCGCGACAGGTAGTCGATGAACAGCACGCCTTCCAGGTGGTCCATCTCGTGCTGGATGCAGACGGCGAACAGGCCCTCGGCCTCCTCGACCACCTCTTGCCCCTGATAATTCAGGTACTTGAGCTTGACCTTGGCCGGGCGCTCGACCTCGTCATAGATGTCCGGCACCGACAGACAGCCCTCTTCGTAGGGCTGGGTGTCGTCCGAAGCGTCCAGGATCTGCGGATTGACGAAGTAGCGCGGCTGCTTCTCTTCTTCGGGGCCGGCCAGGTCCATCACGATCACCTGCTTGGGCACGCCGATCTGGATGGCGGCCAGGCCGATGCCGGGCGCCGCGTACATGGTCTCCAGCATATCGTCCATCAGCGCCCGCAGCTCGTCATCCACCCGCTCGACGGGTTGGGAGACCTGTTTCAGGACGGGGTTCGGGACGACGAGGATTTCGCGGATAGCCATGCGATTTCAGGTAGGTCAGCGGCCCCTGAGCGTCAAGGCGGCGGGATGTCCTCGCCGGTGGAGAGCTTGGACAGGGCCCGCACCCCGCCCTCGACGGCCGGCAGCTCCGGAATCTCCTTGGCCTCGTGGTCGACCTTGAGGTCTTGGAAGCGCCGGGCCTGGGTCAGGACCTGGGTCTCCAGCGACCCGACCATCTGGTTGTAGCGGCTCACCGCAGCCTCCAGGGCCTTGCCGACCGAGGCGGTGTGGCCCCCCATCACCGACAGCCGCTTGTAGAGCTCCCGGCCCAGCTTGACGATTTCCTGGGCGTTCTTGGCCTGCTCCTCGACCCGCCAGCCATAGACGACGGCCTTGCACAGGGCGAACAGGGTGGTGGGCGTCACCACCAGCACCCGCTTGTCCATCGCCTCGGTCATCAGGTCCGGCGCCCGCTCAAGCGCGGCGGCCAGGAAGCTGTCGCCGGGGATGAACATGGCCACGAAGTCCGGCGAACCCTGGTTGAACTGGTCCCAATAGGCCTTGGCCGACAGGCCCTGCATGTGGGCGCGCACGCTCTGGGCGTGGCGGGCGTAGGCGGCGTCGCGGGTTGGCTCGTCCACCGCGTCCTGGGCCTCCAGGAAGGCGTTCAGCGAGCACTTGGCGTCGATGACGAACACCGCCCCGCCCGGCAGGCGCACGGTGACGTCCGGCCGGCGGCGGCCCTCGTCGGTGTCAGTGGAGGTCTGTTCGGTGAAGTCGTAGTGGGCGGCCAGGCCCGCCGCCTCCAGCACGTTGCGCAGGGTCTGCTCGCCCCAACGGCCCTGGACCCCGGCCCCGCGGCGCAGGGCGCTGGACAGCTTGCGGGCTTCGGCCTGGGTGGCCGCCGAGGCCTCCATCAGCTGACTGATCTGCTGCTTCAGGCCGCCGGTGTCCTCCGCCCGGATCTTCTCAACGGCCACCACCTGTTCCTGGAACTTGGCCAGGGTCTCGGCCACCGGCTTCAGCTGGGCCTCCAGGCGCAGCTGGGCGGCCTCTTCCCGACCCTTGAAGGTCTCGTCGGCGCGCTTGAGCAGCTGCTCGGCGATGGCGTTGGCGGCCTCGGTCTGGATGAAGGCCGCATTCTTGGCCCCCTGCTCCTCGATCAGCCTGGCCCGCGCCGCCAGGTCCTGCAGCTCCCAGGCCCGCGCCTCAGCCCGATTGGCCCGGCCCCGCTCCATCAGCGCCCAGGCGAAACCGATCACGGCGGCGAAGAGGCCCAACAGGCCCAGGAGAAGTTCGGCGTTCATGCTCACTCGCTCTCGACACCGCTCATCCCCGCGAAGGCGGGGATCCAAGCCGACTCAACGGGCCCTGCAGGCTTTCATACAGGTCCGCCCAGGTGGGGTTCACCTCTTCGATCATGCGGATCTTCCAGTCCCGGTTCCATGTCTTGATCTGCCGCTCACGGGTGAAGGCGCCGGAGCGGCTGTCATGCGGTTCAAACCAGACGAGACGGTCCACGCCATACTTCCGGGTGAAGCCTGCCCGCGCGTGTTCGCGATGCTGACCGATCCGGGCAGTCAGATTGTCAGTGTGGCCGCAATAGAGCGTTCCATACGGGCCGCTCGCCAGGAGGTAGGTGTAGAAGGCCATCTCGGGTTCGTTGAAGTCGCGCGAGATAAGCCAACACGACAGGGCGATCGCCGTCCAGAACAAAATACGAACTATGGCCTGGCTGCACCTCTGCTTGGATCCCCGCCTGCGCGGGGATGAGCGGAGGTGGGGGCGGCCCCCCTAAGCCGGCCGCCGCGCGCGCATGGCCTGGGCGATGGTGCCGTCGTCGAGCCAGTCGAGCTCCCCGCCCACGGGGACGCCGCGGGCCAGCATGGTGACGGCGACGCCGGTGCCGGCCAGGGCGTCGGCGAGGTAGTGGGCCGTGGTCTGGCCGTCGACGGTGGCCGGCAGGGCCAGGACCACTTCCTTGACCTCGCCGCCGGACACGCGGCCCACCAATTGGCCGATGCGCAGGGCGTCAGGTCCCACGCCGTCCAGGGCGGACAACAGCCCGCCCAGGACGTGATAGCGGCCGCGGAAGGCGCCGGCGCGTTCCATGGCCCACAGGGCGCCGGCCTCCTCGACCACGCAGATCAGCGACGTGTCACGGGCTGTGTCGGAACAGACGGCGCAGGGGTCCTGGGTGTCCAGCGCCCCGCAGGTTCCGCAGGTCTTCACCCGCGCCGCGGCCTGGGACATGGCGTCGGCCAGGGGCAGCAACAGGGCCTCGCGCCGCTTCAGGAGGGCGAGCGCCGAGCGACGCGCCGACCGGGGCCCTAGCCCCGGCAGCTTGGAGAGCAGGCTGATCAGCCGCTCAATCTCGGGTCCGGCCGAGGCGGCCAAGTCAGAACTTCAGGCCGGGGATGCCCATGCCGGCCAGCGGACCGGCGGCCTCGCGCATAAGGTCCGCCTGCTTGGCGTCCAGCTTGCGCTTGGCGTCGGCGTGGGCGGCGACGATCAGGTCGGAGATCACCTCGCCTTCGCCCGGCGCCAGCAGGCTCTCGTCCAGCTTCACTTCGGCCAGTTCGCCGGAGCCTTTCAGCACCACGGTGACCATGCCGCCGCCGGAGGTCCCCTCGACCACCATCTCGGCCAGCCGCGCCTGGGCGTCGGCCAGCTTCTGTTGCATGGCTTGGGCCTGCTTCATCAGGCCGCCCAGATCCTTCATGGCGTACTCCTAGTCCTCGTCGTCTTCCGGCGCCTCGGCGACCGAGGCCGCGTCGGGCAGCGGGGTGTTGCGAATGCTGATGATCTCGGCGCCGGGGAAGGCCTCCATCACCGAGCGGACGAAGGGGTCCTGCTCGATCTGGGCGCGAACCTCGCGCTCCTCGCGCTTCTGGCGCTCCCACAGGCTTTCGGCCCCGCCGCCGCCCTGGGCGGCGATCAGCCAGGGCTGGCCGGTCCATTCCTTCAGCCGGGCGACCAGGCGCTGGGCCAGGTTGGCGGGCGCGCCGGGGGCCGGCTCGAACTCGATGGCGCCCGGCCGGAAGCTCACCGGCCGGACAAAGCGCTCCACGTCCAGACGCAGGGCGATGTCGCGCTTCTTCTCGATCAGGGCCAGGACGTCGGCGAAGCTCTGCAGCTGGGGCGGCGCCTCGGGCGCGGCCTGGGGCTGCGGCATCATCCGGGCCTGGGCGGTCACGCCCCCGCCCCCTTGCGCGCTGGCGCCACCGCCGCC
>CAZXVO010000019.1:0-29693 GCA_964643835.1 uncultured Phenylobacterium sp. | reverse complement strand
GCGCTCGCCCACCACCCGCAGGCGGGTGAGCGCGACCCTCGCCAGATCGACGGGCTCCACCGCCACCGGCAGGCCATGAACCGCGGCGGCGTGGGTCAGGACCAGGCGAACGACCCCGATGTCCATGCCCACCGTCACTGGGCCGGCGCCTGCTGCGGCCCTCGTCCGGCCGAACTGGATGAGCCGTTCGCGCCCAACCTCCACGAGCTTTAGTTTGCCGAGACTGCGTTTCAGCATCCTGAGCGTCGCGTGCTTGGTGCGCCCAGGCGCGCGTCCCACCTCCGACATATCGTCAATATGGAGGTCGATGAGCTCGCCGAAGGTGCGGATGCGGGCGATGCGAGCATCGAGAGGCGTCTCGCCGCGATCGATCTGCCGCTCGGCGTCCAACGCCCAGCCTTTCGCATCCGCGTGGCGGACAAACGTCTCGCTCAGGGACTGGCCCTTGCGTCGAACCTGCGCGCGCCAGGCGCCGGATTTCTGTTTGCGGATGGAGGCCATTTTGGGGTGCGAATCCGGTGCAGTGAGTTGGCGAAAGGTGGCGAAATCCGTCGTAAAATGGCGTAGAACCGCGGGTCCATCGGCTGTCCTAACACCTTAAGTTATATGGAAAAAAAGAAGCAATTTCAAGCGCATAGACTGTCTTGTGCACCGATGATGGACTGGACCGATCGGCATTGTCGGGTGCTGCATCGGAGCCTGAGCGCGCGCGCGCTGCTCTATACCGAGATGGTGACCACCGGGGCGGTGTTGCATGGGGATCGTGAGCGGCTGCTGGGCTATGATCCGGCGGAGCATCCCGTGGCCCTGCAGCTGGGCGGGTCGGAGCCTGCGGACCTGGTGGCCGCGGCGCGGATCGGGGCGGACCTGGGCTATGACGAGATCAACCTGAATGTGGGCTGCCCCTCGGACCGGGTGCAGTCGGGGCGGTTTGGCGCCTGCCTGATGCGCGAGCCGGAGCTGGTGGCCGAGTGCATGGCCGCCATAGGCGCGGCGGTGTCGGTTCCGGTGACGGTGAAGTGCCGGATCGGGGTCGATGACCAGGAGCCTGCGGAGAGCCTGTTCCGGCTGGTGGACCTGTGCGCCCAGGCCGGGGTGAAAGGCTTTGTCGTCCACGCCCGCAAGGCCTGGCTGAAGGGCCTGTCGCCCAAGGAGAACCGGGACATCCCGCCGCTGGACTATCCGCTGGTCTGGCGCCTGAAGGCCGAGCGGCCGGAGCTGACCATCGCCATCAATGGCGGGATCGCGACCCTGGACGAGGCGATTGCGCACCTGGAGCACGTGGACGGGGTGATGATCGGCCGGGCGGCCTATCACACGCCGGGCCTGCTGGGCGCGGTGGACGCGCGGGTGTTCGGCGAGGCGACGGCGGAGATCGACGCCTTCGAGGCGGTGGAGCGCTATCGCCCCTATATGGCCGCACAGCTAGCCGGCGGCGTGCATCTGGCGGCGATGAGCCGGCACATGCTGGGCCTGTTCCATGGCCTGCCGGGCGCGCGGGCTTGGCGGCGGATCCTGACGGTTGAGGGTGTGAAGCCTGGCGCCGGCCTGGAGGTGGTGGACCGGGCGCTGGAGGCGGTGCGCTCCGCCCTGGCCCTACGGGCGCAGGATCAGCGAGCTGCGGGTGGCCTCGAAGCGGGAGAGGCGGCCTAGATAGGTCATGCCCAGCAGGGAGGCGTCGAGCCCCTTGTCCAGCACCAGGGCGTCGACGTCGGTGACCTTGGTCCCGGCGACGGAGACGGAGGCCAGCTTGACGGCGGCGGCGTGGGCCTCGCCGTTGGCGGTCATCACCTTGTAGGCGTAGTTCAGCTTGGACGGCTCGAAGCCGAGCCGCTTGGCGTCGTCCGGGGTCAGGGCGACGGCGCTGGCGCCGGTGTCGACCAGGAAGCGCACGCGCGCGCCGTTGACCGAGGCCTCAGCCCAATAGTGGCCATCGGCGGCCTTGGTGATCTGGGCCGCCTCGCCGGTGGCGGCGGCCTCGATGGGCGCCTGGACGGTCTCGGTGGTCAGGCTGGCCAGGTGACGATTGGGGTCGAAGGCGGCCACGGCTTGCGCCGCGCCCACCGCGGAAACCGCGCCCACCAGGGCCAGAACGGCCATTCTGAGCATGTCGACACCCCAGGTCCTTCGCCCCTTCGGGCCAGTTCTCGGGGAACGCTAAGACCGCATCGGTTTGCAACCAGTGAACGAGCGGGGCTGTCTTAGAACATAGCCAGTTTCTCGGGACGGATCAGGCTGCGCCGGGACGGCAGCTCGGCCAGGATCACGTCGCGCTCGTCGTCGGTGAGCTTGGCCCAGCCGGCGACCTCGTTCAGCCGACGGTAGCAGCCCATGCACAGTCCGCTTTCCCCATCGACCACACAGACCTTGATGCAGGGCGTCTTGATCGGCTTGGGCGGGCGGGGCGGCTGGGAGGTCATGGGCGCTCGGGTCAGGCGGAGGGGATAGCGTAGGTCACTGTGGCCTGGGCCGCCAGTCGGTCGGGGCTTTCGGTCCAGAGCCGGACGTCGCAGACGGCGATGCGCCGGCCCAGCCGCAGCATCAAGGCCTCGGCCCAGATGTCGCCGGGCGCCGCGCCGCGCAGGAAGTTCATCACCAGGGAACTGGTCACCGCCATCAGCTGTTCGCCGACATGGGCCAGGACCAGGCCATAGGCGGCGGTGTCGGCGATGCTCATCAAGGTGGGGCCGGAGACGACGCCGCCGGGACGTAGCAGGCCCGCGCCATAGGGCCGACGGACCAGGACCCGGCCGGGGCTGGCCTCAACGGCCAGGGCCATGGTCTCAGGCCGGGCGTCCGGAAAGGCCTTGAGCAGAAGGGCGTTCACGCCCTCGACGTCGAGCTTCAGGTCAGGCTGCGGCATGGGTGTAGTCGTGGCGCCACGGGGCGATCCTTACAAGCTTGTAATTTCGTATCAGTAATCATCGAACAAAGTTGGCCGATCAATGTAATGATGCGCGAATATTGCCGCGAATTCATTTGAGATGGGCGTGTTGTTTGTTCAGGTTCGCGCCGTGTTCATTTCAAGGGAGTAACACCATGCGCTTCGCCCCCATCGCCATGGTCGCTATTGGTCTGGCCGTCGCCGCGCCGGCTCTGGCCGCGGACAAGGTTTCGGACGTGGAATACATCCAGGCCGCGCGCTGCCTGGGTATCGCTCAGGGCCTGTCCGCCGATGCGACCGGCCTGCAGGCCTTCGTGAAGGACGCCGGCCGCACGCGGCTGTCCTACATCCAGGCGCGGGCTGACGAGGAACAGGCCCGCGGCAAGCGGGACGCCAAGAGCTCGGCCCGGACCGAGCGGGCGGCCGCGGAACTGAGCGGACCCTGCCAGGCCTACAAGGGCTGAGCCTTAGCCTTCACCCCAGCCCTCTCCCTGGATGCGGGGAGAGGGCGGGCGTCGTGAGGGGGATTGCCCCGCCATGCCGGCGGAACCTACCTTGACCGTGAGCTTTTTTCCGGGGCCGGTGGTGTCCGGTGCGGCGAGGCGACCCGGTGACCCCCAGCGACAGTGTGCTTCGGCCTGGTGAAACCTGCTGGCGGATCGCGCGTGCGACACGGGCGGCCTATCTGGTCGACACCGAGGCCTATTTCGCCGCCGTCTTTGAAGCGCTGCGCAAGGCCAAGCGCTCGATCCTGTTGCTGGGCTGGGGGTTCGACCCGCGCACCCGGCTGTTTCCCGACGGGGTGACGGCCACCCAGACCCCCGACACGGTGGGCCGGTTCCTGATCGAGCTCGCCAAGGCGCGGCCGGAGCTGGATATCCGCCTGCTGATCTGGAAGTCGGCCCTGCCGATCAGCGCCAGCCAGGAGTTCTTTCCGCACCGGGCGCGGAAGTGGTTCGAGGGCACAGGCGTCAAGTTCGAGCTGGACGATACCGTGCCCCTGGGCGCCTGCCATCACCAGAAGGTCCTGGTGGTGGATGACCAGCTGGCCTTTTGTGGTGGCGGCGACATCGCCGTGGACCGCTGGGATACGCCCGGGCACCTGGACGGCGACCTGCGCCGGCTAATGCCGGACCAGGACTGTCATGCGCCGCGGCATGAAGTGATGATGATGGTGGAAGGGCCGGCCGCCGCCGCCCTCGGCGACCTTGCGCGGGAGCGCTGGCGAAAGGCGCCGAACGGCGAGGTCGTCGCCCCGCCGCCGCCGGGCCTGGAGAGCCCGTGGCCAGGACACATCCCCGCCCATCTGAGCGATGTAGATGTCGCCATCGCGCGTACCGCGCCGGACTGGCGCGACAATCCAGGCGTGGCGGAGATCGCGCGGCTGCACCTGGCGGCGATCCGCTCGGCGAAGCGGACGATCTATCTGGAGAACCAGTACTTCACCGCCCCGCCGGTGGTGGAGGCCCTGGCCCAGCGCCTGGGGGAGGCGGACGGGCCCGAGATCGTGCTGATCTCCACCGGCCAGGCGCCCAGCTGGTTCGACCGGCTGACCATGGATCGGGCGCGGTCGAACATGCTGTGGCGGCTGCGGGCCGCCGACATCTTCGGGCGGTTCGCGGCCTATTATCCGGTGACGCCGGCCGGGGAGACGATCATCGTCCACTCCAAGACCTCGGTGTTCGACGACCGGCTGGCGCGGGTGGGCTCGGCGAACCTGTCCAACCGCTCGGCGGGGTTCGACACCGAGTGCGAGCTGGCGGTGGAGGCGCAGACGGAAGCCGCGCGCCTGAGCCTCGCGGCCCTGCGCGACCGACTGATCGGCCACTTCATGGGCCAGACCGGCGCCTCGGTCACCCGGGCCTGGGCGGAGCGCGGCGGCCTGATCCCGGCCATCGAGGCGCTGAACCGCGATGGCCGGCTGAAGCCGCTGAGGCCGCTGCGGATGACGCCGTTCGGGGAGTTCATCGCCGCCTGCCACCTGGGCGACCCGGCCGACCCTGGGGACAGTTGGCGGCTGGGCCGACGGCGCGAGCGGCTCTACGCCCAGGCGCGCGGCTTCGATCCCCGCGAGCTGATCCGCTCCAGGGACTGGAAGGCCCCGCTCAGGCCAGGTCGAAATCCATGACCAGGGGCAGGTGATCCGAGGCCTTGCGGGTCAGGGGCGTGTAGGGCGCGAAGACGTCGCGCACGCTCACGCTGTCGCTGACGAACAGGTGGTCGATGCGCAGGACGGGCATGCCGGACGGAAAGGTCGCGGTCGGCGATTGCTGGGGCGATAGCAGCCGGGCCGGCGTCAGGCTGGGGGACTGGCCGCGCGTCAGGGCGCGCACCACTGGCGAGGCCCCCGTGGCGTTGAAGTCGCCCAGCAGGATCACCGGGTCCCGACAGTCGGAATGGCCGAGCCAGCCTGGACTGGCCAGGTGCTCGGCCTGGCGAAGCTGTTCCTTCGGCACCAGGCCCAGATGGGTGTTGATCACCTGGACCTCGCGGCCGTCGATCTCAATCGCCACCCACAGGGCGCCGCGGGGCTCCAGCCGGGGCAAAGGGGCGTAGCCAGGCAGGGGGCCGACCTGGACCTTGCGTTCGGGGCGGATGGTCAGGATGGCGTCGCCATAGCGCTCTTCCTCAACCGTCATCGCCGGGTGGAAGTGGAAGGCCATCTCCAGCCGCCGGGCGATCTCGTGGGCCTGGTCGACGCCGCCGGTGCGGGCGCGGCCGACGTCCAGCTCCTGCAGGGCGACAATGTCCGGCTCCAGCGCGGCCAGGACATCGGCGACGCGGCCCACGTCCAGGCGCCGGTCCGTGCCGACGCAGCGGTGCACATTGTAGGTGACGATCCGGGGCATGACGCTCCTGGTTTGCGCGCGCCCCGCCAGCGCTGCAAGGCGAGAACGAGGCCGGGGCGGCCCCGGTTCAACGGCCGCCTTGGTTTGGTCCCGCGCTTGGCCCACAGTGGCCGCCATGCTGATCGCCGCGTTCGCCGCCGCCGCCGTTCTTGCCCCTGGCCAGGGCGAAGCCGTCATTCGATGCCGGGTGCTGACCTCGGGCCAGCTCAGCCGCTGCGTGGTGGTGTCGGAGACCCCCAAGGGCGCCAATGTCGGGGCCTTCGCCCTGATGCTGGCCAAGAACTACCGGGTGGCCCCTGACGACCGGCGGATCCGGGGCGGATTGATCACCATCCCCATGCAATTCAAGCTGCCGGGCGCGACCCCGTAAGAAATCGGCTTACGTTGACGTAAGCGTCATCTTTCCAAGGCGTGGCCTTCTGCTATGTACGCCCTCGCGCGCGATACGCTGTAAATCCGCCCCCAGGGAGATCCGCCATGAACCTCGACTTTTCGGCCGAAGACAACGCTTTCCGCGAGGAGGCCCGCGCCTTCATCGCCGAGAACTACCCCAAGGCGCTGCGCGAAAAACAGGACCGCGGCGAAACCCTGGACAAGGAAGACTACCTGTCCTGGCACCGCATCCTCGCCAAGAAGGGCTGGTCGACGCCTTCGTGGCCGAAGGAGTGGGGCGGCTGCGACTGGACGCCCACGCAAAAATACATCTGGTCCGAAGAACAGGCCCGGGCTGACACCATCGGCATTCTGCCCTTCGGCGTCGCCATGCTGGCCCCGGTGATCTACACCTTCGGCACCCAGGAGCAGAAAGAGAAGTTCCTGCCGGACATCCGTGACGGCAAAATCTGGTGGTGCCAGGGCTATTCCGAGCCGGGCGCCGGCTCCGACCTGGCTTCGCTGAAGACCAAGGCCGAACGCGTCACCGGCGACGACGGCAAGGAATACTACATCGTCAATGGCCAGAAGACCTGGACCACGCTCGGCCAGCACGCCGACTGGGGCTTCTTCCTGGTCCGCACCGATCCCGATTCCAAGCCGCAGTCGGGCATCTCCTTCCTGCTGATCGACATGAAGTCGCCCGGCATTGAAGTGCGCCGCATCACCACCCTGGAAGGCGGCCACGAGGTCAACGACGTCTTCCTCGACAACGTGAAGGTGCCGGTCGAGAACCGCGTGTTCCACGAGAACCAGGGCTGGACCTGCGCCAAGGCCCTGCTGGCTCACGAGCGTTCCGGCATCGCCGGGGTCGCCCGGTCCAAGCGTGGCCTGGAGCGCCTGCGCCAGATGGCCTCCACTGAGCTGTCGGACGCCGCCGGCCCGCTGCTGGCCGACCCGTTCTTCAAGCGCAAGGTGGCCGAGCTCGAGATCGACCTGACCGCGCTCGAGTACACCGAACTGCGCGTGCTGGCCGGTGAGTCCTCCGGCAAGGGCCCGGGCACCGAGAGCTCGATCCTGAAGATCAAGGGCACCGAGATCCAGCAGCGCCTGCAGGAGCTGGCCCTGGAGACGGTCGGCCACTACGGCGCGCCCTTCATCACCGGGGGACACCACAACATGCCGATCGGCCCGGCCTATGCCGAAGGCCTGGCCGGCGACTACTTCAACGGCCGCAAGACCTCGATCTATGGCGGCTCCAACGAGATCCAGCGGAACATCATCTCCAAGATGGTCCTTGGGCTGTAAGGGGAGAGACAAAGATGGATTTCAGCTTCACCGAAGAACAGTCGATGCTCCGCGACACGGTCGCGAGCTATCTGGCCGACAACTATGACTTCGATAAGCGCCGCGCGGCCCTGAAGTCCGCGCCGCACTGGCGTCCCGACGTCTGGAAGGCCTTCGCCGAGGAACTCGGCATCCTGGGCGCGCCCTTCTCGGAAGAGCTGGGCGGCCTGGGCGGCGGCTACACCGAGAACATGGTGGTCATGGAAGAACTGGGTAAGTCCCTCGTGGTCGAGCCCTACCTCCAGACCGTCGTCATCGGCGGCGGCTTCCTGAAGCACTCCGGCTATGCCGGCGCTTCGGACGTGATCGGCAAGATCATCGCCGGCGACGCCATCCTGGCCTTCGCCTACGCCGAACCGCAGGCCCGCTACACCTGGCAGGACCTGAAGACCACGGCCAAGAAGGACGGCTCGGGCTATGTGATCAACGGCCACAAGGCCGTGGTGATCGGCGCGCCCTACGCCACCCACCTGATCGTCACTGCCCGCACCGGCGGCGGCCAGCGCGACGCCCAGGGCGTGTCGGTGTTCCTGGTGGAGAAGAACGCCAAGGGCGTGACCACCCGCGACTACCCGACCGTCGACGGCTTCATGGCCTCGGAAGTCTATTTCGAGAACGTCTCGGTGGGCGCTGACGCCCTGATCGGCGCCGAGGGCCAGTCCCGGGCCCTGGTGGAGAAGGTGCTGGACGAGGCGGTCGCCGCCACCTGCGCCGAGGCCTGCGGCGTGCTGCGCAAGCTGCATGAAGGCACCCTCGAGTACACCAAGCAGCGCAAGCAGTTCGGCGTGCCGATCTCGTCCTTCCAGGTGCTGCAGCACCGCATGGTCGACATGTTCATGAACGTCGAGCAGTCGGTGTCGATGACCTACATGGCCACCATCAAGCTCAGCGATGACGCGGAGCGGGCCAAGGCCGTCAGCGCCGCCAAGGTGCAGATCGGCAAGGCCTGCAAGTTCGTCGGCCAGAACGCCATCCAGATCCACGGCGGCATGGGCATGACCGACGAACTGGCCATCGGCCACTACTTCAAGCGCGCCACGATGATCGAAGGGGCCTTCGGCTCCACCGACCATCACCTGGCCCGCTACGAAGGCCTGTCCCTGGGCGCCGCCGCCTAAGGACAGCCGCCGTTCCGTTCGCGGAACGGGGCCTTCAGCTCCGGATCAGCCGGCTTCGCGACCTCGCGGGGCCGGCTTTTTCGTGCCCGGAGCTCGGGCGGAAAGCCGTTCAAGTTCAGATTCTTGAGGGATGTTCCGTGCGCTGAATTAATCCGTAAACGGATTTTTCTTGCGGAATTTCGCAATCGATCCAATGATTTGTGAAATCAGGGCAAGCCAAGGAGGCGCAGCATGACGATCTCGAAGATGGACCACGCGATCCTGTCGTTCGCGTTTCTGGGCAATCTGTCGCCGCCCTCCCGGCGGACCGACAAGCGTCCGCCCAAGGCGCCCAAGGATGACAGGCGTCGCGAGCGCTAGTCGGCCCTTGCCCTCCGGGTTGCGGCCCCGCTAGGGCTGTCAGTCGGAGGGCGTCATGGGCAAGGATGCGACGACGCGGGCCAGTTTCGCCGACGGCGAGGACGAGGGCCGCCTGCAGTTCGAGGGCGACAAGCTGCTGTTCCGCGGCGCCCGCCGGGCGGTCTGGACGGGGGAGGGGCTGAAGGGCCTGAGGGCCGAGGGCGAGGATCTGGTGCTGGCCGACGGCGCGCGGTTCGCCCTGGGCGCCAAGGCCGCGGCAAGCTGGGCCACGGCGATCCTCAATCCGAAGTCCCGGCTCGATAAGCTGGGCGTGAAGCCGGGCATGCGGGTGGCGGTGCTGGGCGTCGAGGACGCGGACCTGGCTGGAGAGCTGACCGACAGAGGCGTGGCGCCGGTCAACGACCTAAGCGCTCTGGACATCCTGTTCTATGCCGCCGACAGCGCCGCCGAGCTGGAACGCATCGGTGAGTTGGTCCCGGCCCTGGCCGAGCGGGGCGCGCTCTGGGTGGTGTCGCGCAAGGGCAAGGCGGCCACGGTGAAGGACGTCGAGGTGATGGCCGCGGCCAAGCGCTTTGGCCTGGTGGACAACAAGGTGGTGGGCTTTTCGCCGACCCTGACGGCGCTGAGGTTCACCCTGCGGCAGAATTAGCCGTTGCCGACCTCGGGGGAAGCAGGCTTAAGCGGCTCCCATGACCCTGCGCGATTTCGCCCTGATGGTGGTGGTCTGCCTGATCTGGGCGTCCAGCAACATCGTTTCCAAGTATGTGGTGAGCCATCTGGGCGTGCCGCCGCTGTTCTTTGCGGGCGTCCGCTTCGTGCTGGTGGCGTTGGCGACCGCGCCCTGGCTGATGCCGGCTCCCAAGCCCCTGTGGCGCATCCTGACCGTGGGCGTGTTGATGGGGGCGGGCAACTTCGCCCTGCTGTTCATCGGCCTGAAGACCGCCACGCCGTCCTCCGCCGCCATCGTCTCGCAGATCGGCGCGCCGCTGACCGCGGTGATGAGCTTCCTCATGCTGGGCGAGACCATGAACCGGCGGCGCATCTTCGGGGTCAGCCTGACGGCCCTGGGGGTCATCCTGGTGATGTGGGACCCGCGCGGCTTCCACGCCTCCATGGGCCTGTTGTTCGTGCTGGCCGCCGCCTTCCTGGGCTCGCTCGGGGCGGTGATGATGAAGCAGATGGACGGGGTGAAGCCCCTGCAGTTCCAGGCCTGGGTGGGCTTTTCCTCCGCCGTGCCGCTGCTGATCGCCTCGGCCCTCTTCGAGCCTGGCGCCATTGAGCCGGCCGCCGCCGCAGGGTGGAAGTTCGCCGCCGCCGTGGGCTTCTCGGCCATCGTGGTCTCGGTGGCGGCTCACACCGCCTATTACGGCCTGATCCAGCGCTATGAGGCCAACCTGGTCTCGCCTCTGACCCTGATGACGCCGCTGTTCACCATCGGCATGGGCGTGCTGTTCATGCACGACCCCTTTGGCCCGCGCATGGCGCTCGGGACCATTGTCGCCCTGGCCGGGGTGCTGATCGTGGCCCTGAGGTTCAATCAGCTGGTCAGCCTGGTGCTCGCCATGCGGCCCCGGGCGCAATAGGCTCACCCCATGGAATTCATCGACGCGCCTTCGCCGAACTTCGACGACCGCAAGGTCCTGCCGGACACCATCGTCCTGCACTACACCGGCATGCAGAGCGGCGAGGCGGCGATCGAGCGGCTGCGCGATCCCGTGGCCAAGGTCAGCTCGCACTATGTGGTCGAGGAAGACGGCCGGATCTTCCGCCTGGTGCCGGAAGAGCGCCGGGCGTGGCACGCGGGCGTCTCGTCCTGGAAGGGCCAGACCGACATCAACAGCCGCTCGGTCGGGATCGAGATCGTCAATCCCGGCCACGAGTTCGGCTACCGCCCGTTCCCCGAGGCGCAGATCGTTTCGGTCATGGCCCTGGTCGCCGACATCCGCACCCGCTGGAGCGTGGAGAACGGCTGGATCGTCGGGCATTCCGATGTGGCGCCGGACCGCAAGGACGATCCCGGCGAGCTGTTTCCCTGGAAGCGTCTGGCCGAGGCCGGCCATGGGCTGTGGGCCGAGGCGGCGCCAGCGCCGGGCGCGCCCCTGGGCGAGGGCGAGGAAGGGGCTGGGGTCTTCGCCCTGCAGGCCGGCTTTACCCGGCTGGGCTATGACTGCGCGCCGTCCGGGGTGTTCGACGCCCACACCACCGCCGTCGTCACCGCCTTCCAGCGACACTGGCGCCAGGAGAAGGTGGACGGGATCGCCGATGGCGAGACCCGGGCCAGGTTGATCGCCCTGCTGCGGGCCGGCGCTTGAGGCGCGACCTCTCCGCCCAGACCTTGCGGGCGGGGGACTATCTGCTGCGCCCCCTGGCGGTCGGCGACGCCGGCGAGCTTCGCACCCTGTTCGGCGATCCCGAAGTCACCGAGTTCATGGACATCGATCCGCTGTCCAGCGAGGCCGAGGCCCTTGAGATCATTAGCTGGGCCCAGGACCTGGCGGCGCGCGGGGAGGGCCTGCGCTGGGGCGTGCGCCGGGACGGCCGGCTGATCGGCACCTGCGGCTTCAACAAGCTGGAGCTGGACCGGGGGCGGCGAGGGGAGATCGCCTATGACCTGGAGCGGGCGGCCTGGGGGCGGGGCGTGATGCGCCAGATCCTGCCGCACGTGATGGCCTTCGGCTATGGCGAGCTTGGCCTGCATCGGCTGGAGGCCATGGTGACGGTGGGCAATGCGCGATCCGCCCGGCTGCTGCAAGGCCTTGGGTTTCGCCAGGAAGGCGTGCTGCGCGAGCACGGCTTCTGGAAGGGGCGGTTCTGGGACCAGATGGTGTTCGGGCGTCTCGCGGATTGACCGCGGCGCGCTGGCGGACCATGTAGCCCCCGGAACCAGACGGCTGGGCGGTCGCGGACCCTTTGGGGTTCGAGGAAAGTCCGGGCTCCACGACGACATGGCGGCGGGTAACGCCCGCCGGGGGTGACCCTAGGGATAGCGCCACAGAGAGCAGACCGCCGGCCCTTCGGGACCGGTAAGGGTGAAAGGGTGCGGTAAGAGCGCACCGCGGACCCAGTAATGGGAACGGCATGGCAAGCCCCGCCAGGAGCAAGACCGAATAGGGACCTCGCGCCGGTTCGCCGGCAGGGCTGTCGTAGGCCTGAGAGGTCCGGGTAGGTCGCGAGAACCGTCCAGCAATGGACGGTCCAGAGGAATGATCGCCCATGCCCGTTCGCGGGCGGGACAGAACCCGGCTTACAGGCCGTCTGGTTTCCTCATCCCAGAAACGACGCCCCAATTTGGGGCGTGAAGACCAGTCTAACGGGCTTCGGAAGCTTTTCCCCAACTTGTTCGCGAGTCTGGGGCGGCGGCCCCTTGTCCACAGGGGGTGCGGCGTCGCGCCGCTATATTTAATAAGTTCTCTGTATGTTCTGTGAATTGTTTACGGGCGTTAACCATAATTCCCCGCGACATCTTTGTTTCTGTGCGAAATAGTCATTCAGAGTCATTGTCTCCCAATTGGGGTCGTGTTAACCCAATTGTCGTTCCGCGAACCTGCGGGAGCCTGTTCGGGGGGCTCCTGTCCGGCCAGCGGATTGGCTGGAGCCCGCCGCCCGGGGCGGCTCCGAACTGGGGCGCGGCGGGATGTTCGTCTCGACGTTCGAAAAGCAGCTGGACTCCAAGAGGCGCATCGTCGTGCCGCAGGAGTTTCGCGCCCTGGCCTCTGGACCTTTCGACGGAATCTTCTGCTTTCCATGCATCGAGGCGGATTGCATCGAGGGTGGGGGTAAAAGCTTGTTCGACCGTTATGTGGGCCTGATCGAGGAGCTGGAGTTCGGCGACCCGCTGCGCTCGGCGCTCGAAACCTCGGTCCTGGGCGGTCTGGCCAAGATGAGCTTCGATCCGGCCGGCCGCGTCACCCTGCCGGAAACCCTGTGCGACATGTTCGGCCTGGCCGAGGGCGCGATGGTCACCGTGGTCGGCCTGGGCGACCGGTTCCAAATCTGGGAGCGCGAGGCGTTCCAGGCCCATCGTGCCGCCCAGCGCGAGATGGCCCGCGAGGGTCTGGCCCAGATGCGCAACGCCCAGCGCGCGGCCCGCGCCGCCGGAGCCGGCGCATGAGCGAGGTCGCGGCCCCGCACGTCTCGGTCCTGCTGGGCGAGGTGATCCAGGCCCTGGAGCCCGGTCCTGGCAAGCACATCGTCGACGGCACCTTCGGCGCGGGCGGCTACACCCGCGCCATTCTCGCGACCGGCGCCCAGGTGACGGCTTTTGACCGCGACCCCACCGCCCGGCGGTTCGCCGAAGGGCTGGGCGACCGGTTCCGGCTGGTCGAGGCTCGGTTCTCCGAAATGGACGCCGAGCTGGGTGAGGCCTCGGTCGACGGGGTGGCCCTGGATCTCGGCGTGTCGTCCATGCAGCTGGACGAGGCCGAGCGCGGCTTCTCCTTCATGCGCGACGGGCCGCTGGACATGCGGATGGGCGCTGACGGCCCCACAGCCGCCGACCTGGTCAACACCGCCGAGCCGGCCGAGCTGGCGCGGATTTTCTGGGTCTATGGCGAGGAGCGCCAGTCGCGCCGGGTCGCCGCGGCCATTGCGCGGCGCCGGGCAGAGCAGCCGTTTTCCCGCACCCTGGACTTCGCCGACTTCGTCGAGCGGGTCATGGGCGGCCGCCGCGGGGCCAAGGTGCATCCGGCCACCCGGGTGTTTCAGGGCCTGCGCATCGCGGTCAATGAGGAGCTGTCCGAGCTCGAAGCCGGCCTGGCCGCCGCCGAGCGCGTGCTGAAGCCGGACGGCCGGCTTGCCGTGGTCACCTTCCATTCGCTGGAGGACCGGATCGTGAAGGCGTTCCTGACCCCCCGCGCCGGCCGTACGCCTGCCGGCTCGCGCCACCTGCCGCCGGCTGAGGCCGGCGCGCCGCCCAGTTTCAAGCTGCTGTTCAACGGCGCCCAGGCGCCGAGCGACGCCGAGACCCGCGCCAACCCGCGCGCCCGCTCGGCCAAGCTGCGGGCCGCCGTGCGCACTGCCGCACCGGCCTGGAAGGAGGCCGCATGAGCCTGCTCGAGCGCCGCGTCCGGGGGTTCCGGCTGGTCGACATCGTCGCCCTGGCCCTGCTGATCGCCCTGATCCTGTCCCTGTATCTGGCCAAGACCTTCGCCGGTAAGGAGCGGGCCGAGATCGCCCAGGTGGAGCGTCAGATCGAGGCCGAGCACGAGCGCATCCGCCTGCTGCAGGCCGAGGTCAGCCATCTGGAGCAGCCGTCGCGGATTGAGCGGCTGTCGAGCCAGTTCCTGGGCATGGCCCCGATCCCGGCCAAGCGCGAGACGACGCCGGAAGGCCTGGCGGATGTGGCGCGTCGGGGGCCGCAGTCATGAGCCTGGCGCATCAGGGTTTCTCCAATCCCGGCTGGCGTTGGCTGAAGGCCCGGCTCTGGGGCCTGGAGCATGCCTTCGAGCGGGCCAAGGCGCGCGGCAAGGCCGAGGATGACACGCGCATCCGCATCTTCTTCGTGCTGGCCCTGTTCGCCACCGCCTTCCTGACCCTGGCGGTCGGGGCGACGCGCATGGCCCTGTTCCCGGCCAATCGCGGCAGCGGCTATGCCGGCCCGATGGGCGCGGCGCGAGCGGACCTGGTGGACCGCAATGGCGCCATGCTGGCCGCCGACCTGCTGCACTACGGGCTCTACGTCGACCCCCGCGAGATCTGGGACCTGAAGGAGACGCGTCAGAGCCTGCACGCGGCCCTGCCGGACCTTCCGATCCAGCGGCTGGACAAGGCGCTGAAGTCGCCGCGCCGGACCTTCCTGGTGGGCTCATTGACCCCTGATGTCCGCGCCCGCATTCACGACCTGGGCCTGCCGGGCGTGACCTTCGAGCCGGAGAGCAAGCGGGTCTATCCGCTGGGCACCACCGCCGCGCACCTGATCGGCTTCTCCGATACGGGCGGCGAGGGCCTGGCCGGCGCCGAGCGGGCGCTGAACGATCCCATTCGCTTCGCCGCGGCCAACAAGAACGCCGTGCCCCTGTCCATCGACCTGCGCGTTCAGGCGGCGCTGGAAGACGAGCTCGCCAAGGGCGCGGCCACCTATGGCGTGAGGGGGGCGGTGGGGATCGTCACCAACGTCCACACCGGCGAAGTCCTGGGCATCGCCAGCTATCCCACCTTCGACCCTAACCAGGCCGGCAAATCGTCGCCCGACGCCCTGCTGAACCGCGCCGCGGCCTCGGTCTATGAGATGGGCTCGACCTTCAAGACCTTCACCATCGCCATGGGCCTGGACTCTGGGACCACCACCCTGTCCTCGACCTTCGATGCGCGCGCGCCCATGCACATCGGCGACCGGGTCATCCACGACTTCCATGCCACCGACAGCATCCTGTCGGTCCCCGACATCTTCATCCACTCGTCCAACATCGGCACCAGCGAGATCGCGCTGAAGGCCGGCCGGGACAATCTGGTCAAGTATTTCAAGGCCTTCGGGCTGATGCGTCCCGCCCCGATCGAATTGACCGAGAGCGCCCGGCCGATCGTGCCGCGCGACTGGAACACCGACACCATCGCCTCGGCCTCCTTCGGGCACGCCATCTCCGTGTCCCCTGTGATGGTGGCGGCGGGCATGGGATCGATTTTGAACGGTGGGACCTACGTGCCCCTGACGATCCGTCCGATGAAGACTGGTGCGCGGCCCAAGGGCGAGCGGGTGATCTCCGAAGAGACCTCTCGAGCCATGCTCGATCTGATGCGGATCAATGTCGTGCGCGGCTCGGGCGGCAAGGCCGACGCCGTGGGCCTGCGGGTCGGGGGCAAGACCGGCTCGGCTGAAAAGGCCATGGGCGGCCGCTATGTGCGCGACAAGCTGGTCTCGTCCTTCGCCGCCGTCTTCCCCACCGATGGGCCGCTGGAGGCCGACCGCTACTTCGTGCTGATCCTCTATGATGAGCCGAACGGCACGCCGGAGACCTTCGGGTTCCGCACCGGGGGCTGGAACGCCGCCCCGACCGCCGGGCGGGTGATTGACCGCATCGCGCCGTTCCTGGGCGTGAAGCGCCGCATCGACAGCTTCGACCCGCACGCCAAGACCGAAAACACCGCGCTGTTGGCGCAGGACGAGCACTGATGGGCGTGAAGCTTTCGCAACTGGTGGCCCGTGATCTGGCGCAGGATTTCGAGATCCTGGGCGTCACCGCCGACAGCCGCAAGGTGAAGCCGGGCTTCCTGTTCGCGGCCCTGCCGGGCGCGAAGGTCAATGGTCGGGACTTCGCCGGCAAGGCCGTGAACGCCGGCGCCGTGGCGATCCTGGCCGCCGAGGACATGCCGGGCCTGGGTGTCCCGGTGATCATGACGCCAGATCCCCGCCGGGCCTACGCCCTGGCCGCCGCCGCCTTCTGGGGCGCGCAGCCGCCGGTGGTGGTCGCCGTCACCGGCACCAACGGCAAGACCTCAGTCGCCGCCTTCTGCCGGCAGATCTTCAACGCCCTGGGCCGCCGGGCCGCGAGCATGGGCACGCTGGGCGTTCTGGCCACCGGGCCGGACGGCTGGCGCGAGCAGATGACCCCGCCGGGCCTGACCACGCCGGACGCCGCCGACGTGGCCGAACTGTCGGCGAAGCTGGCGGCCACGGGTGTGACCCACCTGGCCATGGAGGCCTCGTCGCACGGGATCGACCAGCGCCGCCTGGACGGCCTGACCCTGACAGCCTCGGGCTTCCTGAACCTGACCCAGGACCACCTGGACTATCACGGCACCATGGGCGCCTATCGCGCGGCCAAGCTGCGGCTGTTCGAGACCCTGACGCCGACGGGCGCCACGGCGGTGCTGAACGCCGACTCTGACGCCTATGAGGCCTTCGCCGGCGCAGCCGTGACGGCCGGCCAGACGGTGATGAGCGTGGGCGAGGCGGGGCAGGGGCTGACCCTCTTGGCGCGCTCCCCGACGCCGGGCGGCCAGGACCTGAAGGTCGCAGCACAGGGCAAGACCTACGACGTTCATCTGCCGCTAGTCGGCGCCTACCAGGCCTCCAACGCCCTTGTGGCGGCGGGCCTGTGCATCGCCGCGGGCGAAGAGGCGGGCGCGGTGCTGAAGGCCCTGGAGACCCTCGAGGGCGCGCCGGGCCGTCTGCAGCGGGTCGGGACCTCGGCCAAGGGCGGCGAAGCCTATGTGGACTACGCCCACACGCCAGACGGGCTGGAGACGGTGCTGAAGGCCCTGCGCCCGCACGTCACCGGCAAGCTGGTGGTGGTGTTCGGCTGTGGCGGCTATCGCGACCGGACCAAGCGGCCGATCATGGGCCGCATCGCCGCCGACCTGGCCGACGTGGCCATCGTCACCGACGACAATCCGCGTACCGAGCTGCCGGCCGCGATCCGCGCCGAGGTGATGACCGGCGCGCGGGGCGCCAAGGAGATCGGCGACCGCCGCGCGGCGATCCGTGCGGGCGTGGCGATGTTGGAGGCCGGCGATGTGCTGGTGGTGGCCGGCAAGGGTCACGAGCAGTACCAGATCATCGGTGAGGTGACGCACCACTTCGACGACGTGGCGGAGACGGTTGAGGCGCTCGCGGAGGCTGGCCGTGGCTGAGCCCCTGTGGACCGCCGCCGAGATCGCCGCCGCCACCGGCGGGACGGTGCGCGGGGACTTCGCCGCGGGCGGTGTCTCCATCGACACCCGCAGCATCGAGCCGGCGGACCTGTTCGTGGCCCTGGCCGGGGTGCGTGACGGCCACGAGTTCGTCGCCCAGGCCCTGGCGGCTGGAGCTTCGGGCGCCCTGATCTCGCAGGCAGTCGACGGGCCGGGCGTTCTGGTCGCCGACACCTTCAAGGCGCTTGAGGCCCTGGGCGAGGCGGCGCGGGTTCGTGCGCCCCAGGCGCGGCGTGGCGCGGTGACCGGATCGGTCGGCAAGACGAGCGTCACCCAGGCGATCCGCGCGGGGCTGGAGCGGGCCGGGCGCTCGCATTCCTCGGTCAAGAGCTACAACAACCATATCGGCGTGCCCCTGACGCTGGCCCGCATGCCCCGGGACACCGAGCGGGCGGTGTTCGAGATCGGCATGAACCACGCCGACGAGATCACCCCCCTGTCGCAGATGGTGCGGCCGCACGCGGTGGCGATCACCACCGTCGGCCCGGTCCATGTGGAGAACTTCCCGGACGGTGAGATCGGCGTGGCGCGGGCCAAGGCCGAGATCTTCGCTGGCCTGGAGCCGGGCGGGATCGCGGTGCTGAACGCCGATAACGCGTGGTTCGACTTCCTGAAGGGCGAGGCCCACAAGGCGGGCGCCCATGTGCGCAGCTTCGGCCGGGCCGAGGCCTGTGACGCCCAGCTGGTCGACTTCGAGCCCTATCCGGGCGGCGCGCGGGTCAAGGCGCGGCTGCATGGCAAGGCGCTGGACTTCACCCTGCTGCAGTCCGGCTTCCACTGGGGGCCGAACAGCATGGCTGTCCTGCTGATGCTGGAAGCCCTGGACGTCACTCTGGATGACAGCCTGGCCTCGCTGGGCGCCTTCCATCCGTTGGAAGGCCGCGGGGCGGAGCGCGAGATCGCCATCGCCGGCGGCGCCTTCACCCTGGTGGACGAGAGCTACAACGCCAATCCGGTCTCCATGCAGGCGGCCATCGCCACCCTGGGCGCGCGGGAGACCAAGGGCCGGCGGATCGTGGCCCTGACCGACATGCTGGAACTGGGCGCGGACAGCCCGCGCTATCACGCCGAACTGGCTGAGCCGCTGGCGGCCGCGGCGATCGACCGCGTCTACTGCGCGGGTCCGTACATGAAATCGCTCTGGGACGCGCTTCCGTCGACTCGGCGAGGCGGGTACGCCGATACAGCGGCGGAGCTGGCGCCGCAGGTGGCACGGGCCGTAGAGCCCGGCGACCTGGTGATGGTCAAAGGGTCTAACGGCTCGAAGGCGGGCGCGGTCACGGCGGCGCTCAAGGCCCTCGACGTGCGTTCGGCAGGGGCGAGCGCATGATCCCGGTTCGCGGCTTTGAAGGAAAGACGGTGGCGGTGTTCGGGCTGGCCCGCACCGGACTGGCCGCGGCCCGCGCCCTGGTGGTCGGCGGCGCCCAGGTCGCCCTGTGGGACGAGCGTCCTGAAGGCCGCGCCGCGGCGGAGGCCGAGGGCCTGGCCGTCGTGGACCTGAACGACGCCGACTGGTCGCAGTTCGCCGCCCTGATGCTGTCTCCGGGCGTACCGCTGACCCACCCGACCCCGCACTGGACGGTGGACAAGGCCAAGGCCCATGGGGTCGAGGTCCTGGGCGATATCGAGCTGTTCGCCCGCACCGTGAACGCCGCGCCGGAGCACAAGCGGCCCAAGGTGATCGCCATCACCGGCACCAACGGCAAGTCCACCACCACCGCCCTGATCGGCCACATCTGCGCCTGCGCCGGCCGCGACACCCGCATCGGCGGCAATATCGGCCGCGGCGTCCTGGATCTGGACGACATGCATGGCGGCGCGGTCTATGTGCTGGAGCTGTCGTCCTACCAGCTGGACCTGACCTCCAGCCTGCATCCGGATGTGGCCGTGATGCTGAACATCTCGCCGGACCACCTGGAGCGGCACGGCGGCATGGAAGGCTATGTGGCCGCCAAGCGCCGGATCCTCGCCAACCAGGGCAAGGGCGACACGGCCGTGATCGGGGTCGACGACCCCTGGGGCCAGCGAATTTGCACCGAAATCACCGCCGCCAATCGCCGGACCATCGTGCCGATCTCGGCCTCGAAGGCCATGGGCCGGGGCGTCTACGCCCTGCAGGGCCTGCTCTATGACGCCACCGGCGAGCGGGCGACCGAGGTTGCGGACCTGCTGCGGGCGCGGTCCCTGCCGGGCCGTCACAACTGGCAGAACGCGGCCGCCGCCTACGCCGCCGTGCGCGGCCTGGGCATCTCACCTGAGGAAGCCGCCGAGGGCCTGATGAGCTTCCCGGGCCTGGCGCACCGGATGGAGACCGTGGGCCAGATTGGCCGCGTGCGCTTCGTCAATGACAGCAAGGCCACCAACGCCGATGCGGCGCGGCAGGCCATGTCGAGCTATCCCAAATTCTACTGGATCGCGGGCGGCCAGCCCAAGGCCGGCGGGATCGACAGCCTGACCGACCTGTTCCCGCGCATCGAGAAGGCCTACCTGATCGGCGAGGCCAGCGAGGCGTTTGCCGGGGTCCTGGAGGGCAAGGCCGCCGTCGATCTCAGCGGCGACATCGCCACCGCGACGGCGCGGGCGCATGCCGACGCCGCCGCCAAAGGCCAGGACGCCGTGGTGCTGCTGTCGCCGGCCTGCGCCTCCTTTGACCAGTTCGCCGACTTTGAAGCCCGGGGCGACGCGTTCCGCGACGCCGTCCAGGCGCTGGGCCAGGCGCAACCCCAGCCCCAGACCAAGGGGGTCCGCGCATGACCCACGCGCCCACCGCTCACGCCTTCTCCCGCTCCGACCGGACGCGGGTCGGCCTGTGGTGGTGGACCACCGATCGCTGGCTGCTTGGCTGTGTCGGCATCCTGATCGTGCTGGGCGTGCTGTTGTCCTTCGCCGCCAGCCCGGCGGCGGCGGCGCGGATGAACGTCGGCGATCCCTTCCACTTCGCGGTCCGCCAGTGCTTCTTCGGGGTGACCGGGGCGGCGCTGCTGGTCTGGGTGTCGATGCTGGACGTGCGCGGGGTCAGGCGCGCGGCCTTCTTCATCTATATCGCGGCGATCTGCGTCATGATCGCCCTGCCGTTCATAGGCCACAACGCCAAGGGCGCGACCCGATGGCTGGAGATTGGCGGCTTCACTCTGCAGCCGTCGGAATTCATGAAGCCGGCCCTGATCATCCTGGTCGCCTGGATGTTCGCGGAAGGCCAGAAGGGGCAGGGGGTTCCCGGCGTCTCCATCGCATTCGGCCTCTACTTCCTGTCCATCAGTCTTTTGCTGATCCAGCCGGACGTGGGCCAGACGGTGCTGATCACGGTGGCGTTCGGCGCGGCCTTCTGGATGGCGGGCGTGCCGCTGTCCTGGGTGATGCTGCTGGGCGGGGTGGCTGTCGCAGGCCTGTCTTCGACCTATTTCCTCTTCCCGCACGTGGCCAGCCGGGTGGACCGGTTCCTGTCGCCAGAGAGCGCGGACACGCACCAGGTCGACCGCGCCGCCGAGGCCATCGCCAATGGCGGCCTGTTCGGCCGAGGCCCGGGCGAGGGCGTCATGAAGCGCCATGTGCCCGACCTGCACACCGACTTCATCTATTCGGTCGCCGCCGAGGAGTACGGCCTGGTGTTCTCCCTGTTCCTGATCTCGCTGTTCGCCTTCCTGGTGATCCGCGGGCTCTACAAGGCCATGCGCCTGAACGACCCGTTCCAGCAGGTGGCGGCGGCCGGCCTGTTCGTGATGGTCGGCGAGCAGGCCTTCATCAACACGGCGGTGAACCTGAACATGATCCCGACCAAGGGCATGACCCTGCCGTTCATCAGCTATGGCGGCTCGTCCATGTGGGCCATCTGCCTGACCCTGGGCTTCGCCCTGGCGTTGACCCGTCGCAGCCCCGGCGCCTACGCGCAGGGGTGACGGCTACCCTTTTTCACCTCAACCGCCTAAACCGGGCCCATGCGCAAGATCGCCGTCGTCGCCGCCGGAGGCACCGGAGGCCACCTCTTTCCCGCCCAGGCCTTGTCCGAGGCCCTTATCGCCCGTGGCTGGCGCATTGTGCTGGCCAGCGACGAGCGGGTCGCCGCCTTCGCCGAGAGCTTCCCGGCCGAGGAGCGCATCGGCCTGTCCGCGCGCACCTACAAGCCGGGGGATCCGGTGGGCATGGCGCTCGCCGGCCTGACCATCTTCCGCGGCGTGCTGCAGGCCCGCGCGGCCTTCAAGCGCATCGACCCGTCGGTGGTGGTGGGTTTCGGCGGCTATCCGTCCGTGCCGGGCCTGCTGGCCGGGATCACCCAGGGCCGCCCCACGGTGCTGCACGAGCAGAACGCGGTGATGGGCCGGGCCAACCGCAAGCTGGCCGGCCATGTGCGCGCCGTCGCCTGCGCCTTCCCGATCCTGCAGAAGGCGCCGCCGCGGGTCGCGCGGGACGCGGTGGTGGTGGGCAATCCGGTACGGCCGGAGATCGCCGACCTGTTCGACAAGCCCTATCTGGCGCCGGAGCCCGACGGCACGCTGCGCCTGCTGGTCACCGGCGGCAGCCAGGGCGCGCGCCTGCTGTCCGAACTGGTGCCGGAAGCCATCGCCAAGCTGCCCGAGGACATGCGCAACCGTCTGCGCATCCAACAGCAGACGCGGGCCGAGTCCATGGACACCGCCCGCAAGATCTATGCGAACGCCAACGTCCAGGCCGAGATCGCGCCCTTCTTCCGCGACATGGCCACCCGGCTGCGCCAGGCGCACCTGGTCATCGGCCGCTCAGGCGCGGGTTCGGTGTGCGAGTTCGCCATCGCCGGCAAGCCCGCCATCCTGGTGCCGCTGGCCATCGCGCTGGACGACGACCAGGGCCAGAACGCCAAGGTGATGGCCGACGCCGGCGGCGCCGAGGTGGCGCGCGAGAACCAGCTGTCGGTGGACACCTTGGCCAAGGCGCTGATGAAGCTGTTGTCCAACCCTGAGCGCCTGGCCCGAATGGCCGCCGGCGCCCGTTCCATCGCCAAGCCGGACGCCGCCGAGCGCCTGGCCGACCTCGTCGAGAAGACCGCGGCCCAGGGCCGCTAGAGACCGATCATGGCCAAGAGACGCCCCGTCCCGTTCGAACTCGGACCCGTCCACTTCATCGGGATCGGCGGCATCGGCATGAGCGGCATCGCCGAGATCATGCTGCGCATCGGCTATACGGTGCAGGGCTCCGACGCCAAGGCCAGCGCCAACACCGAGCGGCTGGAAAAGCTGGGCGCGAAGATCTTCATCGGCCAGGACGGCTCGAACATCGAGGGCGCGTCGGCCGTGGTCTATTCGACCGCGATCAAGGCCGACAATCCGGAGATGGCGGCGGCCCGTGAGCGGCGCCTGCCCCTGGTGCGCCGGGCCGAGATGCTGGCCGAGCTGATGCGGCTGCAGTTCTCGATTGCGGTCGGCGGCACCCACGGCAAGACCACCACAACCTCGATGGTCGCGGCCCTGCTTGATGCGGGCGGACTGGACCCGACCGTGGTCAATGGCGGGATCATCAACGCCTATGGCACCAACGCCAAGGTGGGTGAGGGCGACTGGATCGTTGTGGAGGCCGACGAGAGCGACGGCACCTTCCTGAAGCTGCGTTCCACCTGCGCCATCGTCACCAATATCGACCCCGAGCACCTGGACCACTACGGCGACTTCGACGCGGTGCGGAAGGCGTTCCGGGACTTTGTCGAGAACATCCCCTTCTACGGCTTCGCCGCGGTCTGCACCGACCACCCGGAAGTCCAGGCCATGGCGGCCAAGGTCGAGAACCGGCGGGTCATCCCCTATGGGGTCAATCCCCAGGCCGAGGTGCGGGCCGAGAAGATCACCATGGGCCCGGACGGCTCGCGGTTCGACGCGGTGATCGCCCCGCATGACGGCCCGCCCATGCGCTGGAGCGACCTGCACCTGACCATGGCCGGCCACCACAACGTCATGAACGCCCTGGCCGCCATCGCGGTGGCCCGCGAGCTTGGCGTGACCGAGGCGGCGATCCGCGAGGGCCTGTCCGGGTTCGGCGGGGTGCGGCGGCGGTTCACCACCACTGGCGTCGCCGCCGGCGTGCGGGTGATCGACGACTACGGCCACCATCCGGTGGAGATCGCCTCGGTGCTGAAGGCCGCCCGCGCGGTGACCGAGGGCCGGGTCGTCGCCGTGGTGCAGCCGCACCGCTACAGCCGGCTCCATGACCTGTTCAACGACTTCTGTAGCTGCTTCAACGACGCCGACACGGTGATCGTGGCGGACGTCTATGCGGCTGGCGAGACGCCCATCGAGGGCGCGAGCCGCGATGGCCTGGTGGACGGCCTGCGCCGCTTCGGCCACCGCCGCGCCCTGCCGCTGTCGGGGCCGACCGATCTCGCGCGCCTGATCAAGGCCGAGACCAAGCCAGGCGACCTGGTGGTCTGCCTGGGCGCCGGCGACATCACCAGCTGGGCCTACGCCCTGCCGCCGCAACTTGAGGCGTTGGCCTCGTGAGCTGGAAGGACAAGCTGCCTGCGGTCCGTGGACGCCTCTTGAAGGACGAGCCACTGGCGCCGTTCACATGGTTCCGGGTCGGTGGGCCTGCGGACGTGGTGTTCCTGCCCGCGGACGAGGACGACCTCGCCCAGTTCCTGAAGGGCCTGGACCCGGCCGTGCCGGTGACGCCGCTCGGCGTCGGCTCCAACACCCTGGTGCGCGACGGCGGGGTCGATGGCGTCGTGATCCGCCTGGGCAAGGCGTTCGCCACCGTGGAGCCGCGAGGGGACAATCGCATCTTCGCCGGCGCCGCGGCCCTGGACGCCACTGTGGCGCGCGAAGCCGGCAAGGCCGGGATTGCCGGGCTGGAGTTCTATCGCGGCGTGCCGGGCTCCATCGGCGGGGCGGTGATGATGAACGCCGGCTGCTATGGCGCGGAGACCAAGGACATCCTGGTCGAGGCCTATGCGGTGACGCGGGCAGGAGAGCGGGTCAGCTTCACCAACGCCGAGATGGGCTTTTCCTACCGCAAGTCCGCCAAGGCCGCGGAAGGTGGGCTGATCTTCACCGGCGCCCTGTTCGAGGGCCGCCCTGACGATCCGGCGGCGGTCGAGGCCCGAATGGCCGAGATCACCGCCCGCCGCGAGGCGAGCCAGCCGATCCGCGAAAAGACCGGCGGCTCGACCTTCAAGAACCCGCCGGGCCATTCGTCCTGGAAGCTGGTGGACGAGGCCGGCTGGCGCGGTAAGCCGTTCGGCGGCGCCATGTTCTCGCCCCTGCACTCGAATTTCCTGATCAACACCGGGGAGGCGACCGCCACCGACCTGGAGGGCCTGGGCGAGGCGGTGCGCGCCGACGTGAAGGCCAAGACCGGGATCGAGCTCGAATGGGAAATCAAACGTATCGGCCGCCCCGCCGGGTGATCCTGGCCAAGCATGGCCTGCCGGTGATTGATCCGGCGGCGCCGCCATCGACCTGGCCGCTCAGCGTGAATGGGCATCGCGCTGCCCAGGCCCTTGCCGCCAAGCTGGATCGCTTCGATCCCACCGCCATCGTCTCCAGCGTCGAGCTCAAGGCCGTGCAATCCGCCAAGGCCATGTCCGAGGTGCTGGGGCTTGCCTGCAGTATCGACGAGGGGCTTTGCGAACAGCGCAACGACACCGGCGGCTTTCAGGATCAAGGGGCTTTCGAGGCGCTGGTGGCGCGCATGTTCGCTCATCCGCACCAGCTTGTGCTCGGCGAGGAGACTGGCGAGGCCGCGCGACATCGGTTCGGGGAGGCTCTCGACCGCCAGCTTGCCGCCCATCTGCACGGCGATCTGATCGTGGTGGCGCATGGGCGGGTGATCACCTTATGGGCCTCGGTGATCCTAGGGGTGGAGCCGATGGCGCTATGGAAGAGTCTCGGCCTCGCCAACGCCCTGGTCCTGGACGGCGAGGGTGGCGGCGAGATCATCGCCTAAGCGCCCTGCTGACAGCCTTGTGTCCGCAAGGGCAGACCTAGCGGAAGCGGTCGGCTTGACTCCCGCATCCGACCCTGCGACCGGCGAAGCATGAAAAAGCTACTGCTCTGCGCGGCCGCCGCCAGCCTGTTGGCCGCCCAGCCTGCCCTCGCCGCCGACCTTGCCGCTGACGCCGCCGCCGTGCGCGACAGGGCGCTCACCGACACCACCGCCTGGTCGGTGCTGGAATCCCTGACCACCGAAGTCGGCGCGCGCCCGGTGGGATCGGTCGGCATGGAGAAGGCCCGCGACTGGGGCGTCGCCAAGCTGAAGGCCCTGGGCTTCTCGAACGTCCACGTGGAGACCTTCAGGGCGGACTCCTGGCTGCGCGGCGAGGAGAGCGCCGAGGTGGTCGCGCCGTTCCCGCAGAAGCTCGCGATCCTGGGCCTGGGCAATTCGACGTCGACGCCCAAGGAGGGCCTGGAGGCCGAGATCGCCCTGTTCCGCTCCTACGGTGAGTTCCTGGCTGCGCCGGAAGGGGCGGTGAAGGGCAAGATCGCGGTGGTGACGGGCCGCATGACCCGCACCCAGGACGGCAGCGGCTACGGCGCCATCAACGCCCAGCGCACCTTTGGCCCGGTTGAGGCCGCCAAGCGCGGGGCGGTGGCCTATCTCGCCCGCTCCCTGTCCACCGACGACACCCGCCTGCCGCACACCGGCCAGGCCATGCCGGGCGGCATTCCGGCCGCGGCCCTGTCCACCGTGGACGCCGAGCTGCTGGAGCACATGGTCGAGCGCGGCAAGCCGGTGCGGGTGAAGCTGAACCTGCAGTCGACCTATCGGCAGGATGTCGAAGCCTACAACGTGGTCGGCGAATTGCCGGGCAAGGTGAAGCCGGACGAGGTGATCGTGGTCGGCGGGCACCTGGACAGCTGGGATCCGGGCACGGGCGCGGTGGACGACGCCTCAGGCATCGCCATCATGACCGCGGCGGCCAAGCTGGCGGCCAGCGCGCCGGGCGGGCCGCGCCGGACGCTGCGGGTCGTCATGTGGGGCTCGGAAGAGCAGGGCGGGTCCGGCGAGGCCTATGGCGAGGCGCACAAGGCCGAGACGCCGAAGATCGTCCTGGCCGGCGAGAGCGACATGGGCGCGGGCAGGATCTTCAATGTCGCCCTGCCGAAGAACAGCCTGTCGCACCCGGCCATGAAGGCCTTTGTCGGCTCCCTGCCGCCGCTGAAGGTGATCGTCTCGCGTGAGCCGGGCCGCCATGGCGGCGCCGATGTGTCGGGCCTGATCCAGAATGGCGCACCGACCGTGGACTTCACCCAGGACGCCAGCCGCTATTTCGACCTGCACCACGCCGCCGACGACACCCTGGACAAGGTGGACCCGGCCGAGCTGTCGCAGAACGTGGCGGTCTGGGCCGCTTTCCTGCATACGGTGGCGAACAGCGATGTCGACTTCCGCGCCCTCGCGGCGCAAGCGCCCCAGGAGTCCAAGTGAGCCTTCCCCTTTCGGGCCGTCATGTGGCCCTGCTGTACGGCGGCCTGTCCTCTGAACGCGAGGTGAGCCTGGTCTCCGGGCGCGCCTGCGGCGCGGCCCTGGAGCGGCTGGGCGCCAAGGTGACCTATGTGGATGCGGGCCGTGACCTGGCCCAGGTGCTGACCGCCCTGAAGCCCGACGTGGTGTTCAACGCCCTGCACGGGGAATGGGGCGAGGACGGTTGCGTCCAGGGCATCCTGGAGACCCTGCGGCTGCCCTACACGCACTCCGGCGTGCTGGCGTCTGCGCTGGCGATGGACAAGGCCAAGGCCAAGGCGGTGATGGCCGCCGCGGGCGTCGTCGTGCCGGGCGGCGGGCTGTTCAACCGGTTCGACGTCGCCAAGGACCACGTGATCGCGCCGCCCTATGTGGTGAAGCCGAACGCCGAGGGCTCCTCGGTCGGGGTGTTCATCATCATGGAAGGGGCGAATCAGCCGCCGCAGGAGGTCGTGGCCCCCAGCTGGACCTTCGGAGAGGAGGTGATGGTCGAGCCCTATATCCGCGGGCGGGAGCTTGCGGTGGCCGTGATGGACGGCAAGGCGCTCGCCGTCACCGACATTGTCCCCGTTAACGGGTTCTATGACTACGAAGCCAAGTACGGGGAGGGGGGCTCAAAGCACGTCGTGCCGGCCGATCTTCCGCCCCATGTCACTGAAAAGGCGATGAAACTCGCAGAGATGGCGCACGCTGCGCTTGGTTGTCGCGGCGTTACCCGCTCCGACCTCCGTTATGACGACATTAACGACATTCTGGTCCTTCTAGAGGTCAATACCCAGCCCGGTATGACGCCTACCTCGCTCGCTCCAGAGCAGGCGGCGCACACGGGCATGGACTTCGACCGACTTGTGCTTTGGATCACGGAGGATGCGTATGCCCGCGGCGTTGCGGGGGGGATCGCGAGTTCAGGCGAAACCCCGGGCTAAGGCCTCCGCTAGCACCAAGCCGCGCGCTCAGCAGCAGCGGAAGGCGAAGCCTGCTGCCAGCATCCCTCACGCCAAGCTCCGCGCCGCCCAGGGCGTCGGCCTGTCTCCGGCCTATGCGCTGGCGGGCGCGGCGGGCGTCCTGTCCCTGGCCCTGGTGGTGACGCTGGCCACCGGAGGGCGCGGCGAACGCCTGGTCCAGGCCACCAATTCCGCCATCGCCGGCCAGTTCGCCCACCTTGGCTTCAAGCTGAACGCCGTGCGGGTCCAGGGTGCGTCGCCCATGGCCACCGCCGACATCCTGAAGGCCGCCGGGGTCTACAAGGACCAGCCGATGCTGGACCTGGACCTGGAGGCCCTGCGCCAGCGGGTTGAGGCCGTGGGCTGGGTCAAGCACGCCAGCGTCGTGCGGCTGCTGCCCGACACCCTGGTCCTGCAGGTCGAGGAACGCCGCCAACTTGCGGTGTGGCAATCGGGCGGCCGCAGCGTGGTGATCGACGACCATGGCCGGGTGATCCCCGAGGCCCGGCCCGACAAGTTCCCGACCCTGCCCCTGATTGTGGGCGAGGGGGCCAATGAATACGCCAACGCCATCCTGCCCGCCGTGGCCGCCCAGCCGCGGCTGATGGAGCGCCTGGAGGCGCTGGTGCGGGTGGACAACCGGCGCTGGGACCTGCGGCTGAAGGACGGCTCGCTGGTGCAGCTTCCGGCGGTGGATGAAGAGGCCGCCCTGATCCAGCTGCAGCAGCTGGACCAGAAGTCTCGGATTCTCGAACTCGGATTTGAACGGATCGACCTGCGCGATCCGACGGTTGTGGCGGTCCGGCCGCGGGACGGTGTCCTGCCCGGCCAGTTGGTGGCGAACGGCGTTTGACGGTGAAGGGGACCATGACGGCAGGGACCCGAGGGGAGGCCCGCAAGGAGGGCCGCGACGGGCTGAAGGCGGCGCTTGGGCGTCAGCCGGTGACGGCGGCTGTCGATCTCGGCGCGTCCAAGGTGGCCTGTTTCATCATGAAGCCGGACGGCGTCCGTCGGGCTGACCGCACCCTGACCACGGCCGGCGTCGGCTATGTGCAGTCGCGCGGGGTCAAGGGCGGCTCCATCGTCAATCTGGACGAAGCCTCCGACGCCATCGCCCAGGCCGTCGAGCGGGCCGAGAACGTCGCCGGCGTCCAGGTCCAGGGCGTCACCGTCTGCACCGCTGGCGGTTCGCTCGCCAGCCATCGCGTCTCGGGCCGCGTCTCTTTGGGCGCCCGCGCCATTTCCGACGGCGACCTGGTGCGCGCCATCCAGGCGGCCCTGGCCCAGATCAAGCTTCCTGGCCGCCGCGCCGCCCACATCCTGCCCGTGGGCTGGAGCGTGGACAGCCAGGCCGGCATCCGCGACCCGCGCGCCATGTTCGGCCGCAGCCTGGCCGTGGAGCTGCTGGTGGTCTCGGTCTCCGAGACGGTGTTCCAGACCCTGGGCGCCTGCGTCGAGCGGGCCCACCTGCAGTTCGAGGGCGTGGTCGCCGCGCCCTTCGCCTCGGCGCTCGCCTCCCTGGAGGAGGACGAGATGGACCTGGGCGCCGTCTGCATCGACATGGGCGGTGGCTCGACCTCGGCGGCGGTGTTCGCCGGCGGCAGCCTGATCCATGTGGAGACCCTGCCGGTCGGCGGCAGCCACGTGACCGCCGACATCGCCCGTGGCCTGTCGACCTCCATCGCCGGCGCCGAGCGGATCAAGACCCTGCACGGCTCGGCCATCGCCTCGGCCAACGAAGACCGCGAGATGATCGAGGCCCCGCCGC
>CAZXVO010000018.1:3082-29740 GCA_964643835.1 uncultured Phenylobacterium sp. | reverse complement strand
CAGAACTCCTACAAGGTCTCCGGCGGCCTGCACGGGGTGGGTGTGTCGGTGGTGAACGCCCTGTCCGACTGGCTGAAGCTGAAGATCCATCGCAACGGCCAGACCCATGAGATGGAGTTCCGGCGCGGCGACGCGGTGTCGCCCCTGAAGGTGATCGGCGAGTCTCCCCGGCGCGAGAACGGCGAGTACCTGACCGGCACCGAGGTCACCTTCCTGCCGTCCACCGAGACCTTCCGGTTCATCGAGTTCGACAGGAAGACGCTGGAACACCGCCTGCGGGAGCTGGCTTTCCTCAACTCCGGCGTGACCATCTGGCTGAAGGACCATCGCGAGGCCGAGCCCTTCGTCGAGGTCATGCACTATGAGGGTGGCATCGAGGCCTTCGTGCGCCACCTGGACAAGTCCAAGACGCCGCTGATGAAGACGCCCATCGTGGTTCGCGGCAAGCGCGACGCGGTGGAGCTGGACCTGTCCCTGTGGTGGAACGACGGCTACCACGAGAACGTCCTGTGCTTCACGAACAACATCCCGCAGCGGGATGGCGGCACCCACCTGGCCGCGTTCCGCTCGGCGCTCACCCGGATCATCTCCAGCTATGCGGAGAGCTCGGGCACGACCAAGCGCGAAAAGGTCTCGGTGTCGGGCGAGGACGCTCGTGAGGGCCTGACCTGCGTCCTGTCGGTCAAGGTGCCGGACCCCAAGTTCTCGTCCCAGACCAAGGACAAGCTGGTCTCCTCCGAGGTGCGTCCGGCCGTGGAGAACCTGGTCGGCGAAGGCCTCGCCACCTGGTTCGAGGAACACCCCACCGAAGCCAAGATGATCGTCCAGAAGATCGCCGAGGCCGCCGCCGCCCGCGAGGCGGCGCGCAAGGCCCGCGAACTGACGCGGCGCAAGTCGGCGCTCGACATCACCTCCCTGCCCGGCAAGCTCGCCGACTGTCAGGAGAAGGATCCGGCCCGGTCCGAACTGTTCCTGGTCGAGGGCGACTCGGCCGGCGGCTCGGCCAAGCAGGCGCGCAACCGCGAGAACCAGGCTGTCCTGCCCCTGCGCGGCAAGATCCTGAACGTGGAGCGGGCCCGCTTCGACAAGATGCTGTCGTCGGAACAGGTGGGCACCCTGATCACCGCCCTGGGGGCTGGGATCGGTCGCGACGACTTCGACATCGAGAAGCTGCGCTACCACAAGATCGTCATCATGACCGACGCCGACGTGGACGGGGCGCACATCCGCACCCTGCTGCTGACCTTCTTCTATCGGCAGATGCCGACGGTGATCGAGCGCGGCTATCTCTATATCGCCCAGCCGCCGCTCTATAAGGCGTCCAAGGGCAAGTCCTCGCGCTACCTGAAGGACGACGCCGAGCTGGAGACCTACCTGATCGACGAGGGCGTCGACGGGGCGACCCTGGACCTGTCCTCGGGCGAGCGTCTGACCGGCCAGGACCTCCTGGCCCTGGTGCAGCAGGCTCGCAGCGCCAAGGCCAATATCGAGCGCCTGTCGGCCCGCGCCCCGGCCTTCGCCATCGAGCAGGCGGCCCTGGCCGGCCTGCTGGCCGAGGGCGGTGATGTGGCCAAGGCTGCTGCGCGCCTGGACCTCTACGCCGAAGAGGGCGATGGAAACTGGAGCGGCGAGCCGGCCCCGGCCGGCGGCTACGCCTTCTCCCGCATCCGCCGCGGGGTGAGCGAGCGTGTGGTCCTGGACGACCTGCTGCTCAACGCCGCCGACGCCCGGCGCCTGGCCGAACGGGCCGCCGCCATGGCCGAGACCTTCGCCAAGCCGGCGACCTTCCTGCGCCGCGACCGGTCGACCACCGTGCGGGGGCCGCTGGACCTGTTCGGCGCGGTCATGGAAGCCGGCCGCCGGGGCCTGTCGATCCAGCGCTATAAGGGGCTGGGCGAGATGAACCCCGAGCAGCTGTGGGAGACCACCCTGGACGCCGACGCCCGCACCCTGCTGCAGGTCCGGGTGAACCACTCCGAGGACGCCGACGGCCTGTTCGCCCGCCTGATGGGCGACGTGGTCGAGCCGCGCCGCGAGTTCATCCAGGAGAACGCCCTGGACGCCGAGGTGGACGTCTAGACGCCCATCCAGAGTAGAGGCGGCGGCGAATCAGTCGTCGCCGGCCGCCTCGGATCAGCCTGCGCCTGGCCGAAACAAGCGTGAGTGTGCGGCGAGGCGTCGCGCGCGAAAATTGAAACCTTGCGTAGAGGCGCCCGGCCCGTAGGCGCCCTCGCGCTGCGCCGCCTCCTGTAACGGCGCCCGTAACATCCAGGCGTAAGCGGGTTCGACGTTACAGTCCCGGCCCCCTATGCTTTGCCCAGCGAAATCTGAACTCAACCTGGGGTGTGGGCGGCGTGGCCGAGGCGGAAGGCAGTCTGGTTCCCGAACGTATCCTTGAGCTGTCGGAGCGCCTGTCGAAGGTGGCCGGCGCCAAGATCGGCGAGATTTCCTCCATCAACCGCGAAGCCAAGATGCTGGCGATCAACGCCCTGATCACCGCCGCGCGGGCCGGGGAGGCGGGCAAGGCCTTCGCCATCGTCGCCGAGGAGTTCAAGCGGATCGCCAGCGAGATCGACGACGTGGCGATCGGCATGGAGACCCAGGTCCGCGCCGACCTGCGCGAGCTGTCGGCGGTGGGCGGTGCGATCCTTTCCCACCTGCGCGGCCAGCGGCTGGCGGATCTGGCGCTCAACGCCATCGAGATCATCGACCGCAACCTCTATGAGCGGACCTGCGACGTGCGCTGGTGGGCGACGGATTCCGCGGTGGTCGACTGCGTGGCCCAACCCGGCGCCGAGGCTTCGCGCCATGCGTCCAGCCGGCTGAAGGTCATCCTCGACGCCTACACCGTCTATCTGGACCTGTGGATCTGCGACGCCCGCGGCCGGGTGGTCGCCACCGGCCGCCCCGAGAAGTACACGGCCACCCGCGACCTGTCGGTGGCCGCCGCGCCCTGGTTCCAGCAGGCGATGCGCACGGCCTCCGGCGACGAGTTCGTGGCCTGTGACGTCGCGCGCGAAGCGGCCTTGGGCGGCGCGCCGGTCGCCACCTACGCCACCGCCATCCGCGAGGACGGCAAGGCGACGGGCCGGGTCGTCGGGGTGCTGGGTGTCCATTTCGACTGGCGGCCCCAGGCCCAGGCGGTGGTGGACGGGGTGCGGCTGACCGGGGAAGAGGCGGGGCGCTCGCGGGTGATGCTGCTGGACCACAAGGGCCGGGTGCTGGCGGCCTCGGACCGCAAGGGCGAGCTGGAGGAGGTGTTCCGCCTGCCCGGCGACGCGGTGAGCATGGGTAGCTACGCCATCGACGGGGCGACTGTCGGCTATGCCCTGACCCCGGGCTACGAGACCTATCGCGGGCTGGGCTGGTACGGCTGCATCCTGCAGCGCGAGGCGGGGTCGGGCGCGGGCGTTCGGGCGGCCTAGTTCCCTTGGACCGTCATGGCCGGGCTTGTCCCGGCCACCCATGAACTCCGTATCTGCAGGATCAGGCGCGTATAGGTGGCCGGCACAAGGCCGGCCATGACGGTCTGTGTGTGGGGAGGAGTTGGGGTCAGTCCCAGCCCTTCAGCACGTCCATCACCGCCGCGCCGTAGCGGGCGAGCTTGCCTTCGCCGACGCCGGAGATGGCGGCGAGATCTGACAGGCCGCCGGGCCGGCGCACCGCGATCTCGGCCAGGGTCCGGTCGTGGAAGATCACATAGGGCGGCAGATGCTGGCGAGCCGCCTCGTCGCGTCGCCAGGCGCGCAGGGCCTCGAACACCGGCTGGTGGCGGGCGTCCATGATGGCGTCCTCGCGCACCTTGCGCCGGGGCCGGCGGGCCTCCTTGGGCTCGGCCCCCTTGCGCAGGGCGACCTCGCGTTCGCCGCGATAGACCTTGCGCACCTCGGCGGCGTCGCCGAGGCCGATCAGCGGGCGGCCATCATTGGGATCCTCGCGCAACAGGCCGTCGAACAACAGCTGGTCCACCAGGTCGCGCCAGCCGTCGGCGCTGAGCTCCTGGCCGACGCCGAAGGTCGACAGGCCGGCTTCGAAGGCGGACGGGTCCTTGGTCTTGCCCAGCAGGTGGTCGACCAGGCGGCCGCGACCGAACCGGCCGCCCAGACGGTGGACGGCGGACAGGGCCTTTTGCGCCGCCTGGGTGGCGTCGAGGGTTTCGATCTGGCCCAGGCAGACGTCGCACTGGCCGCAGGGGGCCACGCCCTCCTCGCCGAAATAGCGGCGGACGGCGGCGGCGCGGCAGGCGGTGCCGTCCAGCATGGCGTAGAGCTGGCGGATCTTGCGGCCCTGGACCTGCTTGACCTCGTCGTCCACCTCGCGGCCGTCCAGCCGCCGGAACGCCCAGGCCATGTCCGCGGCGCCATAAAGGGTGATGCCCTCGGCGGGTTCGCCGTCGCGGCCGGCCCGGCCGATTTCCTGCCAATAGGCCTCGATGGAGCCCGGCGGATCGGCGTGGATCACGTAGCGGACGTCGGGTTTGTCCACGCCCATGCCGAAGGCGATGGTGGCGACCATCACAGCCTCGTCGGCTTCCAGGAACTTCTCCAGCCGCTCGGCGCGGACCGTCTTGTCGAGGCCGGCGTGATAGGCCAGCGCCGGGGCGCCGGCCTGGCGCAGGGCCTCGGCCAGCTTGTCGGCGCTGTCGCGGGAGCCGGCATAGACCACGCCGGAGCGGTTGGGCCGGGCCTGGACCAGCTCCATCACCCGCTTGTGGCCAGCGCCACGCTTGCGCTCGGCCGACAGGATCAGCTCGGGCCGGGCGAAGCTGGCCACGAACTCGGCGCAGTCCTTCAGGCGCAGTTCGGCGCGGATATCCTCGCGGGTGCGGTTGTCGGCGGTGGCGGTGACCGCCAGGCGCGGCACGTCGGGATACATCTCCGCAAGGCGGCCGAGCATGCGGTATTCGGGGCGGAAGTCGTGGCCCCACTGGCTGACGCAGTGGGCCTCGTCGATGGCGATCAGGGACAGGGGCGTGCGCGACAGCCGCTCCAGCATCCAGGGCTGCATCAGGCCTTCGGGCGAGACATAGAGCAGGTCGAGCTCACCGGCCTCGATGCGGGACCAGGTCTCGGCCCGCTCGCGGGGCTCGACGTTGGAATCCAGCCGGGCGGCGGCGACGCCGGACTGGGTCAGGCCCGCCACCTGGTCGGTCATCAGGGCGATCAGCGGCGAGACCACCAGGCCAAGCCCCGGCCGCAGCATGGCGGGGATCTGGTAGCACACGCTCTTGCCGCCGCCGGTGGGCAGGACGGCCAGGGCGCTGCGGCCCTCCAGCGCCTCGGTGATCACCTGCGCCTGCAGGCCCCGGAACTCGGCGTGGCCGAAGGTGCGGCGCAGAATCTCCCGGGCCTGGTCCAGAGACGGATGCATGGGCGGGCTTATGGCCCGCGTCGGGCGGACGGGTCCAGGCGCGGGGCCTCCGAAATCTGTGGCCGCCTTTTCCGAACCTTAACCGTGGGCGCCCCAGACTGGGCGCAGACGAAGGGTTCGGAGGACCCTCAAAATGGCGCTGAAAGCCTTCATGGCCGCCCTGGCCCTCGCCGCAGTCGCGGTGGGCCTAATGCTGCCGGTCCCGCACGCCGGCAAGGCCGCCGCCCAATCCCAGATCGCCACGGTGCAGCTCGGGGCGGGGTGACCGCTCCATAAGCCCGGCCATGACGGACCTTATTGATGGCTCCCCGCCGGCGCATCGGCCGGGGGCGGGGCAGGCGCGCCATCAGGCGCCTGGGGCTGGCAGGCGCATAGGGCCGCGGCGACGAGCAGCAGGGCCAACATCCTCATGGCGGCGTCCTTTCGATCCGTGCGGCATAGGCTAGTCTCGAAGCCCATGAGTCGGAACCGTTCCCTGACCTTCTATGAGTTCTTCGCCGGCGGCGGCATGGCGCGCCTGGGCCTGGGCGAGGCCTGGACCTGCGCCTTCGCCAACGACTTTGATCCGGTGAAGGCCCGGACCTATCGTGACAACTTCGCCGACGCCGCCGAGCACCTCCGCGAGGGCGACGTCTGGGGGCTGCAGGTCTCCGACCTGCCGGGCCAGGCGGACCTGGCCTGGGCCTCGTCGCCCTGCCAGGATTTCAGCCTGGCGGGCGCGCGGGCGGGGCTGAAGGGCGGCCGGTCCTCGGCCTTCTTCGGCTTCTGGCGGCTGATGGAGACCCTGGTCGCCGAGGGCCGCGCGCCGCGCACCATCGTCGTTGAGAATGTGGTGGGCCTGTTCACCTCGCACGGCGGGGCGGATTTCACGGCCCTGTGCCGGGCCCTGGCTTCCCAGGGTTACAGGTTCGGCGCGCTGGAGATCGACGCGGCGGCCTTCCTGCCCCAGTCGCGGCCCCGGGTGTTCGTGATCGCGACCCGCGAGGCCGTGCCCGAGGCCCTGCAAGGTGACAGTCCGTTCCAGACGCGGGCGGTGCGCGAGGCCTACGGCCGGCTGCCGGTCGACCTGGCCGCCGGCTGGATCTGGTGGCGCGGCGAAGCTCCCCTGCGCCGCAACGCCCAGCTCGCCGACCTGCTGGACCCGGACGTGGGCGCCGACTGGCATCCGCCGGAGAAGACCGCCGAGCTCCTGGCCCTGATGTCGCCCCTGCATCGGGCGCGGATCGAGCAGCTGCGGGCCGCGGGCGGCCGGGCGGCGGGGGGCCTGTTCCGCCGCATGCGGGTGGAGAACGGGGTCAAGGTGCAGCGGGCGGAGGCGCGGTTCGACGGCCTGGCCGGCTGCCTGCGCACGCCGCGGGGCGGGTCATCTCGCCAGACCCTGGTGGTGGTGGACGAGGGGAGGGTGCGCACGCGGCTGATCAGTGGCCGTGAAGGCGCACGACTGATGGGCTTGCCGGAGACCTATCGCCTGCCCAAGGCGGCGACCTCGGCCCTGCATGTCTGCGGCGACGGTGTGGCGGTTCCGGCGGTGCGCTGGCTGGCCGAGACCCTGCTGGAGCCCCTGCTGGCGGCGGACCAGCGCGCCGATGCTGCGGCCTAGCTTGCAGAAAAGCTAAACAGCTCGGCCACAGGAAGACCCTTCCAAATCCGGCCCGGAGGCCTAAGTTCGCAGGCTCAAGATCTCATTGGGACTGCACGCCATGGCCGACTCCGCCGCCAACGCCTACGACGCCGCCCGCTACAAGCGCGCTGGCCGGGGCAAGATCTACGACTCGATCATCGACACCATCGGCGACACACCCCTGGTCGCCCTGCCCAACCTGACCAAGGCGCTGAAGCCCAAGGGCACGGTGCTGGCCAAGCTGGAGTTCTTCAACCCGATCAGCTCGGTGAAGGACCGGATCGGCGTCTCGCTGATCGAGAGCCTGGAGGTCGCGGGCCACCTGAAGCCGGGCTCGACCATCGTCGAGCCGACCAGCGGCAACACCGGCATCGCCCTGGCCTTCGTCGCCGCGTCCAAGGGCTACAAGCTGATCCTGTGCATGCCCGAGAGCATGTCCATCGAGCGCCGCAAGATGCTGCTGCTGCTGGGCGCCAAGCTGGAGCTGACCCCGCCGGAACGCGGTATGGCCGGCGCCGTGGCTCGCGCCAAGGAACTGGTGGACGCCATTCCGGGCGCGGTCATGCCGCAGCAGTTTGACAACCCGGCCAACCCGCTGATCCACCGGGTCTCCACCGCCGAGGAGATCTGGAACGACACCGAGGGCCGGGTGGACGCGGTCATCTCCGGCGTCGGCACCGGCGGCACCATCACCGGCATCGGCCAGGTGCTGAAGGCCCGCAAGCCCAGCGTGAAGATGATCGCGGTGGAGCCGGCCTCCTCGCCGGTGTTGTCCGGCGGCTCGCCCGCCCCGCACAAGATCCAGGGCATCGGCGCGGGCTTCGTGCCCTCCGTCCTTGATCGCGGCGTGATGGACGAGATCGTCCAGGTGAGCAATGACGACGCCTTCGCCATGGCCCGCCGCGTGGCGGCCGAGGAAGGCATCCCCGTGGGCATCTCCTCCGGCGCGGCCCTGACGGCGGCCTTCGACGTCGCCTCGCGCGACGAGATGGCCGGCAAGGTGGTGGTGGCGATCATCCCCAGCTTCGCCGAACGCTATCTGTCGACGGCCCTGTTCGAAGGGCTCTGAGCCCCGCCCCTGTGACCGACGTCTATCCGCCGGACAAGCGCTCGGCGGTGATGCGCCGGGTCAAGGGCAAGGACACCACGCCCGAGATGGCGGTGCGCAAGGTCCTGACGGGCCTTGGCGCCCGCTATCGCCTGCACCGCAAGGACCTGCCGGGCTCGCCGGACATCGTGCTGCCGGGGCGAAGGCTGGCGGTCTTCGTTCACGGCTGCTTCTGGCACGGCCATGACTGCGCCCGCGGGGCGCGGGTTCCCAAGGCCAACCGCGACTACTGGGTCGCCAAGGTGGGCCGCAACCGCGCCCGTGATCTCCGCACCCGCGCCGAGCTTGAGGCCCTGGGCTGGCGGGTGGAGACGGTCTGGGAGTGTGAGTTGAAGGATCCGGCGGGGCTGGAGGCGCGGTTAAGCGGGGTGTTGAAATCCACCGCTCATTCCCGCGAAGGCGGGAATCCAAGCTGACCAGGCCGGCGCCGTGATGCTTCCAGCGCCGCATGGATCCCCGCCTTCGCGGGGATGAGCGGACCAGGTTAGGAAACCACCACTTCGGTCTTCACCGAATTGGCGATGAAGCACTCTTCGTGGGCCTGGTGGTGGAGGTCGGCGAGGGCTTCGGCCGTGGGTTCGTCGCCCTGCCAGGTGATCTTCGGCTTCAGCCAGACCTTGGTGACCGCCATGCGCCCCGGCGCGATCTCTTCCATGATCCCTTCGGCGTCGTCCTCGTAGGCCGTGCAGACGAAGCCGGCGAGGCGGGCCTTATGCAGGAAGGTCAGCATGTGGCAGTTGGAGAGGGCGGCGACGAACATCTCCTCCGGATCCACCGCCTCCTCGACCGCCCACTTGCCGACCACGTGGGGCGAGGCCGAGGCGGGCACGATCAGGCCGCCGTCGAAACTGACCACATGGCCGCGGCTGTAGCGGCCCTTGGCGAAGTCCTCGCCGTCGCGCAGGGCCCAGGCGATCCGGGCGACATACTTGGCCATCAGAACGCCTCGGCCGGCAGGGCCATCATCAGCTCCGAGCCGGTGATCGCCTTCTTCAGGTGTGCGTCGGCGTCGGGCAGCAGGCGCTGGACGAAGTAGCGGCCGACCGTGAGCTTGGTCTGGTAGAACGGGTCGGCCGAGCCGGCGGCTATGGCGCCCAGCGAAGCCTTGGCCATCAGCGCCCACATATAGGCCAGGCCCGTCAGGCCGAAGAGGTGCATGTAGTCGCTGGAGGCGGCGCCGGCGTTGTCCGGATTGGCCAGACCATTCTGCATCAGCCACATGGTGCCGTCCTGCAGCTTGGCCTTGGCGGCGGCCAGGCCGTCGACGAACTCCTTCATGCCCTCGACGCCGGCGTTGGCGGCCACGAAGGCGTCGATCTCGGCGAAGAAGGTCATGACGGCGCGCCCGCCATTGGCGGCCAGCTTGCGGCCTACCAGGTCCAGGGCCTGGACCCCGTTGGTGCCCTCATAGATCAGGGCGATGCGGACATCGCGCATGTACTGGCTGACCGGGAAGTGCTCGGTGAAGCCCGAGCCGCCATGCACCTGGACGGCGTTGGAGCAGACCTGCAGGCCCTTGTCGGTCAGGTAGCCTTTCACCACCGGGGTGAGCAGGGCCATGTAGTCCGCCGCCTTCTGGCGCACAGCCTCGTCCGGGTGGCTGTGGGAGAGGTCGCCCTGCAGGGCGGTCCAGAACATGAAGGCCCGGCCGCCCTCGATGACGGCCTTGGAGTCCATCAGCATCCGGCGGACATCCGGGTGGACGATGATCGGATCGGCGGGGCCGTTCGGGTTCTTCGGCCCGGTGAGCGAGCGGCCCTGCAGGCGTTCCTTGGCGAAGCTGGCGGCGGCCTGATAGGCGGCCTCGGCTTGGGCGACGCCCTGCAGGCCCACGCCCAGGCGGGCCTCGTTCATCATCACGAACATCAGGGCCAGGCCCCGGTTCTCCTCGCCGACCAGCCAGCCGACCGACTCCTCGTGACGGATCACGCAGGTGGCGTTGCCGTGGATGCCCATCTTCTCTTCCAGGCCGTCGCAGAACACGCTGTTGCGCGGGCCGGGCTTGCCGTCGGCGTCGGGGATGAACTTCGGCACGATGAACAGGGAGATGCCGCGCACGCCCTCCGGCGCGCCCTCGATCCGGGCCAGCACCAGGTGGACGATGTTCTCGGCCATGTCGTGCTCGCCGCCCGAGATCCAGATCTTGGTCCCGGAGATCTTGTAGCTGCCGTCCCCTTGCGGGACCGCCTTGGTGCGCAAAAGGCCGAGGTCCGTGCCGCAGTGGGGCTCGGTCAGGTTCATGGTCCCGCCCCATTGGCCGGAGGCCAGCTTGGGCAGGTAGAGGTCCTTCTGAGCGTTAGAGCCGCCGTTCAGGATCGCGGAATAACAGCCGTGGGTGAGGCCGGGATACATGGAGAAGGCCATGTTCGCCGACGAGCTCATCTCGGAGAAGGACAGGTTGACCACGTGCGGCAGGCCCTGGCCGCCATAGGCCTTCACCGCGCCGATCGCCGGCCAGCCGCCCTCGACCAGCTGGGCGTAGGCCTCCTTGAAGCCCTTGGGCGTGGTGACCGTGTGGTCGGGGTTCCAGCGGCAGCCTTCCTTGTCGCCGACGCTGTTCAGGGGAGCGAGCACGCCGGCGGTGAAGCGGCCGGCCTCCTCGACGATCTGCTCCACCAGGTCCATCGGCGCGTCCTCGAAACCAGGCAGGGCCGAATAGGTCTCGAGGTTCAGGACTTCCTTCAGGAGGAAGATGTGGTCGCGGACGGGGGGCGTGTAGCTCATGGGGGATGGGCTCCGGAAATGACGGAGGTCTGGTTCGCTATGGCGAACCTGACGCTGTAGTCACGATCTAGAGCTTTTCGGCCGGAAGCGGAACGGCCTTGCTACCGCCAGCCCCTGTCCCGATTTGTCATAAAATCGGGATGAACAGGGGCGACGTTCTTCGTTGAGAGCCCTTCCTTTCCCATCGGGATGGACATCCCGATGGGGAAAGGCTCGCGGTTAGTGGGCGGCTTCCGGGTGGTCGCCCAGGCGGGCGCGCAGGACCTGGTCGTAGTCGGCGGCCTGGGGCAGCAGGTCCGGCCGGGTGTTGGCCAGGTGCTGTTCGAGGCGGTTGCAGGCCTCCACCAGGGTGTCGATGGCGTCGTCGATGTCCTTGCGCTGGACCTCGAGGGCCAGGATGCGCTCGCGGAACTTGGCCAGCGACCGGGCGTTCTGGGCGGCGCAATTGTCGCCGACCTCATAGAGGTCCAGGAGGTCGACGATCTTCTCCTTGAATTTCTTCAGGGAGTGGGCGTTCTGCTGCATGGCCTCGTCGTGCTCGCCGTAGAGCTCGAGGATCTCGCGGATTTCCTGCAGGGACAGGCCCACGCGCTTGCCGCGCAGGATCAGGATCAGCCGGGCGCGGTCCTTGTAGGAATAGACCCGGTTCATGCCGTCGCGGGCGGGGGTCAGCAGGCCCTTGTCCTCATAGAAGCGCAGCGCGCGGGGCGTGCACTTAAATTCCTGGCAGAGCTGGCGGATGGTGAAGGTGCGCGCGGGCCGGCGCAGTTCAAGCGGCATGGTCGTCCTCCCTGTTGGACGGCTAGGTTTTCGTTGACGGAAACGTAAGGTTGCCTTCCGCGCACGTCAATATAACCGGCGTTCACATATCGCAGCGGGAGGTGATCACGGATGCGTGATCGCCCCAGGCGTGCGTCATGCTCCGGTCTCCGCGCAGCGGGGATCCGGGGGACCCACGGGGCCTGTCAGACATTCAGCTTGGGTCCCCCGGACCGATGGCGCGGCCGGAGGATGACGGCCTAGGCGGTAAACTCGCCGGCCAGCGCCCGCTCGATCAGGGCGATGGTGCGGTCCAGGCCGAAGATGGCGGCGAAGGAGCCGAAGCGCGGGCCCTGGCTCTGGCCGAGCAGGACCTCGTAGAGGGCGGTGAACCAGGCGCGCAGAGGTTCGAACCCGGCGGTCTTGCCGGCCTCATAGACCTCGTTCTGGATCATCTCGGCGTCCTGGCAACCGGCCGGCAGAGCCTTGAAGCGGGCCACCAGGTCCAGCATGGCCGCGCGCTCCTTGTCGTCGGGCGCCCGGAAGGTCTTCGAGGGCTTCACGAAGTCCTCGTAGTAGTTGATCGCGTAGTCGCTGAGCCGGTCCAGCAAGGGCTGGCTGGTCGCGTCCGCGCCCGGGATATAGCGCGAGATGAAGCCCCACAGGATGTCCTTGGTGGAGGCGTCGGCGGCCGAGACCAGGTTCAGCAGCAGCGAGAACGACACCGGCGAGCCGGTTTCCGGCGGCGCGCCGCGATGGACGTGCCAGGCCGGGTTGTCCAGCGGCGTCGCATTGCCCTCGGCCTTGACGCGATTGAAGGCGTCGAGCTGCTGCAGGTACTCGTCGGCGGCCTTGGGGATGACGTCGAAATAGAGCCGCTTCGCCGACTTGGGCGACTGGTACATGTAGTAGGCCAGGCTCTCGGGCGCGCCGTAGCGCAGCCACTCCTCCATGGTCAGGCCGTTGCCCTTGGACTTGGAGATCTTCTGGTTGTTCTCGTCCATGAACAGCTCGAAGTGGAAGGCTTGGGGCGGAACCCCGCCCAGCACCTTGGTGAGCTTGTCCGAGACGCGGACGGAATCGATCAGGTCCTTGCCGGAGGCCTCGAAGTCGACCTCCAGGGCCGTCCAGCGGGCGGCCCAGTCGGGACGCCATTGCAGCTTCACATGGCCGCCGGTGACCGGGACCTCGGTCAGGGTCCCGTCCTCGTCCTTGAAGACGATGGTCCCCTTGGCCAGGTCGCGCTCCAGGGTCGGGACCTGCAGGACGCGGCCGGTCTTGGGGCTGATCGGCAGGAAGGGCGAATAGGTGGCCCGGCGCTCTTCGCCCAGGGTCGGCAGCATGATCGCCTGGATGGCGTCGAACCGTTCCAGGAAGCGCAGCAGCACCTCGTCGAACCGGCCGCCGGTGTAGCAGGCCGTCGAGGACATGAACTCGTAGTCGAAGCCGAAACCGTCCAGGAAGGCGCGCAGGCGGGCGTTGTTGTGGGCCGCGAAGCTCTCGTACTCGCCAAACGGGTCGCGCACGCGGCTGACCGGCTTGTCGCGGTCCTCTTCCAGCATCTCGCGATTGGGCACGTTGTCCGGGATCTTCCGCAGGCCGTCCATGTCGTCGGAGAAGACGATCAGCTTCGACGGGATGGCGTCCTCGGTCAGCGCCCGGAAGGCGTTGCGCACCATGGTCGGCCGGGCGGCCTCGCCGAAGGTCCCCATGTGCGGCAGGCCCGATGCGCCGAAGCCGCACTGGAAGACGACGGGTTTGCGCAGGGCCTCGAAGGTGCGGGCCGCCTCGTCCGCCTTGCCGGCGGCGATCAGGGTGGCGGCCAGGTCACGCTCGGCGTCGGAGAGGCGGAGCTTGAGGACGCGATCCAGCAGCAGCCGGGCCTGTTCGAAGGGCCAGCTCTTGGCGTCGCGGGCTTGATGGGAGAGACCTTGCAGGGACATGGTCCGCGCGTTAGCGCCCTAAACGCCCGGCCTCAAGAACCAAATCGGCGCGCACCTTCTAGGAAGCGTCACAAAAAGGGGGGATAGGGCGCAGGAATGCTTCGGGGGACGTCCATGAAAACCGGTCTGAAACTTGCCGCCCTGGCCATGCTTGGCCTGCTCTCGGCTTGCGTCAAGCCGGCGGAAAAGCCGCCCGCCAAGAACGAGATCATCTTCTCCATCGTCTCCACCGAGAACGCCCAGTCCCAGGCGGTGCAATGGGCGCCTTTCCTGGCCGACATGGAAAAGGCCACGGGCCTGAAGGTGAAGCCGTTCTTCGGCGCCAACTATTCGGCGGTGGTCGAGGCCATGCGGTTCAAGCAGACCGACATGGGCTGGTTCACCAACCAGTCGGGGCTGGAGGCCACGCGGCGGGCCGGCGGCGAGGTGTTCGCCCGCACCGCCAAGCCGGACAACAAGCCCGACGGCTACCAGTCGGTGATCATCGTCGGCAAGGACAGCAAGCTGACCCTCGACGACCTGCTGAAGTGCGACAAGACGATCAACTTCGGCATGGGCGACGCCAAGTCGACCTCGGGCACCCTGGCGCCCATGACTTATCTCTTCGCGCCGAAGGGGATCGATCCGGCTGCCTGTTTCAAGACGGTGCGCTCGGCCAACCATGAGACCAACCTGTTCGGCGTGGGCTCGGGCGTGCTCGATGCCGCCACCAACAACACCCAGTCCATCGAACGCCTGGCCGCCAAGCCGGACGCCATGGCCCAGAAGACGGTCAACGGCATCAAGGTGATCTGGACCTCGCCGACCATTCCGGAAGATCCGATGGTCTGGCGCGCTGACCTGGACCCCGCGACCAAGGCCAAGATCTCCAAGTTCATGTTCAGCTACGGGGTCGGGACCGGGCCGGAGGCCGAGCGCCAGCGCGCCGTCCTGAAGACCATCCAGACCGGCCCCTTCAAGCGCGCCGACGCGACCCACCTGCTGCCCGTGCGTGAGATGGAGGCGACCGAGAAGCTGATCGAGGCCAAGAACGCCAAGGACCCCGCGGCGATCGCCGCGGCCCAGAAGGTGCTGGATCAGGTGCGGGCCGAGCAGGCGGCGTTGAAGAAGTAGGGCGGTCCCAAATCCTAGCCGTCATGGCCGGCCTTGTGCCGGCCACCCATGAACTCCGTATCGGCAGGATCAGGCGCGTATGGGTGGCCGGGACAAGCCCGGCCATGACGGAATGGTGGGAAGCGCTTCCCGCACTAACACCAGGGAGCGGTTCAGCCTCCCAGCAGGAAGTTGCCGCGCAGCGCGGCGATGGGGTTGTCGCGGGCTTCCTGCCAGGCTTCGACATGCACATTGGCGATGCGGCGGCCGACCTTGCGCAGGTCGGCGCGGGCGTAGGTGGTCATGGACCGGCCCGGGCGCAGGTACTCGATGGTGATGTCGATGGTCTTGTGGACCTTGGGCGTCTCCTGGACCACGGACAGCTGGGCCAGGGCGGTCATTTCCAGGAAGGCGCCGATCACCCCGCCGTGCAGGGCGGGCAGGTAGGTGTTGCCGATCAGGTGCGGTGCGAACGGCAGGATCGCGGTCATCTCGTCGCCGGCCAGCTCGGCGGTCATGCCGAGGAAGCGGATATAGGGGACGGAGGCCAGGAAGCTCTTCAGCTGGTCGGCGGGGGTGGTCATTGGCCAGCCTCCGGCGGCGCGGGCTGCGGGGTCGGCGTGTTGATGATGAAGGCCGCCTGGGCGGTGGCGATGGGGTCGTTGGGGTCCTCGTCCCAGGCCTGGGCGCGGACGAAGGCGATGGAGCGGGTCAGCTTGTAGCAGTGGGCCTCGGCGGTGATCCCGCTGCGCGGGGCGGCCGGGCGCATATAGTCGATGCGCAGGTCCAGGGTGGCGGTGGAGAAGGCGTCGCGCTTGCCCGCGGTGATCGCCAGGCCGCAGGTGTGGTCCAGGAGGGCGGTGACGACGCCGGACGCGATGACCCCGGTCTCGGGATCGCCCACCAGTTCCTCCCGCCAGGGGGTGCGGATGGAGCCCCGGCTGTCGCCCACCGAGACGAGCTCGAATCCGAGGGCGGCGGCTTGGGGCACGGTGGTCGCCATCTGGGCGGCGGCCATCAGGACAGGATCGTTGGCGCTCATGTCCTCCGGTGTGGGCCAGGGGACTGGCCGAGGTCAATCCTGACGACGCGTCAGTTTGGGCGGCGGCCGTCCTCAGGCGAGGTTGGCCAGACCGCCGAGCAGGATCGCGGCCATCGGCAGGATGGCGACGAGCAGGGTGGCGAGGCCGCCGAAGCGGCCGGCTTGGAAAGAATGGGTCATGGGCTTGGTCTTCCGGTTCTGAACGATGCGCGGGGAGGCGCGTTCGTCGTGAGCGGCGGTATAGGCTTGGCCGCTCCCGAATACCCGTTAAGTCTTGGTCATGACGTTGAATTCACAATGTGAATACGCGGTAAGGTGCAGCTATCGCGGCGGCTTCCCATATGGCCCGGCATGATCCGGCCTGAAGCCCTGCTGCATCCCACGCCTGAGGGGCTGTTCTGTCCGCCCGGCGGCTTCTACGTGGATCCGGTGCGGCCCGTGGACCGGGCGGTGATCACCCACGGCCATTCCGACCACGCCCGCGCCGGCCACGGTGCGGTGCTGGCGACGCCCCAGACCCTGGCCATCATGGCGGAGCGCTATGGCGCGGACTTCGCCGGCGCGACCCAGGCCTGCGCCTACGGCGAGCGCGTGGACGTGGGCGGGGTGGAGGTCAGCCTCGTTCCGGCCGGCCATGTGCTGGGCTCAGCCCAGGCGGTGGTGCGGTGGAAGGGCCTGACCATGGTGGTCAGCGGCGACTACAAGCGCAGGCGTGATCCCACCTGCCCGGCCTTCGAGCCTGTGCCCTGCGACGTGTTCATCAGCGAGGCGACCTTTGGCCTGCCGGTGTTCCGCCATCCGCCTGACGGCGACGAGATCGCCCGGCTGTTGCGCTCGGTGGCCCAGTTCCCCGAGCGGACCCACCTGGTCGGGGCCTATGCGTTGGGCAAGGCCCAGCGGGTGATCCGCCTGCTGCGCGAGGCCGGCTGGGATCGGCCGATCCATGTGCACGGGGCGCTGGAGCGGCTGAACCGGCTCTATGAGGCCCACGGGGTGGACTTAGGTCCCCTGGCGCCCGCCACCGCCTCGGGCAAAGGCGACCTGGCTGGCGAGATCGTCATCGCCCCGCCCTCGGCCCTGCAGGACCGCTGGTCGCGCCGGTTCGCCGATCCGGTCGGGGCCTTCGCCTCGGGGTGGATGCGGGTCCGGGCCCGGGCCCGCCAGCGCGGGGTGGAGCTGCCCCTGGTCCTGTCCGACCATGCCGACTGGGACGAGCTGACCACCACGGTCGACGAGCTGCGCCCCGGCGAACTGTGGATCACCCACGGCCGCGAGGAGGCCCTGCTGCGCTGGAGCGAGTTGCATGGGGTGCCGGCGCGGGCCCTGGCCCTGGTGGGGTACGAAGAGGAGGAGGGGGAGTGAGGGCCTTCGCCGACCTGCTTGACCGCTTGTCTTTGACCGCCTCGCGGAACACCAAGCTCGCCCTGGTGCGGGACTATCTCGCGGGGACGCCGGACGCGGATCGGGGCTGGGCGCTGGCGGCCCTGACCGGGGAGCTGGTTTTCGACGCCGCCAAGCCGGCCTTTATCCGCAAGGCCGCCGAGGCGCGGATGGACCCGGTGCTGTTCGGCTGGTCCTACGACTATGTGGGGGATCTCGCTGAGACCGTGGCCCTGGTCTGGGAGGGCCGGCCCGGCGCCAACCGCGAGCCCGCCCTGTCCGAGGTGGTGGATGCGCTCGGGAGCGCCAGCCGCGCCGAGGTCCAGCGGCTGATCGAGACCTGGCTAGACGCTTTGGACCCCACCGGGCGCTGGGCGCTGTTGAAGCTGATGACGGGGGGGCTGCGGGTCGGGGTCTCGGCCCGGCTGGCCAAGCAGGCGGTCGCCGCCTTAGGGGGCGTGGAGGTCGCCGAGATCGAGGAGGTCTGGCACGGGCTGTCGGCGCCTTACGAAGACCTGTTCGCCTGGCTGGAGGGGCGCTCCGACCGTCCGAGCGCCATCTCTCCCGGCCGGTTCAGGCCGGTGATGCTGGCCCAGGCCATCGACGAGGCTGTGGATTTCGCCCGGCTCGACCCGGGCGCCTACCGCGCTGAGTGGAAGTGGGACGGGATCCGGGTGCAGGCGGTGAGCGAGGGCGGGGTGCGCCGGCTCTATTCGCGGACCGGCGACGACATCTCGAAAAGCTTCCCCGACGTGGTCGAGGCGCTGGACTTCGAAGGCGTGATCGACGGCGAGCTCGTGATCCGCAACGGCGCCTCCATCGCCAGTTTCAGCGACCTGCAGCAGCGCCTGAACCGCAAGACGGCGGACGCCAAGCTGATCCAGAGCCTGCCGGCCGGGATCCGCGCCTATGACCTGCTGGCCGAGGGCGGGGAGGATATCCGTCACCTGCCCTTCGACGACCGCCGGCTGCGGCTGGAGGCCTTCGTGGCGCGGATCGGGTCCAGCCGCATCGACCTGTCGCCCCTGCAGCCCTTCGCGGACTGGGAGGAGCTCGCCGTCCTGCGGGCCGAGCCGCCGGACGGCGATGCGCGCCTGGCCGAGGGCCTGATGCTGAAGCGCGGGGATTCCATCTACGAGGCCGGGCGGCCCAAGGGGCCGTGGTTCAAGTGGAAGCGAGACCCGCACCTGATCGACGCGGTGCTGATGTACGCCCAGCGGGGGCACGGCAAGCGGTCCAGCTTCTATTCCGACTACACCTTCGGGGTCTGGACGACGGACACAACCGGCCAGCGCCACCTGACCCCGGTGGGCAAGGCCTATTTCGGCTTCACCGATGAGGAGCTGAAGCAGATCGACAAGTTCGTGCGCGACAACACGGTGGAGCGGTTCGGGCCGGTGCGCTCCGTCCGCGCCGAGCCCCAGTTCGGCCTGGTGCTGGAGGTGGCGTTCGAGGGCCTGCAACGCTCGACCCGGCACAAGTCCGGGGTCGCCATGCGGTTTCCGCGCATCCACCGCCTGCGCTGGGACAAGCCGCCGGGCGAGGCCGATGAGCTGTCCACCCTGCAGCGGATGCTGGATTAGCCGAGCTGGTCCTTGAGGAACTCGAAGAGGTCGCCGCCTTCGAACTTCAGAGCCCGGACGCCGGCGCGTTGGCCGGCCTCGACGTCGCCGTCCTTGTCGCCGACCATCAGGGAGCGGGCGACGTCCACCGGGTGCTCGGCCATTGCGCGCAGCAGCATGCCGGGATTGGGCTTGCGGTCCGGCGGGTCGGGGTGGCGATAGCGTGCTTCGGCCGCGTCCGGGTGATGTGGGCAGTAATAGTAGGCGTCGATGCGGCCGCCCAGCGTCTCCAGGTCACGGCTCATCTGGGCGTGCAGGGCCAGGACATCGGCCTCGCCATAATAGCCGCGGCCCACGCCGGACTGGTTGGTGACCACGAACACCCACCAGCCGGCGGCGTTGGCGGCGGCGATGGTTTCCCGCGCGCCGGGGATCCAGCGGAAGTCCTCCCAGCGATAGACATAGCCGGGGTCCTCGTTCAGCACGCCGTCGCGGTCGAGGAACAGGGCGGGCCGGGGCGCTGCTGCGGAAATGGGCTGGGTCACGGGATCGCCTTATAGCGCGGGCCTGCGCTTTCGTAAGCCACGCGGGCCGGTCTATGGTCCTCGCCTGAGCCGCTGTCCGCTTTCGAGGCCCCCTTGTCGTCACCTGTGCTCGCGATCGAGAACCTGAAGGTCGAGTTCGACACCCATGACGGGACCGTCCAGGCGGTGCGCGGGGTGTCGCTGTCCGTCGGTCGGGGGGAGACCCTGGGCGTGGTGGGCGAGAGCGGCTCCGGCAAGAGCCAGACCTTCATGGCGGTGATGGGCCTGCTGGCCCAGAACGGGACGGCGACCGGCTCCGCGACCTTCCAGGGCCGCGAGCTCCTGGGCCTGAAGCCGTCGGAGCTGAACAAGGTCCGCGGCTCGAAGATGACCATGATCTTCCAGGACCCGCTGACGGCGCTCACCCCGCACGTGCGGATCGGCGACCAGATCGCCGAGCCCCTGCGTCTGCACTTGGGCCTGTCGGCGAAGGACGCCAAGGCGCGGGCCCTGGAGTGGCTGAAGCGGGTGCGCATTCCCGATCCTGAGCGGCGGATGGACCAGTATCCGCACGAGCTGTCCGGAGGGATGCGCCAGCGGGTGATGATCGCCCAGGCCATGGCCTGCGGGCCGGAGCTGCTGATCGCCGACGAGCCGACGACCGCGCTCGATGTGACCGTCCAGGCGGAGATCCTGGACCTGATGGCCGAGTTGACCCGCGAGACCGGGGCGGCCCTGGTGCTGATCACACACGACATGGGGGTGATCGCCCGGCTGGCGGACCGGGTCTGCGTGATGAAGGACGGGGCCTATGTGGAGGAGGGGCCGGCCGAGCGCCTGTTCGCCGCCCCGCAGACCGCCTACGCCCGCTCGCTGCTGGATGCTGTGCCCCGGCTGGACCGCCGGGACCGGGGCGGGCGGCCGACGACCTCGCCGGTGAAGCCCGACGCGCCGGTCGTGGCCGAGGCCAAGGACATCAAGGTCTGGTTCCCGGTCCGCGAGGGCCTGTGGGGCCAGCCGCGCCAGCTGCGGGCCGTGGACGGGGTGAGCTTTACGGTCCGCGAGGGCGAGACCCTGGGCGTGGTGGGCGAGAGCGGCTGCGGCAAGTCCACCCTGTCGCGGGCGGTCCTGAACCTGCTCCCGTCCACGGCCGGCGCCGTGACCCTGATGGGCCGGGACATCACCCAAGCGGACCGCGAGGCGATGCGCTCGGCCCGCCGTGACCTGCAGATCGTCTTCCAGGATCCGCTGGCCAGCCTCGACCCGCGCATGACCATTGGCGATTCCATCGCCGAGCCCCTGCAGGTGTTCCGCCCCGACCTGACCCGTAGCCTGCGCGACGCCGAGGTGGCGGCGATGATGCAGCGGGTGGGCCTGCCGGCCGGCCTGATCAACCGCTATCCCCACGAGCTGTCCGGCGGGCAGAACCAGCGGGTCGGCATCGCCCGGGCGATGATCCTGAAGCCCCGGCTGGTGATCTGTGACGAGGCGGTCTCGGCCCTCGACGTCGGCGTCCGGGCTCAGATCATCGATCTGCTGATCGCCCTGCAGAAGGAGATGGGCCTGGCGATGATCTTCATCAGCCACGACCTGGCGGTGGTGCGCGAGATCAGCCACCGGGTGATGGTGCTCTATCTGGGCCGGGTGATGGAGCTGGCCGACCGAGACCAGCTCTATGCCGACGCCCGCCACCCCTACACCAAGGCCCTGTTGTCGGCGGCGCCCATCCCAGACCCGAGCGTGGAGCGTAGCCGCGCGCGGGTGAAGCTGGCGGGCGAGCCGCCCAGCCCGATGGATCCGCGAGCGGCCCTGCGTTTCCTGCCCTCGCGATTGGACGTCGCCAAGCCCTATGTCCCGCAGTTGCAGGAGGTGGCGCCTGGTCATTTCGTCAGCGAGTTCGACCCGGCCTGAGGTCGCGTGTAGCGCGAGCCCAATTGCAACCCCCCGGAAAGGAGTCGAGGTCTAGGTTAAGGACGTCGGCTTACTGTGCGGGACCGCCTGAGTGGAAATCGAAGTTCTCCGTCCGCAAGACCTGTCACCCGCCCGCATGGAGCGCTGGCGGGATCTGCAGGCGTCCGACATCCGCCTCGACAGCCCGTTCCTGTCGCCGCAATGGGCCCGCGCCGTGGAGCGCGCCCAGGGCGAGGGGGCGCGACATGTGCGCGTGGCGGTGCTGCGCGAGGACGGCCGCGACGTCGGCTATTTCTCAGCGCGCGCGGGCAGCGTCACCGCCATGCCGGCCGGCGCGCCGATGTGCGACTATCAGGGCCTGGTGGCCGAGCCCGGCGTGAAGATCGACGCCCGCGAGCTGGTCGAGGCCCTGGGGGTCAGCCGGTTCGACTTCTGTCACATGCTGGCGCAGGACCAGAGCTTTGCGCCCCACGCCCGCGGCCAGGTGACCAGCCATGTGGTCGATGTGGGCCAGGGCTACGCCGCCTATGAGGCCGCGCGCCGCGCGGCGGGCACCTCGGTCCTGAAGGACGCCGACAAGAAGCGCCGCAAGGTGGAGCGCGAGGTCGGCGAGGCCCGCTTCACCGCCTTCTCCCGCTCGCGGGCTGACCTCGACAGCCTGGTGGCCTGGAAGCGGGCCCAACTGCAGGCCACCGGCCAAACCGACCTGTTCGAGACCGGCTGGACCATGCGGCTGCTGCGCGACCTGTTCGCCAGCCGCGACCCGGATTTCGGCGCCACCCTGTTCACCCTGCACTTCGGCGAGCGGCTGGCGGCGGTCCACCTGCACCTGCGGGGCCGGCGCACGATCCATGGCTGGCTGATCGCCCACGATCCCGAGTTCGAGCGCTATTCGCCGGGCATCCTGCTGTTCCAGGACATCCTGCGCTGGATGGACCAGACGCCCTACAGCCGGCTGGACCTGGGTCCCGGCGACTACCGGTTCAAGCGCGAGCTGGCCAATCTGGGCCAGGACGTCACCTTCGGCTTTGTCGGCCGACCCTCCGCGGCGGCCCTCATCCGCACGGCGGCCTACAGCGTGCGCGCCGCCGCCGAGGCCCTGCCGCTCGGCCGGGTGTCGGAGCTGCCGGGCAAGGCCATGCGCCGGCTGGATACGATCCGCGGCCTGCGGTGATCAGCGCCTAACCTTTCACGCAGGCCAGCACCCCGGCGGGACCGGGCGCGGTCCGCTGGCACGTCCAGCGGGGCAGCTTGTCGAGCTTCGGCGGGAAGCGGTGCGCTGCGGTGTGGCCGTCTTCGTTGTAAAGCCAGATGAAGCCGGGCTTGGCGCCTGAGGCCGCCTGGGGGATCAGGCGGTTGGGGTCCTGGTCGGGCGTGACCACCAAGGGCGTGACCCGCACCGGGTGTCCGGCGCGCCGGAAGAACACGCCGCCGACGCGGGCGATGGTGTCGGGCGGGATGATCGGCGTGACCTCGTGGTCCCACAGGAAGACGACGTCGGTGGCGCCCTTGGCCATCAGGAAGTCCGAGGCGGTCTCGAATTCGTAGCGGGGCAGCGGCCGGCGGGGGGCGAGGCCGTCCAGCGCCGGGCTGACCTGCAGGCCCAGCCACAGCAGGACCAGGCCGCCCAGGGCCAGGCCGGGGCGCGGGCCGCTCTGGGCGATCAGCGCCACGCCCAGCATCAGGGCGGGTGCGGCGGGGATCAGATAGCGCGGCGACAGGCCAGACCCGGTCAGGGCGAAGGCCAGCACCATGAAAAAGGCCAGGACCCCTGACCCCGCGGTGAGCCAGATGGCGGCTGGCGGGACCTGAGGCTCCGCGTCGTCGCGGCGGCCCGCCAGGCGGGCCAGGACCAGGACCAGAGCCGCGCCGGCCAGGGCCAGGGGGCCGATGGGATTGATCAGGAAGGTCGCCACCTGCAGCACGCCGCCGGCGGTGAGGTCCGGGTGCCAGACCTTGCCCAGGGCTGAGAACCTCTGCAGCTGGGGCGCGTGCCAGGCGATCTCGGCGAAGGCCGGGACAAAGGCCAGCGCCGCCGGCCAGGTGCGCACCGCGCTCAGCCGCCAGCGAGCCAGGTAGATCAGCCCCTGGGCCAGGCCGAAGAACAGGGCGTAGTAGTGGGTGACGATGGCCAGGGCGGCGAGACCTGCCCAGATCAGCGCCCGCCGCAGCCCCGGCGTCTCCATCAGGCGCGCGAAGGCGACCAGCTGGCCGGTGGAGATCGCCAGCAGGAGGGCGTAGCAGCGGGCGTCGAGGAAGAAGCCCACCCCCCACCAGGCATAGATCATCAGGCCCCAGCCGATCCGCGCGGACCGTGACACACCGGGAACCTTGATCAGCATCGGCAGGGCGCCGGCGATCGCCACGGCGATCAGGCTGGGCGCGCGCACGGCCAGGTCGCCGGCGCCGAACAGGCCGGTCCAGAGCCGGGCCAACAGGTAGTAGGCCGGGCCGCCGGGATCGCGCCAGCACTCGCGCAGGAAGCCGGCCCAGGTCTCCTGGCCGGCGATGGCCAGGGTGAAGGTCTCGTCGAACCACAGGGGTTCGGTGAGGGCGAACCGGATGCGGCCGGCGGCGATCAGCAGGACCAGCAGGGCCAGGACCGCGACCAGCCCGCGTCGAGGCGTCGGCCGGCGGGGAAAGGTGAACGCCAAGGATGGCTCGGTCATGGCGTGGGCCTGCAAGGGATCTCGTCCCATGGGTCGGGTCGGCAGGGTTGACGGGGCCTTAACGGACAAGCTTTCGCCGCCGATTAAGGATGGCGAAGGAAGATGCGGCTAGACCTTGGGTCTCTTTGAGATCCAGCTCCGGCGGCCCCGATGCAGCTTCCTCCCGGCCTCGCGGCCTATGTCCACCAGGCGGTCGAGATGAGCCTGCTGGCCGTGGGCTTCTTCCTGCTGGCCCTGCTGGTCAAGGGCGCCCGCGCCGTGGCCGACGGCCGCGCCGCCGCGGCGGAGACCAAGCGCAATCTGGTCCTCTATGTGATGGACAGCCTGACCGTCGGCCCGGCCCTGGCTATGGCCTCGAGCGCGGTCTACGCCATCATGCACGCGCCGGGCGCGGTCTATGCCGGCGCGGTCCTGTGGGACAAGATCGGCCCGGTGGGGACCCTGTTCGCGGCGGTCTTTGTCTGTGACTTCCTGGGCTACTGGAACCACCGGCTGTTCCACACCTCGGTGCTGTGGCCCTCGCACGCCATCCACCACAGCGACACGAAGATGACCTGGTTCACCCTGGTCCGGATGCACCCCTTCGACCGGTTCGGCACGCTCATCGACCTGATCGGCATGATCCTGCTGGGCCTGCCCGACTGGGCGGTGGTGACGGCGGTGCTGGTGCGCCACTACTGGGGTCACCTGATCCACGCCGACCTGCCCTGGACGCTCGGCAAGCTGGATTGGATCTTCATCTCGCCGGCAATGCATCGCTGGCATCACGCCCGCGAATATCGCGGCTCGGGCGTGAACTTCGCCACCGTCTTCTCGGTGTTCGACCGGGCCTTCGGGACCTTCTATGCGCCCGGCGTCTGCGATCAGCCGACCGGGGTGCAGGAAGAGATCGCGCCTGGCCTGACCGGCGCCTACCTGCATCCGGTCCGCACCTGGGCCGCACGGCTGAAGGACCGGGCCGCACAGCCCGCCGTCTCCGCCCCGTGACGCCGCGCTCAGCCCAAGGCCTGCTGCTCTCGCTCATTGTGCCGATGCACAACGAGGCCGAAGGGCTGGAGGGTTTCTTCGCCCGCATCGAGACCGCGCTCGGCGCCCTGCCCGTGCGGCTGGAGATCGTCTGTATCGACGACGGCAGCCAGGACGACACCTATGTGCGGCTCGCCGCCCGCGCGGCCTCTGATCCGCGCCTGAAGCTGATCCGCCTGTCGCGCAACTTCGGCAAGGAGGCGGCGATGACCGCCGGCCTCGACGCCGCCACGGGCGACCTGGTTGTGCCCCTGGACGCCGACCTGCAGGACCCGCCGGAGCTGATCGCCGACTTCATCCGCCTGTGGGAGCAGGGCTATGACGTGGTCTATGGCGTGCGCACCGACCGGGCCAGCGACACACCCCTGAAACGCCTGACCTCGGCGGGCTTCTATCGCCTGTTCAACACCGTCTCGGACCACTCGATCCCCGCCAGCACCGGAGATTTCCGGCTGATGGACCGCCAGGTGGTGGACGCCCTCAACCGCCTGCCCGAGCGCAACCGCTTCATGAAGGGTCTGTTTTCCTGGGTGGGTTTCACCCAGGTGGGCGTGCCCTACGCCCGGCCGCCGCGCGCCGCAGGGACCACCTCCTGGGGCTATCTGAAGCTCTGGCGGTTCGCCATCGACGGCATGACCGCCTTCTCCACCGTGCCCTTGCGGGTGTGGAGCTGGATCGGCCTGTTCAGCGCCTTCCTGGCCATCCTGTTCGGCAGCTGGATCATCGTCCGGGTGCTGCTGCTGGGCCGCGACGTCCCTGGCTACGCCTCGATCATGGTGACGATCCTGTTCGGCTTCGCCCTGCAGATGATCGCGCTGGGGGTGATGGGCGAGTACGTGGCCCGCATGTTCCAGGAGGTGAAAGGTCGGCCAATCTATGTGGTCCGCGACCGGGCCGGGTTCGAGGCCTGATGCGCCCGCCTGCCTGGGCCGCCCCGCTGCTGCGGCAGGCCGCCAGCTTCGGCCTGATCGGGGTGACGGCCACGGCTGTGCATGTGCTGATCGCCCTGGCCGCCCGCCACCTGGCCCACCTGCCGCCGCTGTCGGCGAGCTTTGCGGGCTACCTGGCCGCCGTGGGGGTCTCCTATTTCGGTAACACCTTTCTGACCTTCGGCGCCGCGCCCTGGCGGCGGGACCAGATCGCGCGTTTCGTGGTGATGTCGCTCTGCGGCCTGGCGGTCGGCCAGGGGATCATCTGGCTGCTGGTGACCCGGCTGGGCCTGCCCTTCTGGGTCGGGCTGGGCGGCATGGTCGCGGTCGTGCCCGCCTCCAGCTTCGCCGCCGCCCGGCTCTGGGTGTTCCGGCCCATTGCCCCGCCCACCTCGCCTCGCTAGAGGTGGCCCCCCGTTCAGAAGTCCTACGCCCATGACCCTTTCCCTCGACGACATCCGCGCAGCCGCAGATCGGCTGAAGGGACAGGTGGAGCGCACGCCGCTGCGCCACAGCCGCACCCTGTCGGAGATCACCGGGGCCGAGGTCTGGGTGAAGTTCGAGAACCTGCAGTTCACCGCCGCCTACAAGGAGCGCGGGGCGCTCAACACCCTGCTGCAGCTGGGCGAGAACGTGCGCAAGCGCGGGGTGATCGCGGCGTCGGCCGGCAATCACAGCCAGGGCCTGGCCTATCACGCCGCGCGGCTGGGCATCCCGGTGACCATCGTGATGCCGCGCTCGACCCCCTTCGTGAAGGTCCAGCAGACCCGCGCCCACGGCGCCGAGGTGGTGCTGGAGGGCGACAACTATGACGAGGCCTCGGGCGTGGCCCAGCGCCTGTGCAACGAACGCGACCTGGCTTTCGTCCACCCGTTCAACGACCTGCAGGTGATGGCCGGCCAGGGCACGGTGGCGCTGGAGATGCTCGAAGATCAGCCGGACTTGGAGGTCCTGCCGATCCCGATCGGCGGCGGTGGGCTGATCGCCGGCTGCGCCAC
>CAZXVO010000018.1:0-2982 GCA_964643835.1 uncultured Phenylobacterium sp. | reverse complement strand
GGCAAGAAGGTCGGGCTGATCGTCACCGGCGGCAATATCGACACCCGCCTGCTGGCCTCGGTCCTGACCCGCGAGCTGATCCGCGACCAGCGGCTGGTCTCCATCCGTATCATCGGCGACGACCGGCCGGGCCTGCTGGCCACGGTCTCGGCGGTGATCGGCAATATGGGGGCCAATATCATCGAGGTGGCGCACAACCGCCTGGCCCTCGACGTGCCGGCCAAGGGCGCGGAGTTCGATATCACCATCGAGACCCGCGACGCCCAGCACACCCAGGACATCATGGACGCCCTGGGCAAGGCGGGATATCCGCCGAGAACCATCTGAGTTTGATCGTCGCCTAAGGACCCCGCCATGAAGCGTCTCGCCCTCGTTCTCGCCGCGGCCCTGTCGCTCGCCGCCTGCGGGCCGGACAAGCAGGCGATGGCTGACAACCTGACCGCCTCCAAGACCTTCCTGGCCGCCAACGCCAAGCAGAAGGGGGTCCAGACCCTGGCCGACGGCCTGCAGTACAAGGTGCTGAAGACCGGCGCGCCGGACGGCGTACGGCCGCAGAAGATGGACGAGGTGAAGGTCCACTATGAGGGCCGGCTGCTGAGCGCCGACGGCAAGGTCGAGGGCGGCAAGGTCTTCGATTCCTCCTATGACCGCGGCGCGCCGGCCTCCATGCCGCTGGCCGCCCTGATCCCCGCCTGGCAGGAGGCCCTGACCCTCATGCGGCCGGGCGACGTGTGGATGCTCTATGTCCCGCCGGAGCTGGGCTATGGCGAGGAAGGCGCGGGCGGCGGCGAGATCCCGCCCAACAGTGTGCTGATCTTCAAGATCGAGCTCCTGGGGGTGCTGCCCGGCCCCGGCCATTCGGCCAACGGGTGATCCCATGGCCCCGCAAGCCCTCGCCCTGTTCGACACGGCGATCGGCGTCTGCGGGGTAGTGTGGAACGAGATCGGCCTGACCGGGACGGCTCTGCCGGACCGGACCGCCGAAGCCCTGCGAGACCGACTGACACAGCGCTGGCCGCAGGCGGTGGAAGACCAGCCCTGGGGCGCGGGCGCCGAGGCGGTGGCGGCGATCCAGGCCCTTATGGTCGACGGACGGACCGATCTCACCGGCCTGGTCCTCGACGAGACCGGCCTGACGGACTTTCTGAGCTGCGTCTACGCCGCCGCCCGGGCCGTGCCGCCGGGCCAGACCCGGACCTATGGACAGATTGCGGCCGCCGCCGGCGCGCCGGGCGAGGCCCGAGCCGTGGGTCAGGCCATGGGCAAGAACCCCTGGCCCATCGTTGTTCCCTGTCACCGGGTGATGGGGGCCGACGGCAAGCTCACCGGCTTCTCGGCGCCCGGCGGGGTCGACACCAAGCTCAGGCTGCTCTCCATCGAGCAGGCCCGCCTGTCCGACGCGCCGGGCCTGTTCGACGAGCTGGGCGGCTTGCCGCTCAGCGTCAGGCGGCCGGGTTCATCACCGTCAGGATGAAGTTGGCCGTGCCGTAGCCGGTCTTGGGTTGCGGGACGCGGACCTCGAACATCAGCTGGGATGAGCCGAACACCACGCCGGAATAGGTGGTGGCCCCGCCGCCATTGGACTGGGGCGTCCAGTTGTCGGCCAGCGGCGCGATGGCCGCCTGCACCTGGGCGACCTGGGCCGGGGTGATGTTCTCCACCGCCACCCGGCAGGTCCCATCGGTGGCGCCCAGCAGGATCTGGCCCTGGGCGGCGTTCACCGCCGCCATGGCCCGGGTGGCCGGCGGCATGTCCTTGAAGGCGTAGAGGTCCGGCGCATAGCCGGAGTCGGCCAGGATCACCCCGGCGGCGTCGAGGGCCGGCGAGGGCGGATTGAAGGCCAGCTGGCCCTGGGCGTTGGCGACGCAGGCCTTGAAGGCGGTGAGCGTCGCCTGGTCGACGGGCGGTGCGCCGGCCGTCTGGGCGTGGGCCTGGGTGGCGGCGCACAGCAGGGCGGCGAGGGCCGCGAGCGATCTGGTCATGAGAAGTCCCCCCGTTCGCCGCCATCGGGGGCCATGGCCGCAGCGGTGGCAAGCCGGCAGGCGCCCCGGATCGGGCGGATCTCTTAAGACGGATTCACCGATCTTAACGGCCCACAGAGTCTAGGGGTGTGGGGTTGAATCTATTAGGGATGCTGAATCAAATCTAAACATGAATGCTTGCTATCCGTTTACTGTATTAACGAAACTAAATGGCCGGATTCATGACTCTTTCGGATTCGATCAACGGTTCGATAATCAAGCCCGTGTAGGAACGCTATTAGGCAAAAAGCCGGCGGTCCTCAAAAGGAGGATCGGAAACCTAAGAACAAGGACTATGTGATGCCGAATAGCGTCAACACCAATGTCGGGGCGATGGTGGCCCTGCAGAACCTCAACTCCACCAACTCGGAGCTGATGCAGGTCCAGAACCGCATCAACACCGGCAAGAAGGTGGCCTCGGCCAAGGACAATGGCGCTATCTGGGCTATCGCTCAGAACCAGCGTTCGACCTCCAACTCCCTGAACGCCGTCAAGGACTCGCTGCAACGTTCGCAGTCGACCGTGGATGTCGCCGTCGCCGGTGGCGAAAGCGTCTCCGACCTGCTGCTGCAGATGAAGGAAAAGGCGCTCGCCGCCTCGGACTCCTCGCTGGACAGCGCCTCGCGCACCGCTCTGAACGAAGACTTCAAGTCGCTTCGTGACCAGATCGGCAAGGCCGTGACCAACGCGACCTTCAACGGCATCAATATGATCAAGAGCGGTGGCCAGACCATCGCCGCCCTGGCTGACGCGGATGGCTCCTCCAAGCTGACTGTCGCGGCTCAGGACCTGTCCCTGGGCGGTGGTAACGTCACCGTCGCGTCGACCGACTCCATCGGCACCCAGACGCTGGCCCAGAACATGATCACCACGGTCAGCACCTCGATCAGCAACGTCTCGACCGCCCTGTCCAAGCTGGGCACCGGCGCGAAGTCGCTGAACTCGCACCTGACCTTCGTGG
>CAZXVO010000017.1:21135-33391 GCA_964643835.1 uncultured Phenylobacterium sp. | reverse complement strand
TCGTATTTTGCAGATATTGACTATCAACTGCAGCACAGGGAACAGCTGTGCGTGTGGTTGAAGGCAGGCAAAAATCACAGAATATTTTGGATGGGGATTTACTTGCATGCAGGCATCAGCTGGCAGTATCGCAGGCAAATCCAGCCGCCGCAAGCTGCACTGCAGCATCGGCATGCCGTCTGGCGCACTACAGTGGTACTGCGAAACTGGCTCTGTCACAATCCGCAAAAGCGTTCCAGAATAAGGCATACTGCATTTTCCATTTTCTCCCCCAGCAGTCCAACCGAGGTCATGATGACGAATACCGAACACCTGTGGATGCCGTTTACTGCAAATCGCCAATTCAAGCAAAAGCCGCGCATGCTGGTCGCGGCCCAAGGCATGTATTACACCAGCGATGACGGGCGACAGATTCTGGATGGTACTTCCGGCCTGTGGTGCTGCAATGCCGGGCATGCGCATCCGAAAATCGTCGCCGCCGTACAGCAGCAGGTGGCACAGATGGAATATGCACCGCCATTCCAGATGGGGCATCCCAAGGAATTTGAAGCCGCCACAGCGCTGGCCGGGATTGCGCCGGAAGGTTTGAACCGGGTGTTCTTCTGTAATTCCGGCTCGGAAGCCGTCGATAGCGCGCTGAAAATCGCCCTCGCCTATCATCGCATGCGTGGCGACACCTTGCGCCATCGCCTGATCGGGCGCGAACGCGGTTATCACGGCGTCGGTTTCGGTGGCATTGCGGTCGGTGGCATCGCTGGCAACCGCAAGCATTACGGCCCGGCGCTGCCGGGGGTTGATCATCTGCGCCATACCCTGAACATCGGCAAGAATGCGTTTTCACGCGGGCTGCCGGAACATGGCGCAGAAATCGCCGATGAATTTGAACAGCGCCTGCTGGCCCTGCATGATCCGGCCACGGTGGCGGCGCTGATCGTGGAGCCGGTGGCGGGCTCAGCTGGCGTCATCATGCCGCCCAAGGGCTATCTGCAAAAGCTGCGCGCGATCTGCGACAAATACGGCATCCTGCTGATTTTTGATGAAGTCATCACCGGCTTTGGCCGTCTCGGCAGTGCTTTCGGCGCACATTATTTTGATGTCAAACCCGACATGATTACCTGCGCCAAGGGACTGACCAATGCCGCCGTGCCGATGGGTGCGGTACTGGTAAAGCAGGAGATTTACGACACCTTCATGCAGGCTGCGCCGGAAAACACGATTGAATTCTTCCACGGCTACACCTATTCCGGCCACCCGCTGGCTTCCGCTGCGGCCATCGCCACGATTGATGTCTATCAAAGCGAGGGCCTGTTTGCACGGGCCGCAGAAATGGCCCCGTATTTCGAGCAGGCCGCGCACAGCCTGCAGGGCCTGCCGTATGTCAAGGACATCCGCAATCTGGGTCTGGTGTGCGGTATCGAACTCGAAGGTCTGGCCGGCAAGCCCACCGCACGCGCGTTCTCGGTCTTCCTCAAGTGTTTTGAAGAAAAGAATGTACTGATCCGCACCACCGGCGACATCATCGCCCTGTCCCCGCCCCTGATCATCGAAAAGGAACAGATCGACCGCCTGTTCGGGGCGATCGGCGATTGCCTGCGTGCGCTGTAAGGCGCTGTTAACGCAAAAAACGCGCTCGCATGAGCGCGTTTTTGTGGTGCATGAGCCAAGCCCTGCTGGAATATAAAATACCCGGCATTTGCATCAGGCTTTTGTTTTCAACTCTGCTGGAGCCGGAATCAACCCAATGTCAAAAGATTTTTGTCAGGATTGAAGCTGGAATGCTCCAGATCATACAAACCAGCTATTTTGATTACGAAATCCCAATATACAAAATGGGTATGCGTGGCCGGGTTATTATTGATTTGCACCAGATAGGTATCCCCCCACAGTTGGAACCAGGATACATTGCCACTGCCGGTCGTGATACTGGCGTTATGGAGTGCAGTATCAAGACAAGCCACGAGCGAAAAATCTTGTGATGTATCTAGTTTTTGCTTGGTAAACGAACCAACTGGCAAAGTAGACCAACCACCTGGTGATGGCAAACGGATTTGCAAACCTGGGTGTGCCGAAAGGATGGTGTCAATTCTATCGGTTCGTACGTCGCACATAGTCGGGGAAATCCGATCATCCCCAGACCCCAGATCAATCACATGCTTGCCCTCATCTGAGAAAGAAACCGTATCTGGGCCAGAACCACCCTTGACATAGATACTGACATTCCCAGTCGATGTGTAAAATGTATTATGTCCGTCTCCCAGATCAATTCTTACCTGCGGTAAATATCCTTGCACCTTTTTGAGATAGTCAACAGTAATGTCATCATCACCAGAGCCACCGGTATACGTCAAATCACCCTGATACATGTTCAACTGTATATTGTTATTGGCCGTGGCACTACCCTTGATTGTCAGATTTCTCGCGTTAAAGCCGCTATGGTACAACGCCAGTCCCATGTCCTTGCCTGTAATTCCACTTGCATCAAGCAAGCTTAGTGCAGAGCCTGTACCATGTATATCCAGACCTGCATCACCTGCTATCGTAACAGTTTTAAGCCCGCTGATATCCGGCCAAGAATTTTCTCCACTCCCGGATGTATCAAGATGCAGGGTTTGCAATGACTGCGGGAGGTCGGAAAGTATCACATCGGAAGCAACTGAAATTTCCGTGAGATTACCAAACGCATTGGCTGTGACTGTCTTGTCGGTGTGACCGTCCAACGTTAATTTTTCGAAGTTGCGGAACTGGCCCGGACTGGCATTACCAGCCAATTCGGCTGAGATATGCAAACTGTCATTACCTGTACCGCCATCAACATGAATATACGTCGGCAGGCTTCTGACTGCGCTCAGATCGAGACTATCATCCCCCGCCTTCAGGCTCAAATCTTTAGCCAGGGACTGTACCAAAGTTAAATGATCTACACCACTACCGCCGCTGTAGCTGGTTTTGGTACCATCCAGAGTCAGACTCAGGTTGCCGCTGCTGGCGCTGGCATTAACCGTGCGCACATTACTGCGGGCCCAGTCCGCCTCCAGCCCCGCGCCGGCCACGGTCAGCACCCCATAGCCGCCCATGGAGTAGCCGATCAGGGCCAGGCGGTCGGGGTCGGCGGACGAAAGGCCCGGCGCATGCGCACGGGCGCGGTCCTGCAAGGTCCGGGCGACAAAGGCGATGTCCAGCGGGCGACGCAGCATCGGCCCCGGAAAGCCGGCGCGGTCGGCGATGTCCGGGTCGTTGTGATGGATGGCGGCGACCACATAGCCCTTGGAGGCCAGGTTCTCACCCAGCCAGCTCATCGCCTCCGGCGCATTGCTGTAGCCGTGGGACAGGATCACCAGCGGAAAGCCGCCCGCAACTTCGGCGGCGTCGCGCACCGCGACGCCCGGCACAGTGAACACCGCCGGCGGACGCGGCGGCTCCCCCGGCAGGGCGGCGGAATAGACCACCGGCCGCGCGCCGGGCTTGGGCTTCGCCGGATACCAGATCTCCACGGGCAGAACCCGGTCGGCGCGTCCGCCCTTGATCGGATCGTCCTGGTCCGGCTGGACCAGGGTGATGGATCTCACGCCCACGGCGTAGGCCCCCAGGGCGGCCAGTTCGGGCGCGTCCAGGCTGGGGATGCTGGGCGCGCGCTCGTCGGCGAGGACCGGGGCGGCGAGGACGGGGGTGGCGACCAGGGCCAGGAGCAGGGCGAGGATAGGACGGCGCATGCGACTCTTCATGGCCGTCTCCTAGCCCGACAAGTTCGAAGAGATATGACAGCCGCGACGTGCTTAACGCGCCGTTGACCCTGTTCGCCTTAGCTGGCCCGATGAAGTCTGCGGGCGGTGGCATGGGCGTGAAGCAGGCGCGGGAGATCCTGCGCCTTTCCCCCTTTCACACCCCGGCCGAACTGAGACTGGCCTTCCGAGACGCCGCCAAGCGCGCCCATCCGGACCGCGCCGGGGGCGACGCCGAACGCTTCCGCCAGGTGGTTGAGGCCTTTCACCTGCTGCAGGGCCTGGCCGAGGCCCGCGCCCAGGCCAAGGACAGCATCATCCAGCCGCCGGCGCCCCTGCGACCGGCCCGCGAAGAGCCCTCGACCCTGGCCATAAACCCGGCGACCGCCTTCGCGGGCGGGTCGGCCGAGCATGTCCTGGCCGACGGGCGACGCATCCGCCTGTCCCTGCCGGCGGGCCTGCGGGCCGGCGACCAGGTGCGGGCGGGCGAGGTTCAGCTGACCGTGGCGATCCGCGGGGATGGCGACCTGTTGGTGCGCGGCGATGACCTGTGGCTGACCGTGCCGGTGGAGCCGCGGCTGCTGGCCGAGGGCGGCCGGATCACCGTCGAGACGCCCTTGGGCCGGCGGGTCGTCTGGATCACTAAGAAGGCCGGGGAGCGTGGGCTGGTCCGCCTACCGGGCCAGGGCTTGCCAGCTCGCGGCCGTCGGCGCGAGGGCCACCTGTTCCTGCGCCTGACACCTCAGACGCGATCAACCGCCTCGGCGGCCCGCACCCTGCTGCGCCGCTTCGCCGCCGCCTGGGCCGCCTGATCAGGCCCGCCGACGCCAGGCCGCCGACAGGACGAGCGCCGAGGCGGCCATCAGCAGGCCATGTAGCTGCGGGTCGAACCAGGAGCCCTGCACCGGGAAGAGCTGCCAGGCCAGGTTCGAGGCGGCGTGGAACAGGATCGCTCCGGCGAGGCCCAGCCCGGCATGCCGACAGGCCTGGACCATGATCAGCCGCAGGGCCACGGTCCCCAGGGTCCACCAGGCGATCCAGGCCGGGGCGCGACCGACGGCGACCAGGGCTGGATAGTGCCAGATCGCCCAGACGAGCCCCAGCAGCACTCCGGCGCCAAAGGTTCCGAAGCGCGCCGTCATCGGCGCCATGGCATAGCCGGTCCAGCCCAGTTCCTCGGCGACCGCGCCGGGCAGGAACAGGACCAGCAGGAGGGCCAGATCCGGGGCTGTGACACTGGGATTGGGAACCTGCGCCCCTGCGACGCGCAGGATCAGGAAGACCAAGATGGCCACCACGAACGGCAGGGCCAGGATCAGCCAGCTGCGCCCAGACATGCCCTGGACGTCGAGGATGCGCGCCAACAGCCGACGCACGCCGTCGGCGCCCTGATCAAACGCTGTCATGGCCAGGGCGGCGGCGGCGGGACACAGGACCATGATGGCCGAGACCGGCAGGCCGGGCAGGATCTGGCCGCGGGCCAGCAGCCAGAACGGCAGAGAGATCAGCGCCACCAAACCGAGGAAGGCCCAGATCCGCCTGGGCGGGCATGGCGCAGCCTGATCGTCCATGGCGGCCTCCCGACCTGCGTGGCGCCGAGGCTTGGACCTTCGGTCCGTCGCCGCAATGATCCTGATCAAGTCCGGGCTGAGGTTTGACAGCGTCTAGGCGCGCGCGTCTCCCGAGGCTAAAAGCGCCGCCATGTCGCACAACAGCTTCGGCCATCTGTTTCGTGTCACCACCTGGGGCGAGAGCCACGGGCCGGCCCTCGGCTGCGTCGTCGATGGCTGTCCTCCGGGGATCGGCCTGACCGCCGAAGAGATCCAGGTGTGGCTGGATAAGCGTCGCCCCGGCCAGGGCAAGTTCGTCACCCAGCGCCAGGAGCCGGACGCCGTCCGCATCCTGTCCGGCGTGTTCCAGGACGACCGCACCAACGGCCAGGTCACCACCGGCACGCCGATCTCCCTGCAGATCGAGAACGTCGACCAGCGCAGCAAGGACTATGGCGAAATCGCCCAGGCCTTCCGCCCCGGTCACGCCGACTACGCCTATTTCGCCAAGTACGGGGTGCGCGACTATCGCGGCGGCGGCCGGGCCTCGGCCCGCGAGACCGCTGCGCGAGTGGCCGCGGGCGCCGTGGCGCGCAAGATTGTGGCGGGCGTGACCATCCGCGCCGCTGTGGTCCAGATCGGGCCGCACGCCATTGACCGGTCCCGCTTCGACTGGAGCCAGACCGAGCAGAACCCCTTCTGGTGCCCGGACGCCCAGACCGTGGCGGTCTGGGAGGAACACCTGGAAAAGGTCCGCAAGGCCGGATCGTCCACGGGCGCCATCGTCGAGGTCGAGGCCGTGGGCGTGCCGCCGGGCTGGGGTGCGCCGATCTATGGCAAGCTGGACGCCGAGCTGGCCGCCGCCCTGATGTCGATCAACGCCGCCAAGGGCGTGGAGATCGGCGCCGGCTTCGCCTCCGCCGCCTTCTCCGGCGAAGAGAACGCCGATGAGATGCGGGCGGGCAATGACGGGCCGCTGTTCCTGTCCAATTCCGCCGGCGGCGTGCTGGGCGGCATCTCCACCGGCCAGCCGGTGGTGGCCCGGGTGGCCTTCAAGCCCACCTCCTCGATCCTGACCCTGCGCCGCAGCCTGAATGAGGCGGGCGAAGAGGTCGACCTGCGCACCAAGGGTCGCCACGACCCCTGCGTCGGCATCCGCGCCGTCCCCGTAGTGGAGGCCATGACCGCCTGTGTGCTGGCCGACGCGATGCTACGGCACCGGGCCCAGACGGGCGGCGGAGCCTTTGCGCCGGGCCACCGCGAACGGGATTGAGCCTTCGGCGGCGGGGGCCTTATCCCGTCGAATGGAAGCCTTCGACGGGACAAATAAGGCTCTAATTCAAAAAGTTAGAGCGTGATGGCCGCCGAAACCGGAATCCACTATCGGCTATCACGCTCTAACGCCGTTCAATTAAGTTGACGCGTTTTGTACGGCGCAGCTAAGCAACCCCAACCGCCGGAAGGTCAGACCATCGCCCTTGCGGAACGGGGCCAATTCCGCACCGCTAGAGAAATCACCTGTCAAATCTGCGCCTAGGACAGCTCAAGGTTTTGCTCGTCGACGACATCCGCAACTCTCGGGTGTTGCTGATGGAGATCCTGCGGGCGGTTGGCCTCAATCAGGTGTTCGAGGCGTCTGACGGCGCCGAAGCTCTCCAGTTTCTGCGCGGGCAGATGGTGGACATCGTCATGACCGACCTGGCCATGTCGCCCCTGGACGGCATCGACTTCGTGCGCCTGCTGCGCAACGCCCCCGACAGTCCAAACCCCATGCTGCCGGTGCTGATGATCACCGGCCACCTGACCGTGCGGCGCATCGGCGAGGCGCGCGACGCCGGGGTCAATGAGTTCCTGGCCAAGCCGATCACCGCGCGCGGTGTGCTGGAACGGCTGCAGCTGCTGATCGACCAGCCTCGCCCCTTCATCCGCACCATGGACTATTTCGGCCCCGACCGTCGTCGGCGCCAGGACCCGAAGTATGTCGGCCCATGGCGTCGCGCCACCGACGTGGTCGCCCGCCAGCCGCGCAGCAGCTAGTCCAGCCACCTTTTGGTGACCATTCAGGGTTAATGAGAGGCTTCCAAGAGGAGCTTCCCATGTCCGCCCTGCGCAAGATCGCCGCCATCGCCCTGATCCTGGGCCTTGGGGTGAGCCAGTCCGGCTGCATCGCCCTGGCCGTGGGGACCGTCGCCGGCGCCGCCATTGGCGTCACCGCCAAGGGTGTCGGCATGACCGCCAAGGGGGTCGGCAAGGCCGCCGGCGCCATCCTTCCCGGCGGGGGCGACAAGGACGAGCGGCGCGACACCCGCCGCCAATAGGATCCGAGCTAAGGAATCCCCAGGTATTTGTGCGTCTGGACGCTGAGCCGCCAGCGCGGATGGACCAGGCAGTAGGCGATCGCGGCCTGGGTGTTGGCCACCCGGTCCGGGCCGTCCATGGGCTGCAGCAGGAAGCGCTCGAAATCCATCGCCTCGAAGGTGCTGGGGTCCACCCCCTTTTGCGGGAAGACCAGCTTCAGCTCCTGGCCCGAGGTCTGCACCACGGGCGCCGTGCTCTTCGGGCTGACGCAGATCCAATCGACGCCTTCCGGAGCCGGCAGGGTGCCGTTGGTCTCCAGGGCGATCGAGAAGCCGCGGGCGTGGAAGGCCGCGATCAGCGGCTCATCCAGTTGCAGCAGGGGCTCGCCGCCGGTGCAGACCACCAGGCGCGCCGCATCGCCGCCTTCCCACTTGGCGGCCACGGCGTCGGCCAGGGCTTCTGCGGAGGCGAAACGGCCACCGCCCGGTCCATCCATGCCCACGAAGTCGGTGTCGCAGAAGGTGCAGACGGCGGTGGCGCGGTCCTCCTCGCGGCCGGACCACAGGTTACAGCCGGCGAAGCGGCAGAACACCGCCGCGCGCCCCGCCTGGCCACCCTCGCCCTGCAGGGTGAGGAAGATCTCCTTGACCGCATAGCTCATGACGCCGCCCTCATGGGATCGCCGTAAGCGGCCGACCGGCCGCCACCCATTCGTCCCAGCCCTTGGCGCGTAGCTCACAGGCCGGACAGGCGCCGCAGCCATGGCCCCAGGCGTGTCGCTCGCCCCGCTCGCCGCGATAGCAAGTGTGGCTGTCCTCGAGGATCAGATCGACCAGCGCCGCGCCGCCCAGGGCCTGGGCCAGGCCCCAGGTTTCGGCCTTGGTCAGCCACATCAGCGGGGTTTCGATGCGAAAATCCTGCGCCATACCCAGATTGAGGGCGCCTTGCAGGGCGTCCAGGCTGTCCCGCCGACAGTCCGGATAGCCAGAGAAATCGGTCTCGCACATGCCCCCGACAAGAAAGCCCGCCTTGCGCCGGTCAGCCAGGGCGGCCGCATAGGTCAGGAACACCAGGTTGCGGCCGGGGACGAAGGTGTTGGGCAGGCCCTTTTCGGTGACTTCAAAGGCCCGGTCCTGGGTCATGGCGGTCTCGCCGATGGCGCCGAACCCGCGCATTTCCAGCATGTGATCCTCGCCCAGCCGGGGCGCCCAGTAGGGGAATGCGGAGAGAAATCTTTCGCGGATCACAGATCTCTGGGCGAGTTCGACCGCATGACGCTGGCCGTAGTCGAATCCCACGGTCTCGACCTGGTCATACCGGGCGAGCGCCCAGGCGAGGCAAACGGTGGAATCCTGGCCGCCGGAGAACAGCACGAGGGCGCGGGAGGGGCTGGTCATGCCTCCCATATGCCGCTTGCCGAAGCGATCGGAAACCCCGACCAGGGGCGCCGTAACGGCGCCCGAACGTACCTGTGGCAAGAATCGGGTCTGGCCGGAGCCGGCGGCGCGCACGCCTGAGGCGCGCCGGCATGGTGAAGGTTCGCGCAGGCCGGGAAAACCAGCATCGGTTGCCCCTGCGGCGCCTCGGCAAAGCCTTGGCAATAAAGCCACAGCGCGATCAAGCATTTCATATTATCGGCGATCACTTAACGCTGTACCGTTGACAGAACACGGGTCGCAGCAGGAGCCTCAGAGTCTGCTGGGGCATACGCCGCTGACCCCGGCCTTTCACCTGCGCGGCGGATGTTGGCGGACCGGACCGGCCTATAGAGTCCGGCCGCCATGGGAGGAAACACGTATGCAAAGAACTCTGCACTTGCGGAGCCTTTTGGCCGTGGGCGCTTCAGCGGCCGCGCTCGCCGCCATGGCCCAACCGGCCTTCGCCCAATCCGGGGGCGCCACGATCATCGAAGAGCTGGTCGTCACCGCGCAGAAAAAGGAAGAGTCGATCCAGGACGTGCCGATCGCGGTCTCCGCGTTCAGTCAGGACACGCTCCAGAAGCAAAAGATCGACGGCGGCCCGAACCTGGTTCTGGCCATTCCGAACGTCAACTTCTCCAAGGGCAACTTCACCGGCTATAACTTCCAGATTCGGGGCGTCGGCTCCAAGCTGGTGGCCGGTTCGGGCGACGCCGGCACCGGCATCCACCTGAACAACGCCCCGCTCACCGCCAACAACCTGTTCGAGACCGAGTTCTACGACGTCGAGCGCGTCGAAGTTCTGCGCGGTCCCCAGGGCACCCTGTACGGCCGCAACGCCACCGGCGGCGTGGTCAACCTGCTGACCAACAAGCCGGTCGACCGCTTCGAAGCCAACGCCCGGGTCGAGCTCGGCAACTTCGGCGGCCAGAAGTTCCGCGGCATGATCAACGTGCCGGTCGGCGACATGCTGGCGGTGCGCGTGGCCGGTTCGGCCCTGAAGCGCGAGGGCTACGGCAAGAACATCGTCACCGGCAACGACGTCGATGACCGCGACCTGTACGGCGTCCGCGCCACCGTCGCCTTCACGCCGAACGACGACTTCAAGGCCACCTTGATGTACGACCGCTTCCACGAGGACGACCATCGTTCGCGGATCGGCAAGCAGTACTGCACCAAGGACACCGGCCCGGCCAACGTCGCCGGCGTCAACTACTCCACCGCCTTTGGCGGCCTGATCGGCCAGGTTCAACGCGGCCTCTTCAGCGTCGGCTGTCAGGAAACCTCGCTGTACTCGGCCGGCGTGCTGGGCACCGTGAACTCGCAAGGCACCCTGGGCGGCCTGTTCGGCGCTCTGACCGGCCTGCAAACCGGCGACGCCTATGCCGGCAAGATGCAGACCCCGGACGTGCGGGACATGGAGTCGACCTTCGACCCCATCTACCAAGCCTCGACCGACATCTGGGAACTGAACCTGGACTGGAACGTCACCGACAGCCTGAAGCTGACCTCGCTGACCTCCTATTCCAAGAACGACCTGTTCACCCGGCAGGACTACAACCGCTACACCCCGACCACCGCCTTCAACACCACGCCCAACCCGGTGAACGCCTTCGGCGCCGCCCTGGCCGCGGCCGGTGCGAACTACAATACCGTGTACGGCGCGCTGTTCCCCGGCGGCGTGGTCTCCGATGGCCAGAACGGCAAGCAGAACCGCTTCACCACCTCGGACATCTCGTCCAGCAAGTCGAAGCAGTGGACCCAGGAACTGCGCCTGCAGTCCTCGTTCGACGGTCCGGTCAACTTCAACGTCGGCGCCATCTATGTCGACTTCAAGGCTGACGACGGCGACTACTACGTGATGTTCAACACGGGCACCGCCTACTATCAGGTCAACAACCTGCTGGGCGTCGGCAACCCGAACTGCACGGGCGGTACGGGCTGCATCCCGGTCGACCAGAGCGCCACCCCGAACCGCTCGGGCCGCAACTACTATGACAGCTACGCGCCGTACCACCTGAAGTCGAAGGCTCTCTTCGGCGAGGTCTATTATCAGATGACCGACACCTTCAAGTGGACGCTCGGCCTGCGCTACACCGACGACGACAAGAAGGTTGAAACCCACCCGGTCGCCCTGGGCGTCGCCCTGAAGGCCGGTGAAGCCGCCGGCCCGCTGGCGGCCGTCCACCAGGAAGTGCAGTTCAAGGAAACCACGGGCCGCTTCGGCTTTGACTGGAAGCCGGAACTGGGCTTCACCGACGACACCCTGGTCTACGGCTTCTTCTCGCGCGGCTACAAGGCCGGCGGCGTGAACCCGCCCTGCACCAATGGCGGCGGCGTGGTCTGTGGCCCGGCCACCTTCGAGCCGGAATTCGTGAACTCCATCGAATTCGGCATGAAGAACACCCTGCTGGACGGCTCGCTGGTCCTCAACGGGTCGGTCTTCCACTACGACTACAAGGGCTACCAGGTCTCGAAGATCGTCAACCGCGCTTCGACCAACGAGAACATCGACGCCAAGATCAAGGGTGTCGAACTGGAATCGATCTGGTCGCCGATCCGGTCGCTGCGGTTCAACGCCGCCATCGGCTGGCTCGACACCGAGATCGCCAACGGCTCGTCGATCGACACCTTCAACCGCACCCAGGGTGATCCCAACCTGATGGTGGTGAAGTCTTCGGCCGCCTCCAACTGCGTGGTCTCCAAGGCCACCGCGGCCACGGCGCTGACGTTCTCCAACGCCACGAACAACCCCTTTGCCCTGCTGGGCCTTTGCTCGGGCGCCTTCGGCGCCGCCAGCGACGGCGTGGCGGTCAACCTGAAGGGCAAGGAACTGCCGAACGCCCCGCACTGGACGACCTCTTTCGGCGCCCAGTACACCTTCGACTTCGGCAACGGCTGGGATGCGGTTCTGCGCGGCGACTACTACCGTCAGAGCAAGACCTTCTCCCGGATCTACAACTCCACGGCCGACCGGATCGACGGCTGGCAGAACGTCAACCTGACGCTCACCGTGGCCAACCAGGACAAGGGCTGGATCCTCGAAGGCTTCGTCAAGAACGCCACCGACGAGGAAGCGATCACCGACACCTACCTGACCGACGACTCCTCGGGTCTGTATCGGAACGCCTTCTTCAGCGAACCGCGCACCTACGGCATGGCCGTGACCAAGCGCTGGTAAGCCTCTAGTCTGATCCCCGGATCAGGAAGGGCGGCGGCCCCAACCCCCCCCCCTTTTTAAATAGCACAACAACCCTGTACAACAAATGGT
>CAZXVO010000017.1:0-21125 GCA_964643835.1 uncultured Phenylobacterium sp. | reverse complement strand
CGGGTTTCTGCAAGAATTTCAAGGGCGGCGGAGCAATCCGCCGCCCTTTTTCTATGCGCACACCTACGGTTTCGAACATTGGGTGTGCAGCGTGAGGCGAGAGTTGAAGCTTCACCTTTGATTCACAAACGCGCCAAAGAACGGCGATCAGTTTTGTGCGGCTAATTCGAAAACGCGGTATTTCAGCAACATTGCCGCTTCCGCGAGAGTGAATTGCGATCACTTAGCGCCCGCCACAATTGACGCGGGCGCCGCCCACCCCGACGTTCCCGCCCATCCGGACGCCTCCCCGCGTCCGGCCTCATTTGCACGCGCATCACGCGGGCGGCGGTGACGTGAACCAACACGTCCCATCGCCTTGGGAGGATCTATGACGTCATTCAACAGCCTGCGGCTGCGCCTCGCGCTCGCCGCCGGGGCTTCAGCTCTCGCACTCTCCGCCCCCGCCCTGGCCCTGGCCCAGGAGGCCGCCGGCGACGACTTCACCATCCAGGAACTGGTCGTCACTGCGGAGAAGCGCGAGCAGGCGCTGCAGGACGTGCCGGTGGCCGTCTCCGCCTTCACCTCGAGCCAGCGCGACGTCGTCGGCATGACCGGCATCCAGGACTTCGTGAACTTCACGCCCGGCATGAACTATTCGGGCACCGACCGCGTCTCGCTGCGCGGCGCCGGCCGCAACACCTTCTATGTCGGCAACGACCCGGGCGTGGCGACCTACACCGACGGCTTCTACTCGGCCTCGTCGTCTGAGCTGTTCAAGACGCCGCTGTTCGTCGAGCGCACCGAGATCCTGCGCGGGCCGCAGGGCACCCTCTATGGCCGCAACGCCATGGGCGGCGCCGTGAACACCGTCTCCAAGCGCCCCGACCACGACTTCGGCGGCGAACTCCGCGCCATGTATGGCAACTATGACCGCACCCGCGTCGAAGGCGTGGTCTCGATCCCCGTCGCCGACACCCTGCGCTTCAAGATCGGCGGCAGCCAGGACTGGCAGCGCCAGGGCTTCATCGAGAACATCGGCACGGCCAACGACGGCGGCACGATCAAGCGGACCTATTTCGAGTTCCAGGCCGACGCCGAGCTGGGCGACAACGCCACCGCCTGGGTGCGGTATTCGCGCACCAACTGGGACGACACCATGGGCGTGGGCGACCGCCTCGCCAACCTGGTGACGCCCTATGACACCACCCGCGTGTTCCAGCCCATCGGCGGCCTGCTGCCCAATCCGCAGTACGGCTACACGACCGCCAACCCGGCCGTGTCCGATCCCTACAAGATGAACACCAACCGCGACGGCTACGGTCACCTGCGCGGCAACCACCTGCTGACCACCCAGGTCACCTACGACCTCGGCTGGGCCGACCTGAAGTACATCGGCGGCTTCCAGCAGTACAACTACCAGACCGGTGGCGACTACGACAGCACGAGCCGCACCGGCCCGATCACCATCCCCGGCATGCTGGTTCCCTACTATCCGGATCAGACGACGGACTTCAACGAGCACAAGAAGTACTACTCGAACGAGATCAATCTGAGCTCGAAGTCCGACGGTCCGCTGACCTGGATCCTGGGCCTGTACCAGTATCACGAGAAGTACCGTCAGCAGATCCAGCTGGCCGCGCCGCAACAGGCGCAACTCGCGACGCCGCTGACCCTGGCCGGCACGCCCGCCGCCGCCAATCCGGCGCGCAACTTCGCCGACCAGCAGGCCAGCCTGATCTCAAAGGCCTATGCGGTCTTCGGCCAGGCCACCTATCGGTTCAACGAAACCTGGGCCGTGACCGGCGGGCTGCGCTACACCAAGGACGAGAAGGACGGCTACGAGTCCCAGCGCCTGGTCCTGCTCAGCCCCTCGATCGCCTTCGGCGCGGCGGCCTTCGACGTCTCCAGCGACATGGATCCGGCCACGCCGGGCGTACAGAACTTCCGCAACATGTCGGGCTCGTGGGACGCCGTCACCGGGTCCCTGGACGTGAACTACACCCCCGACAGCGACAGCCTGTACTACGCCAAGTACAGCCGCGGCTATAAGTCGGGCGGCTTCCTCCTGGGCACGCTCGCGCCCCAGCCGCAGGCCAAGCAGGAGGCTGTCGACGCCTTCGAAGTCGGCATGAAGAAGACCATCGCGCGCCGCCTGATCCTGAACGGCTCGGTCTTCTACAACGACTACAAGGACCTGCAGCTGAACCTGCAGCAGCTGAACGCGGCCGGCGCGGCTTCGGCGAACAACTTCGTCAATGTCGACGCCACCGCCTGGGGTGTCGAGCTGGAAGCCCAGTGGCAGCCGACCCGCGCCCTGCAGGTCTCGGCCTCCTACGGCTACCTGAACACCGAGATCACCAAGGGCTGCTGCTTCTACGATCCGGCGGACCCCTCGGCCCTGCTGCCCGGCGCCAAGCCGGCCGGCGGCGCCGCGGTGACCAATGGCGTGCGCCTAGTGTTCCAGGACCTGAAGGGCTCGCAGCTGTTCCAGTCGCCGGAGAACAAGTTCGCGTTCAACGCCAACTACACCTTCGACTTCGCGCCGGGTTCGCTGATCCTGTCGGGCACCTACACCTGGACCGACTCGACCATCTACCAGCCCTTCAACGATCCGGCCTTCGAGGTTCCGGCCTACGGAACCGCCGACTTCCGGGTGCTGTGGAAGGACGCCGACGGCAAGTACGACCTGATCGGTTTCGTGAAGAACGCCTTCGACGAGGAAGGCTTCACCTCCACCGGCTCCACCAATCCGACCGCGATCTTCGCCAACCCGAACCCGGGTCTGGTGGTCGGCGGGACCCCCTATCTGCGTCAGACCGGCGTCGCCATCAACCGCGGCATCATCCAGCCGCGCACCTATGGCGTTGAGCTGCAGTACCGGTTCTAGCGCATCACGAGCTCCGGGTTTCCTCCCCGGGACCTTCAGGGCGGCGGAGCAATCCGCCGCCCCTTTTTTTGCCCGACGAGGCGAAATCGCCAAGAAACCCAGATCGGGGAACTTCGGTATCGAAAAAATTTCCCTGCAATATCTGCCGGTTGCATCCGTCGGAAGTGATTCGCAGCGAATTTAACGTCTCTGCAAGCGCTCGTGCGCATTCTGGGTAAAGGTAACCCAAGGCGTTCGCCCCGCATGTCGTCGCAACAGTTCGTATTCGAGCGCGTCACCAGCGAGATCCATCAACAGATGGAGGGCGTGCTCGCGCTCGCCGACCGGCTGGCCCGTCAACCGCTGGGGCCGGACGCCCAGGTTTGTGTAGCCGGCGTCATCGAGGCCTGCGCCAGCGTCCGACAGATCGTCTCCGCGACCATGGACCTGGAAGCCGCCGACTCGGCCGGTGTCAGCTTCAATCCTTCCGCCTGCCGCCTGCGCGACCTGGTGGACGACCTGGAGGCCCGCTGGGGCGAGCGCGCCCGCGCCTCCGGCGTGACCCTGCTGGTCTCCTATGACGGCGATCCGGATGCGACGGCGATGATCGACGCAGCCCGCACCATCCAGGCCTTCGACGGCTTCATCGCTCAGGCCCTGGCCGGCGTGCGTCGGGGCGCGGTGGAAGCCTCACTGCGGGCCGTGGCCTGCGGCGACACCATCCGCATCCAGGGTCGCGTCCGTGGCGGGGGGGAGCGCAGCCTCGGCGAGCGCGCCCTCGACATCCAGCAGATCGAGGCGCTGTTCGGCCTCGAGACCGCCCTGACCTCCGCCCTGGGCCACAAGATCCTCGCCAGCCTGGGCGGCCAGATCCGCGCCGACGACAACCTGGGCGGCGGCGAGACCCTGGTCTTTGAATTCGAGGCGCCCCGCGCCCAGCCGCAGGGCGAGGACAGCGGCCTGCCGGCCGAGTCCGCCCGCAGCGCCCACATCCTGGTGGTCGACGACAACGCCACCAACCGCATGGTCGCCGAGACCCTGTGCGAGATGTTCGAGTGCACCTCCGAGAGCGTGACCGACGGCGTCGAGGCGGTGGACGCCGCGCGCTCCGGCCGCTTCGACCTGATCCTTATGGACATCAAGATGCCGCGGATGGACGGCGTCGCCGCCACCCGTGAGATCCGCCGCATGACCGGCCCGGCCGGCGCGGTGCCGATCATCGCCCTGACCGCCAACGCCGACCCGGAGGACGCCGCCGGCTACCTGGCCGCCGGTATGAACGGAGTGGTCGAAAAGCCCATGAAGCCGGAGACCTTGCTGCGCGCCCTGCAGGAGAACCTGGGCGACAAGCAGGACGCCGCGGCGGCCTGAATTCCCCTGGCGGATCGGCCCCGCCGGTCTAAGCTCTCTCCCATCACTCGGGGGAAGATCGCTGTGCCGTCGCTCTATGAACGCTTCATCCTGCCCAAGCTGTTGACCTCGGCCTGCTCCTCGCCGCCGATGATGAAGCAGCGCGCCAAGGTGGTGCCGCGCGCCGCCGGCCGGGTGCTGGAACTGGGCGTCGGCATGGGGCTGAACCTGGCCTGCTATGACCCGACCAAGGTGGACGAGGTGATCGGTGTCGATCCCTCACCCGAACTGCGCCAGATCGCCCTGGCGGCCCCCAAGCCCGAGGGCCTGAAGGTCCAGGTGGCGGACGGCGTGGCCGAGGCCCTGCCCTTCGAGGACAAGGGGTTCGATACGGTGGTCTGCACCTTCACCCTGTGCTCGGTTCACCAACCCAAGGCGGCCCTGGCCGAGGCGCGACGGGTGCTGAAGCCCGGCGGCCGGCTGCTGTTCTGCGAACACGGCCTGGCGCCGGACCCGGACGTCGCCAAGTGGCAGCGGCGGGTTGAGCCGATCTGGAAGCGCCTGGCCGGCGGTTGCCATCTGTGTCGCCCGGTGGCCAGCGCCATCGGCGAGGCCGGGTTCAAGGTCGATTGGCTGGAGACCATGTACGTGCCCAACACGCCGCGCATCGCCGGCTGGAACGAGTGGGGCGCGGCGGTCGTCGCCTGAGGCCTGTCATGACGCTTCGCATCGGCCTGCTCGGCGCCTCCCGGATCGCCACCACCGCCATCATCGCCCCCGCTGCGGGCCGCGCGGACATCGAGGTCACCGCGGTCGCCGCCCGCGATCCTGAACGGGCCCGCGCCTATGCCGCGACCCATGGCGTCCCGCACGTCGCGGCGGACTATGCCAGCCTGATCGCCCGGGAAGATGTCGACCTGGTCTATGTCGGCCTGCCGCCGGCCGGGCACGCGCCCTGGACCCTTGCGGCCCTGGCCGCGGGCAAGCCGGTGCTGTGCGAGAAGCCCTTCGCCCGCAACGCAGGCGAAGCCGCGGCCATGGTCGAGGCGGCGGCGCGCGCGGGCCTGCCGCTGATCGAGGCCTTTCACTATCGGTTCCACGCCGTGATGAGGCGGGCGCTGGAGGTGGTCCGGTCTGGCGCCCTGGGGCCGATCCGCAAGGCCCACGCCCTGTTCCAGGTTCCGATTGAGAAGGACATCGACGACCTGCGCTGGCGGGCCGACCAGGCGGGCGGCGCCCTGATGGACCTGGGCTGCTATCCCCTGCACATCCTGCGCACCCTGATCGGCGCAGAGCCACAGGTGCTGTCGGCTGAAGGGGTGTTCGACAATGGCGTGGACGCCGCCATGAGCGCCACCCTGGCCTTTCCCGGCGGGGTGGAGGCGCAGATCTCCTGCTCCATGATCCCGGACGCGCCCGGCGCGGTGGCGGTGCTGGAGGGCGACAATGGCCGCCTGGAGATCATCAACTTCATCGCCCCGCAGATCGGCTGCCGGATGACGACGACGATCGGGGGCGAGACCACCGTCCTGCCCACGGACGGCCCCACCACCTACGAGGCGCAGCTCGACCATGTGCTGGAGGTGCTGGCGGGCCGCGCCGCCCAGATCACGGGCGGGGCGGATGCGATCGCCAACATGGCGGCGATCGATGCGATCTACCGGGCGGCGGGCCGCCCGTAGGGTCTTAGAGCTGATTGAACTCGCCGCAGCGGCACTTCACGACCACGTCGCGCAGGGCCTCGGGGCCATCGGCCACGTGGATCGGTTCGTTGCAGGCGCCGCAGGTGAAGGCGGTGCGGCCGGGCTGGCGGTCGTTCACGTCGATCTGGACGGCCTCGACGAGGGCGCGGCGGCCCACGAACAGGCTGGGGACCGTGCGAAGGGACGTCATGATCATGCGAGGTACTCCACTAAGCCCGCGCGGGGAGGCGCGGGACTTCGTCGGTTTATGACCAACGATTGTTGCAATGCAATGACTACTTCAGCCGTTAACTACAGAGGGCTGTTGATGCCGACTTTAAAGGCGATTTTTGCGCTGCAATAAGGCCCTGCGCGTGCGCTGACGACGACTTCGCGGTTAACGAACCGGACTAACGCTCGACGCAGACGGCTGAGAGCCGCGGGCTGCGGGGCTCGAGGATCACGGCGGCGCCGGCCCGCCTCATGGCCTTGTTGTCGGCCTCCTGCTGCTTCGCCATGGCCGCCTCGTCGGCGCTCAGGGCCACGCGGGCGGCCTCGCAGGTGGCTTTCGAGGTGAAGGTGGCGGTGTAGCTGGAGCCGGTCTGGCCGCTGATGAACCAGGTCACGAGCAGAATGAACTCTTTCATCGAACGCCCCCATCCGCCCGGATCATTGATCGCGAAAGGGGCCTAGCCTCCCCGCAATGGGGCAGGACTGCCACGCGCCGGGCGAAGGCGTCAACCTGCGGGCGGAACGGGGTTATCCGGCTCGACGGGCTTCGCCTGGCGTCCGGCGTCGGCGCCATGCTCGATGCGCCCCAACTCCACCTCGGCGCGGGAGAAGACCTCCTCCTGGCCGGTGTCGAGGACGGGATCCTGGGGCGATGGCTTGGGTGGGTCCTGGGTCATCGTCAAGGAACGCGTCCGGGCTCGAGCGGTTGCCGTAACTCTCGGGCCGGGCCAGGCTTTCCCCGGTCTGGAGTCCGCCATGCGATCCCTGTTCGTCGTCCTCGTCCTCGCCGCCAGCCTGATCGGAGCCCCCGCCATGGCCATCGAAAGTCCCAAGCACCAGGTGGAGCTCACCGAGGGCAAGGTCGAGCTGCGCCGCTATGCGCCCTATGTGGTGGCCGAGGTCGAGGTGGGCGGCGACCAGAAGCAGGCGGTGCAGGCGGGCTTCCGCAAGCTGGCCGGCTACATCTTCGGGGCCAACCAGGGCCGGGCCAAGATCGCCATGACCGCGCCGGTGGCCCAGGCCAAAAAGGGCGAGAAGATCGCCATGACCGCCCCCGTCGCCCAGACGCCCGCCGCCGCCGGCCGCTGGACCGTCCAGTTCATGATGCCCAGCGCGTATTCCCTCGACACCCTGCCCCGCCCGAACGACCCGGACGTCAGCTTCCGCCAGGAACCGGCCCGGCGCATGGCGGTGCTGACCTATTCCGGCGTCGCCAACGCGAAGAACTTCGCCGAGCGGACGCGCGAGCTCGAGGCCTGGATCGCCGCCAAGGGCCTCAAGGCCCGCTCCGGCGCGACCCTGGCGCAATATGACCCGCCGTGGACGCCCTGGTTCATGCGCAGGAATGAGGTGCAGATCGAGGTGGGGAACTAGCAGCGCCCCAAAAGCAAGAAGCCCCGCCGGAGCGGGGCTTTTCGGAAGTGGTAGCTGGGGGCGGGATCGAACCGCCGACCTGTGGGTTATGAATCCACCGCTCTAACCATCTGAGCTACCCAGCCGCCGGGCCTTTCGGCGAGGGGCGGTTTATAGGGATTGTTTTTCGCCCGTTCAAGCGGCTTGGGCGCGACGCAAAGGCCGGCTAGTTTGCCGACCGACATGAGCGTGCTTCACCTCCTCGGAACGGCCGGCGAAGGCGGCGCGGAAACCTATTTCCTCGACCTCGTCGGGGCTTTGGCCCGTGCGGACGGCCCTCAGGCCTGCGCCATCCGCCCCAACGCCAACCGCGAGGCGGCGCTGGCGGCCGCTGGAGTGCGCGTAGAGACCTACCGATTCGGCGGTCCGCTGGACCTGATCACCAAGCCGCGCATCAAGACCTTCGCCCAAAAGCAGGACGTCAAGGTCGCCCTGGCCTGGATGAACCGGGCCGCAAGGCACACCCCGCGCGGGCCGTGGGCGCGGATCGGACGGCTCGGCGGCTACTACAATCTCAAATACTATCGCGGCTTCGATCACCTGGTGGCCAACACCGAGGATATCGCCGACTGGATCGTGGCCCAGGGCTGGCCGGCCGGCCGGGTCCGCTGCATTCCCAACTTCGCCGCCGCCCCGCCGGATACGGCGGCGGTGGACCGGGCGAGCCTGGACACCCCTGACGACGCGCCCCTGCTGCTGGCCATGGGCCGGCTGCATGAGTCCAAGGCCCATGACGTGAACCTGACGGCGCTCACCCAGATCCCGGAGGCCTATCTTTGGATCGCCGGGGCCGGGCCGCTGGAGGCCAAGCTGAAGGCCATGGCCGAAGCGATGGGCGTGGCTGGGCGCGTGCGCTTCCTGGGCTGGCGGACCGACCCTTCGGCCCTCTACCGGGCGGCGGATGTCTGCGTCTTCCCGTCCCGATACGAGCCCCTGGGCAATGTGGTGATCCAGGCCTGGGCGCACGGCCTGCCCGTCGTGGCGGCGGCCAGCCAGGGGCCCGCGGCCCTGATCCGGCATGACGCCGACGGCCTGCTGGCGCCGGTCGACGACGCCGAGGCCTTCGCCGCCGAGGTCAAGCGCGTGCTGGCCGATCCCATGTTGCGCATCCGTCTGGCCCAGAACGGCGCCGAGCGGGTGGAGGCGGAGTTTTCCGAGGCCGCGGTCGTGGCCCAGTGGAAGGCCCTGTTCGCCGACTACGGAGCCGGCTGATGTGCGGCATCGCCGGGGTGCTGCACGGGCCGGGGTCGGCGCGCCCGATGATCGAGGCCCTGACCCATCGCGGCCCCAACGGGGTGCGGGTGGAGGACCACCAGGGCCTGTCCTTCGCCCACGCCCGGCTGTCGATCATCGACCTGGAGGGCGGCTGGCAGCCCCTGCATGCGGCCGGATCGACCGTCATCGGCAATGGCGAGGTCTATAACTATCTCGAACTGACCGCCGAGTTCGGCCTGAAGGACACACTCGCCACCGGCTCGGACTTCGAGCCCCTGCTGCACCTCTATGCAAAGGAAGGCCCCGCCGCCTTCCAGCGCCTGCGCGGCATGTACGCCCTGTGCCTGGTGGGCGGGGACGGGCGGACCTGGCTGGTGCGCGACCCGTTCGGGATCAAGCCGCTCTATGTGCTGGAGAAGGACGGCGCGGTGCTGTTCGCCTCCGAGCCGCGGGCCTTCCTCGAGGCCGGCCTGCTGGCGCCGGAGATGGAGCCTGAGGCCGCCGCGGAACTGCTGGCCTTCAACTACACCCTTTCACCCATCTTCCGGGGCGTACACCGGCTGGAGCCCGGCGAGATCGCCGAGGTGGTCGAGGGCAGGCTGGTGCGCCAGGGCCGGCGACGGCTGATCTCAGAGCCCAGTCACGCCCTCTCCACCGCGCGGGCGGGGGAGGATGAGCTTGTCCGGCGCCTGGACGCGGTGCTGGAGGACAGCGTGCGGGTGCACCAGCGCTCGGACGTGCCCTATGGCCTGTTCCTGTCGGGCGGGATCGACTCAGCGGCCATGGCGACCCTGATGTCGCGGCTGAACGAACGGCCGGTGACCGCCTTCACCTGCGGGTTCGATGCGCCCGGCGCGCGGGACGAGCGCGCCCAGGCCGAGCGGGTGGCCAAGGCCCTGAACCTGGACTGGCGCGAGACCCGGTTCGGCGAAGAGGACTTCTGGCGGATCCTGCCGGACGTCGCCTGGGCGATGGACGACCCCACCGCCGACTATGCGACCCTGCCGACCTACAAGCTGGCGGAGGCGGCCAAGGGGACCCTGACCGTCGTCCTGACCGGCGAGGGCGGGGATGAGCTGTTCGGCGGCTATGGCCGCTATCGCCGGGCCCTGCGCCCCGCCTGGCTGGGCGGACGCGCCGCCGAGCCCCGACCCGCGGACCCCGCGGCCCTGGAGCGCTGGCGTGCGGCGGCGGCCCCGCCAAAGGGGCTGAGCCGCCTGCAACAGGCCCAGTGGCGCGACATTGAGACCTGGCTGCCCAACGACCTGCTGCTGAAACTCGACCGCTGCCTGATGGCCCATGGTCTGGAGGGGCGTACGCCGTTCCTGGACCCCGAGGTCGCCGCCTTCGCCTTCCCCCTGCCCGACCGGTTCAAGGTGCGCGGGCGCTATGGCAAGTGGATCCTGCGCAAGTGGCTGGAGGGGGTCTGCCCGGCGGCCGAGCCCTGGGCGCGCAAGCAGGGCTTCACCGTGCCGGTGGACGCCTGGATCGCCCCGCGCGCCGCCGACATCGCCGAGCGGATCTGCGGCCTGGAGGCGGTGCGCCGCGTGCGCCCGGCCGATGCGGTGAAGGCGAGCTTCGAGACCGGCGGCGCCGAGCGCTGGCCGCTGCTGTTCTTCGCCGTCTGGTCGCTGATCCACCTGGAGCGGGCCAGTCCGTCCGAGGCCCTGAAAGCCTGCGTGGGGGACTTGGGCTAATCCCCTTCTCCGCACATCCCGGCGAACGCCGGGATCCAGATCGCAAGGCTCCGAGCTTCAGGCAAGCCCACCAACAGCGCCATGGCCGGCGAACAACCGCGCGCGTCACCTGGGTCCCGGCATTCGCCGGGATGAGCGGTGATTTCTAAAGCCCCAGCCGCCCCGCAACCTCTTCGCCGATGGCCAGGGACGAGGTCAGGCCGGGGCTTTCGATGCCGAACAGGGTGACCAGGTCGGCCAGCCCATGGGCTTCAGGACCGTCGATGCGGAAGTCCGGCTGCTTCTCGCCGGGACCATGCAGCTTGGGGCGGATGCCGGCATAGTCGGGGGCCAGGGCGCCGTCCGGCAGGCTGGGCCAGAACTTGCGGATATAGCGGTAGAACTCCGGCGCGCGGGCCGGATCGACGCTGTAGTCCAGGCTGTCCACATAGGCGAGGTCGGGGCCGAACACGGCCTGACCGCCCAGGTCGCGGCGATAATGGGTGCCGAGCGCGCCTGGGATCGGCGGCGGATAGATCAGCCGCGCGAAGGGCGCCTTGCCGGTCAGTCGGAAATAGACACCCTTGCCGTAGTGGCCCTTGGGGATGGTGTCGGTCGGGAAGCCCTCGATGGTCGCCGCAACCGCCTGGGCAGAGAGGCCAGGCGCGGTGATCAGCCGCCGCGCCGTCAGGACGGTAGGCTCATCCCCGCCCGCGCGAACCTCGAACCCGCCGGCCTCCAGGGGCGTCGCGCCCTCGAAGGGGGTAGAGGTGACCACGGCGCCGCCCGCGGCCTCGATCTCGCCCTGCAGGGCCAGCATGTAGCCATGGCTGTCGAACACGCCGCTTTCCGGCGAGATCAGCGCGGCGTCACAGTTCAGTTCCGGCTCAAGCGCCAGGGCCTGGGCCTTGGTCAGGTGGGCCATGCCCTCGACGTCGTTGGCCTGGGCTTGAGCCAGGATGCCGTCCAGCCGGGCGACCTCCTCAGCGTTGGTGGCCACCACCAGCTTGCCGCACTTGTCGTAGGCCACCTTGTGGCTGTCGCAGAACGCATAGAGCGCGCGCCGACCCTGGACGCACAGCCGCGCCTTCAGGGAGCCGGTGGCGTAGTAGAGGCCGCCGTGCACGACCTCGGAATTGCGGGCCGAGACGCCCTCGCCGATGATCGGGCCGGCCTCCAGCACCGCCACCACCAAGCCACGCCGCGCCAGAGCATAACCACAGGCCAGGCCCACCGCGCCCGCGCCCACGACCACTGCGTCAAAATCGAATTCCGCCATGCCCGCTGGTTAGCGGAATCGCTGCCGCAAGGGGAGCCGCAATCGAGTCTTCTCGCCGCCTGATATCGGCATCCGGCGCGGGCGTGTCAGAACGCCACACCACCCGGTACGATCTCGCGCAAAGGGATACGGTAAAGGATTGAGACACGTTTCGCGTTCATTCTGCCCCCAACCTTAGAGGTGTAGGATGACGGCGTTCACCCAGGCGCAGCTCGACGAGGCCCTCAACGCGCACGAGCGGTTCGTGAACCGTGTCGGCGGCGGCATGCGTCTGATCCTGCGCTACACGGTCCTCGACGGCCTGGATTTCGCCGGGCGGGACCTCCGCGAAGTGGATCTCAGCGCCTGCAGCCTGGTGGGCTGCGACCTGCGCGTGGCGCGGATGGACCAGGCCGTATTGTTCGGCTGCGACCTCTCCCAGTCGGATCTGACCGGGGCGACCCTGGTCCGCGCCGACCTGCGCGGCACCGTCCTGTGCGGCGCCAACCTCACCGGCGTCGACATGACCGACGCCGACTGCCGGCCGGGCAAGGTGGTGCAGAATTCGGGCGACAGCGCCCTCAGCGGCGGCGAGGGCGGCCAGTCCCGAGCGACGGACGCCACCGGCGCGGTCCTGACGGGCGCGAACCTGAAGCGGGCCAATCTGGATCGCAGCACCGCCGACAACGCCGACTTCTCCGACTGCGCCCTGGTGGACGCCAAGCTGTCCGGCGCGAAACTGAAGAACGCCAGCTTCGAGAGCGCCACCCTGGACGGCGTCGACCTGAGCGGCTCGAACCTGGAGGGCGTCGAGCTCTCGGGCGCCGTGCTCAAGAACGTCAACCTGAAGGGGGCGGTGCTCAAGGACGCCAAGACCAAGGGCGTGATCCGCGAGCCGAGCAAAGAGGCCGTGGCCCGCCGCCCCATGCTGCTCGAACGCCTGTCCGGCCACCAACTCTGGCGGATGACCGGCGGCAAGCAGGGCGCCCAGGCCGATGTGCGGGGCGAAGACCTGCGGGTGGTGGACGACGTCCTGGTCGGCGGTGAGTTCGTGGGCCTGCAGGCGGCCAACGCCATCCTGATCGGGCTCGACCTGTCACGCGCCAACCTTTTGGCCGCCGACCTGAGCGGCGCGGACCTGCGCGGGGCCCAACTAGACGGCGCGGACCTGCGCGGCGCCGACCTGTCGCGGGCCAACCTGTCCAAGGCGTCTCTGCGCGAGGCGACCCTCGTCGACTTCACGCTCGGCGAACAGGTGCGTCCTATCCGCTTGAGCGGCGCGCGCCTGCGCCACGCCGATCTGCGCGACGCCACCTTCGACGCCCGGCGGCTGGAAGAAGCCGACACGATCGGGGTGATCCTGGAAGATCCCGCCATTGAGGCCCTGCCCGACCCCTTGGCCGAGGCCATGGCCGAAGCGGCGGACGAGCCGTCGGACCTGCAGCAGACGGCCTGACCTGATCCGCGCCCCCGGGCCGGCTTGCCCCGCCGAAGCGCGGCCCATAAGCCTGGATCCAGACCCGGAATCACCGGGCGTTTCGGGAGGCTGCATGTCCAGATCCACACGACGACTCGCCGCGGCCCTTTGCCTGTTCGTCGCGGCCGCGGGCCCGGCCCTGGCCGCCGACAAGCCAGCCGGCGGCGCGGCGGTGCTGACCTGGACGCTGGCGGAGCAGAAGTGGGGCTACAAGCACATGGAGGAGATCAATCCCGCCCATGTGTTCAAGCGCGGCGCGACCGTGCACGCCCTGCCGATGGCCGCCGTCCAGATCGATCCCAAATGGACCTATGAGGGCAAGGCTTGGGACACCGCCAGCTACATGGCGGCCATGCACACCTCCGGCGTGCTGGTGCTGAAGGACGGCAAGATCGTGCTTGAGCGCTATGGCCTGGATCGCGGCCCCAACGAGCGCTGGACCTCGTTCTCTGTGGCCAAGTCGGTGACCGCCACCCTGGTCGGGATGGCCATCAAGGACGGCTATATCAAGAGCCTGGATGATCCGGTGACCCGGTACATCTCCAAGCTCACCAGCCCCGGATACGCCGGCGTCACCGTGCGCCAGCTGCTCACCATGACCTCGGGCGTGAAGTGGAACGAGGACTATACCGACCCCAATTCCGACGTGGCCAAGGTGGGCTTCTCCACCGACGAGGCCGGGGTCAATCCGGTGGTCAGCTACATGCGCAAGCTGCCCCGCGAGGCCGCGCCGGGGACCAAGTTCGTCTACAAGACCGGCGAGACCGACCTGGCCGGCATCCTGGTCTCCAGCGCCACCGGCAAGTCGCTGTCGGCCTACCTGTCGGAAAAGCTCTGGGCGCCCTACGGAATGGAGCAGGACGGGATCTGGATGGACGACATCGCCGGCCATGAGCGCGGCGGCTGCTGCATCTCCATCACCCTGCGCGACTATGCCCGCATCGGCCAGTTCATGCTGGACGGCGGCAAGATCGACGGCAAGGACGTCCTGCCCGACGGCTGGGTCGCCGACGCCACCGCGCCCCATGTGAGCTTCCCGCCCGGCGGCGTCGAGACCGGCTACGGCTATTTCTGGTGGCTCGTGCCGGGCGGCTACGCGGCCGAGGGCATCTTCGGCCAGCAGGTCTTTATCTACCCGAAGGAAAAGGTGGTCATCGCTATCAACTCCGCCTGGCCCCGGGCCAGCGATGAGAAGCTCTGGAAGGCGCAGCAGGCGTTTGCGGACACGCTGCGCGAGGCGGCGGCGAAGTAGCCCCCTCACCCTGCCCTCTCCCCGAGGGGGGAGGGTTGGGGAGAGGGGTCGGGGGCCTAGGCCGCGTCCCAGGCCGCCCAGAGCTTGGCTTCGTCGGCCTTGGCGATCTTGATCGAGGCTTCCTTCACCGGGCCGAAGCCGCGGATGGCTTGCGGGACCTGGGCGATCTGGACGGCCAGGGCGGTGCGTTCCGGTGTCAGGCCGGCCAGCAGCTTGTCTAGCCCGGCCTCGTACGCCGCGATCAGGGCCCGTTCGGTCTTGCGCTCCACATGGCCGCCGAAGGGGTCGAAGGGGGTGCCGCGCAGGCCCTTCAGCTTGGCCAGGACCGGGAAGCCCCACCGCAGCATCCAGCCGCCGAAGGCGATCTTCTTCGGTCGGCCAGTGGCGTCCTTAGGCGACAGCAGCGGCGGCGACAGCAGCACCTTCATCTTGCCGCCCTTGAAGGTCGCGCCCCGGCTCTGGTCAAAGCGGCCGTCGGCATAGAGGCGGGCGACCTCGTACTCGTCCTTGTAAGCCATCAGCTTGTAGAGGTTCACGGCGACCGCCCGGGTCAGGGCGTCCGAGCCCTTGGCCGAAACCTGGTCGATCCGGCGCAAATAGCGGTCGGCATAGGCCTGGTTCTGATAGGCGGCCAGTTCGCCCGCGCGGTGGGCGATCAGGGCGTCCAGGGCCATGGTCTCCGGGGTCGGCACGTCCGCCTCCGCGGCGCCGCGCTTGGACGGGTCGTGGGCCACCTGGCGGCCCAGTTCGAAGGCCTGGAGGTTCTCCTCCGCCGCCACCCCGTTCAGGCGGATGGCCCGGTAGAGCGCGCGGCTGGAGACCGGGATCAGGCCCTTTTGCCAGGCGAAGCCCAGCATGATCATGTTGGCGTAGATGGCGTCGCCCATGCGGGTCTCGGCCAGGTGGTGGGCGGGGCACTCGTCATAGGCCTTGGTCGCCGCCGAGATGCGGCGGGCCATGTTCCCGGCGTCGAAGCGCACGTCGCGGTCGGTGACGAAGTCGGCGGTGGGGGCGAAGTCCTCGTTGCCACAGGCCACGGTGCGGTCCTTGGCGTAGAGGGCCAGGGCGTCCGGCCCGGCGGCCGAGAGGATGTCGCAGGCCACCAGCACGTGAGCCGAGGCCGCGGGCACCCGACCACCGATCACCGTCTCCTCGGTCTCGCCGATGCGGACGTGGCTGAACACGGCGCCGCCCTTTTGGGCGAGGCCCGTCATGTCCACGACCGAGGCCGCGCGGCCGTCCACATGGGCGGCCATGGCCAGGATCGAGGCCGTGGTGGTGACGCCCGTGCCGCCGATGCCGGTGAAGACGATGTTGCGCACGCCCTCCAGCGGCAGGAACTCCGGCAGCGGCGTGGAGTCGGCGGTGAGCGCCGGCAGGGCGGTGGCCTGGGCGTTCTCCGCGCCCTCAATGGTCACGAAGGACGGGCAGAAGCCCTGCAGGCAGGAATAGTCGGTGTTGCAGCTGGACTGATTGATCCGGCGCTTACGGCCAAACTCGGTGTTGAGCGGCTCGACCGAGACGCAGTTGGAGGCCTTGGAGCAGTCGCCGCAGCCCTCGCAGACCAGGGAGTTGATGAACACCCGCTTGGTGGCGACCTCCATAGAGCCGCGCTTGCGGCGGCGGCGCTTCTCGGTGGCGCAGACCTGGTCATAGAGCAGGACCGTGGTCCCGGGGGTGTCGCGCAGCTCTTTCTGCACGGCGATCAACTCGCTGCGCGGGCGCACCGTGACGCCAGCCGCCAGGTCGGTGACACCGTCATAGCGGGTGGGATCGTCGGCCACGATCACGATCTTCGCCACGCCTTCGGCCGCCAGTTGGCGGGTGATCTGGGCCGGGGTGAAGCCGCTCTCGGCCCGCTGGCCGCCGGTCATGGCGACCGCGTCGTTGAACAGGAGCTTGTAGGTGATGTGGCTGCCGGCCGCGATGCTGGCCCGCACGGCGAGCGAGCCCGAGTGGTTGTAGGTGCCGTCGCCCAGGTTGGCGAAGACGTGGCTCTCGGTCGTAAAGGGCGCGGAGCCGACCCAGGTCAGGCCCTCGCCGCCCATGTGGCTGTTCAGGTCGGTGGAGGGGTCGGAGAAGCTGGCCATGTAGTGGCAGCCGATCCCGGCCAGGGCGCGGGAGCCCTCCGGCAGGCGGGTCGAGGTGTTGTGCGGACAGCCCGAGCAGAAGAACGGCTTGCGCTGCTGCTCGGCGGCCAGGGTCACGGCGGCCATGGAGGCGGCGGAGACGCGGGCCAGGTAATCGTTCACCCGGTCCATGTGCGGGCCCGGCGGCAGACGGTCGGCGATGGCCAGGGCGACTTCCGCCACCGACAGGGCGCTGAGTTCGGACAGCAGCGGGTTGCCGTTCTCGTCGGTCTTGCCGATGATCCGCGGGCGGGCGTGGGCCGGCAGGTCGTAGAGCGCCGCGCGGGCCTGGGTCTCGATCAGCGGACGCTTGTGCTCGATGACCATCAGGGTCTCGAGGCCGGCGGCGAAGGCCTTCAAGCCTTGCGGCTCCAACGGCCAGGGCATGCCGACCTTGTAGATCGAGACGCCGAGGCTGGCGGCCTCCTCCAGGCTGATGCCCATGGCCGCGAAGGCCTCGATGACGTCCTTGTAGGCTTGACCCTGGCAGACCACGCCCAGGCGCGGCCGGGCGGCGGGCAGCACCACGCGGTCGATCCGGTTGGCGCGGGCGAAGGCCAGGGCGGCGGGGATCTTCAGGGTCCGCAGCCGCCGCTCCTTGTCGAGGGGCTGGTCCTTGAGCCGGATACCGAGGCCGCCAGACGGAATGGCGAAGTTGGCGGGCGTCGCGATCTGATGGCGCTTCAGGTCGACGTCGATGGTCGCCCCGGAATCCATGGTGTCAGCCAGGGCGATCAATCCGACCCACAGGCCGGAGAAGCGCGACATGGCGTAGCCCATCAGGCCGTAGTCCAGCACCTCCTGCACATCGGCCGGCGACAGCACCGGCATCTCGAAGTCCTGGAAGGCGTACTCTGACTGGCTGGGCAGGGTGGAGGACTTGCAGTTGTGGTCGTCGCCGGCCACGGCCAGCACGCCGCCCTTGCCCCAGGTCCCGGCAAAATTGGCGTGCTTGAAGGCGTCGCCGGTGCGGTCGACGCCGGGCGCCTTGCCGTACCACATGCCGAATACGCCATCGAACTTCGCGCCCGGGAACAGGTTGGCCTGCTGGCTGCCCCAGACGGCGGTGGCCGCGAGGTCCTCGTTCAGGCCCTCCTTGAACACCACCTCGGCGGCCTTCAGGTGCTTGGCCGCGCGGTGGGCCTGCTGGTCCAGCCCGCCCAGGGGCGAGCCCCGATAGCCCGACAGGAAGCCCGCGGTGTTGAGCCCCGCGGCCTGGTCCAGACGCTTCTGATCCATGAGGACCCGCAGCAGGGCCTGGACGCCGGTGATGAACACCCGGCCTTCATTGAGCAGAAATTTGTCGTCTAGCGTCACTTCGGTGTGCCGCATCGCAAATTCCTTCCTTTTTAGGCTCCCTAAAGAACCCGCAAGATCATATAAGTTCGCCGCAATTGCTTACCAAAGGCATGCCCCGGCCAACCGGTTCCGGGGCAAGAAACACGCGCATATCCCGCCAGAGCAGGAGGAAAACTTGTCCGAGGCCCTCGACGCTGTCGATGCTAAGATTCTGGATCTGATCCAGCACGACGCAGGTTTGTCCGTCGCCGAGATCGCCGACCGGGTCGGTTTGTCCTCCAGCCCCTGCTGGCGCCGCATCAAGCGCCTGGAAGACGCGGGCGTCATTCAGCGCCGGGTGACCATCCTGGACCGGGAAAAGCTGGGCCTCAACTTCGAGGTCTACTGCACGGTCAAGCTCTCCCTGCCGACCAAGGACAACCTGGAATCCTTCGAACAGGCCATCGCCAAGCTGCCGGAGGTGGTCCAGTGCGCCACGGTGACCGGCGCCGCCGACTATGAGCTGCGCGTCGTGACCCGCGACATGCACGCCTTCGACGACTTCCTGCGCGACAAGATCCTGGGCCTGGGCCTGGTGTCGAACATCGAAAGCCGCATCGTGATCCGCGCGGTGAAGAACACCACCGCCGCCCCGCTGGGCCTGATCAGCCCCTATGTGAGCGCGCAGGGGTAGGCGTCGCCTACTCCCCATGGGTGTGGAGCGCGCTCACGCCCCTTTCGTTCAAGCGCTCCTCGGGCCTAGGGTCTAGCAAGCGCGAAACGGAGGTCCCCCATGATCGACCTCGGCGGGTTCGAGGTGGGCCGGGTCCTGCCGTTCCACAGCCACCGGATGGTCGGGCCCTTCGTATTCTTCGATCACATGGGGCCGGTCGACTTCCAGGCCGGCTTCCCGCGCAGCGTCGATGTCCGCCCGCACCCGCACATCGGCCTGTCCACCGTCACCTATCTCTATGACGGCCGCATCACCCATCGCGACAGCGTCGGCGCCCACCAGGTGATCCAGCCGGGCGAGGTCAATTGGATGACCGCCGGCCGCGGCATCACCCATTCGGAACGCTTCGAGGACCTGCGGGCGGACGGCGGGCGCATGCACGGCATCCAGGCCTGGATCGCCCTGCCCGACGGCCAGGAGGAGATCGACCCCAGCTTCGCCCACCACGGGGTGGACGACCTGCCGACCTATGAGAGCCCGGACGGCATGTGGGCGCGGCTGATCGCCGGCAAGGCCTTCGGCGCCGAGGCCAAGGTCAAGACTCACTCGCCGATGTTCTATGTCCACTGGCGCCTGGCGGCCGGCGCCAAGGCGCAGCTGCCCGCGGAGTATCCCGAGCGCGCCGCCTATGTCTCCGAGGGCGAGGTCGAGGTGGACGGCCACACCTATGGCGCGGGCAAGATGCTGGTGTTCAAGCCTGGCCAGCCGGTGCTGTTCACCGCGGTGACGCCGGCCATCGTCATGCTGCTGGGCGGTGAGCCCGTGGGCCCGCGCTTCATCGACTGGAACTTCGTCTCGTCGTCCAAGGAGCGGATCGACCAGGCCAAGGCCGACTGGAAGGCCGGCCGCATGAAGCTGCCCGACGCCGACGACCAGGAGTTCATCCCCCTGCCGGAAACGCCGAAAGCCTGAGTTACTCCGTCAGCGCCTTGCGCATCTGCTCCCAGTACTGGGCGCCGGTGATCAGGGTGACGATCGTGGCGAGCCACAGCAGGCCGTGGACGAAGACGGTCACCGGCAGGCGCACGGTGGGATCGGCGGTGAGATCGAAGGCGCCCCAGGCCGCCAGCAGCAGTTCGCCGCCCAAAGCCACAAGCTGAAGCGTGGTCTTCCACTTGGCGAGCAGGGTCACCGGCAGCTTGATCCCCTTGCCGGCCCCGACCTCGCGCAGGGCGCTGACCGTGAACTCCCGGAACAGGATCAGGCCGGCCGGCAGGACGACCATCGGCTGGGGGCCGAGCGCCAGGAGGCCCAAGACGGCGCCCGCCACCAGCACCTTGTCGCCGATGGGATCGAGGATCGCGCCCCAGACGGTGACGGCGTCCAGCTTGCGGGCCAGCCAGCCGTCGAAGAAATCGGTGACCGCGGCGATGACGAAGGCCCAGAAGGCCCAGCGCTGCAGGGCGAACTGCTGGGGCACGGTCAGGTTGTCGCCGAAGTAGGGCACGGCGCCGGCGGCGAGCGCCAGGGCCACGAACATGAACAGGGTCAGGACCAGGCGGCCGGCGGACAGGATATTCGGGATCGACTTCATGCCGTCTCCTTAGGCCTTGCGGAAGAAATCGAAAATGCGCTGTGCGAGCGCCTGGTTCACGCCCTCGACCTTGGCAAGGTCCTCCACCGAGGCGCGGGACACCCCACGGGCGGACCCGAAGGCGTGCAGCAGAGCGCGCTTTCGGCCCGGGCCCACCCCGTCGATCTCATCCAGGGGGTTCTTCTTCATGTCGACCGCCCGCTTGGCGCGGTGGGTGCCGATGGCGAAGCGGTGGGCCTCGTCGCGCAGGCGCTGGAGGTAGAACAGCACCGGCGATTTGGGCTCCAGCATGAAGTAGGGCTTGCCGGGGATGAAGAACCGCTCGAGCCCGGCGTCACGGTCCGGCCCCTTGGCGACGCCGACCACCGGGATATCGTCCACGCCCAGGTCGGCCATGATCTCCATGACCACGCCCACCTGGCCCATGCCGCCGTCGATCAGCACCAGGTCTGGACGGATGGCCTCGGCGCCCTCCTCCTCTTCCTTGACCAGCCGGCCGAAGCGGCGGCGCAGCACCTCCTTCATCATCCCGAAGTCGTCGCCGGGGGTGAGGTCCGTGCCCTTGATGTTGAACTTGCGGTACTGGCTCTTCTGGAAGCCCTCAGGCCCGGCCACGATCATGCCGCCGACAGCGTTCGTCCCCATGATGTGGCTGTTGTCATAGACCTCGATCCGCTCCGGCGGGGCCTCCAGCCCGAAGGCCTCGGCCACGCCGGCCAGCAGCTTGGACTGGGCCGAGCTCTCGGCCATCTTGCGGCCCAGGGCCTCGCGGGCGTTGGTGTGCGCGTGATCGACCAGGCCCTTCTTCTCGCCGCGCTGGGGCTTGAGGATCTCGACCTTGCGGCCGGCCTTCATGGCGAAGGCTTCCGCCAGCAGCTCCTTCTCGCCGGGCTCGATGCTGACCAGGATCAGCTTGGGGATCGGCTTGTCGTCGTAGAACTGGCCCAGGAAGGCGCTCATCACGTCGACGTCCTCGTCGGACTTGTCCACGCGGGGGAAGTAGGCGCGGTTGCCCCAGTTCTGGCCGGCGCGGAAGAAGAACACCTGGA